>NZ_JBLRPR010000005.1:0-154967 GCF_047915665.1 Neisseria sp. LACPHL-SPEC-2024-00856
TTCGTCAGCAGCGAAGAAGCGAACTATACGCTTGAAGAGATTTGCGGTCAACCGTTTTCTTAAAAAATTTTTATAAAAATATTTATCATATTGTTTATAAATTAATTTATATTTATTAAACTGCTTTTGCCATATAAAATTCTTCCAGCGCATGAGAGATATTTTCAGCCTGCCATGCATTTTTCAAAGGTGCAGTAATTTCGATTTCTTGTTGTTGATAGGTAAATTGTATTTTCCATGCATACAGGAACATAGTTTCGGATTCTGTCCCTCCGTATAAGCGGTCCCCCAAAATAGGACTGCCCAGACTTTTCATTGCCACTCTCAGCTGATGTGTCTTACCCGTATGAGGCTCAAGAATGAACAGCCGCATTTTTTCACTGATACGTATACTGAAAAAACGGGTAACGGCAATATTTTCCATATTGCGCGTCAGCTTCCACATCCCGCGTCTGGATTTTTCCATGCCGCCTTTTATCCATCCTTGTTTTTTGGACGGTTTGCGGTCGGACAAAGCCAAATAGGTTTTCTTCATTTTCCTTTCGGCAAACTGTGCGGCAAGAACAGCGGCACTTTGGGGATTAAGGGCAAACAGCAATATGCCTCCGGTCTGTTTGTCCAACCTGTGCAGCAACCATACCTTTTCTACGCCCAACTGTGCCGCAAGTGTTGCCGTCAGACTGACTTCGCCGTCGGAACGGTGGACGGATATGCCTTGAGGTTTATTGATGGCGACAAAATCTTGGTGTCTGAATAAGATTTCCCACATATTTGAACCTGAATATATTTGACAGAAGCTTTCTGTCAGGCATTTTTGTGATGTTCTGCAATCATTTTTTGATACACGGCCGGCGGCACATATCTTTTGACGGTTTCCGTCCAGCCTTCCGGCCCGACCAGTCCTTTGACCATAGTGGACGACACTTCGGCGATTTCGCGCGGCGGCATAAGGAATACGGTGGATATTTCGGGGGCGAGGTCGCTGTTGATATGGCGCATAGAGCGTTCGTATTCGTAATCGGCGGCAGAACGGATGCCGCGCACGATGAATCCTGCATCTACCTCACGGGCGTAATGCACCAAAAACCGGTTTTCAAACACTTCAATTTTGACGTTTGGGAAGTTGTCGGTAATGGCGCACAACATATCCTGCCTTTCAGCGACGGTATAGGTGCTGCGTTTGTCGGGATTAATGCCGATGGCGACGATGAGTTCGTCAAACATAGATTGCGCCTGCCGTATCATCCACAGATGCCCCAATGTGGGCGGATCGAAACTGCCGGCATAAACGGCGCGGCGCGGTGTATTTGGTAACATTTGATTCCTCCCGGCTTCATAGCCGGCTGTGTTTTTATAGTGGATTAAATTTAAACCAGTACGGCGTTGCCTCGCCTTGCCGTACTATTTGTACTGTCTGCGGCTTCGTCGCCTTGTCCTGATTTTTGTTAATCCACTATATGTGCGTGCATCCGTATTGTATGCCCAAAGTAAAATGCCGTCTGAAGCATTTTCAGACGGCATAGCCGGACGGCGTTTTGCCGGCATCAATCCTCGCCGTTTAAAGACAACAGGATGTTGAGCAAGCTGCTGAAGATGTTGTAAAGCGAGATAAACAGTGTCAGTGCCGCGCTGATGTGGCTGTCTTCGCCGCCGTCGATGACGGTGCGTACCTGCCACATAATCATTAAGGAACCGAACAAGACAAAGCCGGCGGAAATGGTCAAGGCGAGTGCGGGAATACCCAAGAACAGGTTGGCAACCACGGCGACCATCAGAATGACCGCGCCTACGGTCAGGAAGCGTCCGAGCGCGTTCATATCGAGCCGGGTCCGGCGCGCCAAGGCGGACATCGTTAAAAAGACGGCGGCGGTCATCGCGGCGGCAATGCCGACGATTTTCGCACCGTCGGCAATATGGAGCGCGTATTGCAGCACGGGGCCGATCAATACGCCCATACCGAATGTGAATACCATCAGCATGGCAACGCCGGTATTGCTGTAACGGTTTTTCTCAATGACGTGAATCATGCCGTAGAAAAACGCCAGCACGACGGCAAACCCTATCCAGCGCGAACCGAAGGCGGCGTAAAAATTGAAGCCGGCATTGGCGGCAAGCACCGCGCCTGCGGCTGCCGGAATGAATGAAAATCCGAGCAGGCGGTAGGTTTTCTGCAGGACGGTGTTTTTAGAAACCGTATGCGCGGTGTAGTCGTAAACGTCGTGTTGCATATCATCTGCTCCTGAAAGCGCGGTTGGGAATAATGGGGGATTTTAACATTGCCCAATGTCAAAATTTGTCCGGTTGCGTGAAGATAAAGTTGTCCGGCGTATTTTAAAGGCCGTCTGAAGCAGTTTCGGACAGCCTGTGTTCAAAACGGAAAACCGTTATTGCGGAACGTATCCCTGAACGGCATCCGCGCCGTCGCCGAAGAAATACTGCTCCATCTGCTGAGCCAGGTATTCGCGCGCGCGCGGATCGGCGAGGCTTAAACGGTTTTCGTTAATCAGCATCGTTTGGTGGCGCGTCCACGCCGCCCACGCTTCTTGCGATACGTTTTCAAAAATGCGCTTGCCCAATTCGTTGGGAAGCGGCGGAAATTTCATGCCTTCGGCTTCTTTGTTGAGCTTGACGCAGAATACCATGCGTGCCATAGCGGATTCCTTTGCTGTGTTCAGAAATAACGGGGTGATTTTAACCGATTGGGAGTGCGGACAAAAGCCTTCTTATTCCCGATGATAGGGATGGTTGTGCAGGATGGAAACGGCGCGGTAGAGCTGCTCGGTCAGAAAGACGCGCACCATCCCGTGCGGCAGGGTGAGGCTGGACAGGCGCATCATCATGCGGGCTTGTTGTTTGAGGCGGTCGGTCATGCCGTCCGCACCGCCGATGACGAAACAGACGTGTTCGCCGTTTTGCTGCCAGCTTTTGAGGTGTTCCGCCAGCTCGACGGAGGTCGGTGCTTTGCCGCGTTCGTCAAGGACGACGAGGAACGCGCCTTGCGGCACGGCTTCGAGGATGCGTTTTTCTTCCGCCGCCATACCTTGGGCGGCATTCACGCCCGCACCGCGTTTTTCGGGTTTGATTTCTTTGAGTGCGTAGGCGATGTCGCGTCCGAAACGTTTGGCGTATTCGGCAACAGCTTCGTCAACCCAGCGCGGCATTTTGGTGCCGACTGCCAAGACGGTGATGTTCAATGCTTTCTCCCTGACAGGAAAATGCCGTCTGAAGGTTCAGACGGCATCGGGAATCAGTCTGCCGCGTGCCACGGCTTCTGCATTCCGGCGTGAAAACTCGGTTTCTCTCCGCCCCACAGGGTGTCGATGTCGTAGAAGTCGCGCACGGCGGGGAGCATAACGTGGACGACGAGATCTCCCGCATCAACGAGCGTCCATTCGCCGCTGTCGCCTTCGGTGCTGAGGATTTCAAAACCGGCTTCTTTCAAATCGACGGCAACGTTGTTCGCCAGCGCTTTGACTTGGCGCGTACTGTCGCCGCTGGCGATAATCATGCGGGCAAACAGCGAAGTTTTGTCTTGGGTTTCCAAAACGGAAATGTCTTTGGCTTTGATGTCTTCAAGGGCGTTGACGGCCACCCCGACCATTTTTTTCAGGTCTTGCAGTTCTTGCTCGTTCATTATATTCCTAACGGGATGTTTTCAGACGGCATTATAGCCGTTCCTTACTGATTTGACTTTTCGGGTTGATGTTTTTCCTCAAAAATTACTCAATTAAGTACTAATCCCGCAGGATTATTAGTATTTTTTTATATCTATCTTTTAGATATTCACTTTTTGTTTCACTATATTTCAAACTGAAGTATTGAATCAATTCTGACTTATACATCATAGGTACAAAGTAAACGTATTCTTCGACCAAGTTAGTAAAGTATTCCGCAGAAGTCTTTTTAGGAGAGAGTTTAGGTATACTCATAAAATAGGCCCATTTATTCGGGAATTCCTCAAACATTTTCATCTTAGGGAGATGAAATGCTACAAAAAGAGCTACTCCCTTTCTTTGAATATTCGCTAACATAAGGCGATATATTTCCTCACTCTCAGGAAGCTTATACCTCCACATCATCATCCCAAGAGCAGATACTATACAGCGATTGATTTTACTGTTTTCCGCATACTTATTTGCTATTTGCACCAAAACACCCGCAAATTGAACATCTCTAAAAAGCTCCGTATAATAAGAAGACATTTCTTGCCTAGGCTGTTTCTCAAAATCAACAAGAAGCTTTTCGATCTCTTCGCTTGTTTGAATTTCCCAATTCTCAATATGATGCTTCAGTTCGATTATTTTATTAACTCGAAGTTTAGTTTTGCTGTTCATATTTCTAGTGAGTATTATTTATCATAATTTTTCGTACAGCCGGTGTTCTCGGATATAACGGGCGGCGGCAGGCGGTATGCCGTCTGAAACGCCTTGGCCGGCAAGGTTGCGGCGGATTTCCGTTGACGACACATTATGCATCGGGGCGGACAAGATGCGGACGCTGCCGTCCTGAAGCGCATTGCCCAGCCACGCGTGCAACTGGTGCGGGGCGTGTTTGAGGCTGCCGCCTTGGCGCAGCGCGACGGCGATATTGGTTTCGCGCACGAGCATCTGCCATTTTTTCCAAGTATGCAGCTTCATCAGGCTGTCGCTGCCCATCAGCCACCAGAGTTGCGCGGACGGAAACTGCTGGCGGAAGATTTGGACGGTATCGTAAGTGTAAGTCGCACCCCGGCGGACGATGTCGCAGTCGCTGACGGCAAAACGCGCGTCTTCCGCCGTTGCCGCTTCAATCATTGCCAAACGGTCGGCGGCGGATGCGGCGGCGGCATCTTTGTGGTAGGGGCCGCCTGCCGGCAGGAAAACAACCGTGTCCAAGCCGATTTCGTCGGCAAAGGCGCGGGCGATATGGAGGTGCCCGTTGTGTATCGGGTCGAAAGTGCCGCCGAAGAGTCCGATTTTCTCCATCATACCGCCTCCCTTGAAATGCCGTCTGAAACGCCGTCCCGCACCACCGTGGTCAGTTTGCCGGTAACGGGATGGATAATCAGCCCGTGAACGGCGATATGGCGCGGCATCAGCGGATGGTGGCGGATGAGTTCGACCGTGTGGCGCACGCTGTCTTCGACGTTGTCGAAACCGGTCAGCCAGCCGTCGAGGTCGATGCCGGCATAACGCAGGGTTTCGATGCGGTCTTCGGGAATCCGGCTTTCCCGGACGCGCCCGAGGAATTCTTCGGCATTCAGCCCCTGCATCCCGCAATCGTGATGGGCGATGACCATAATCTCTCTGACCTTCAGTTCAAACACGGCGACCAACAGGCTCCTCATCACCGAACCCCACGGGTGCGTAACCAGCGCGCCGGCATTTTTAATCAGCTTGGCATCGCCGTTCCTCAATCCCAAAGCATTGGGCAGCAGCTCGATAATCCGCGCATCCATACAGGACAAAACCGCCAGCCCGCGTTCGGGGTATTTGTCGGTAAAGTATTTTTCATATTCGCCCGATTCGACAAACTGCCGGTTGTGGGCAAGGATGTTATCCAACTCGCTCATTTTGCCGTCCTCTGAAAAAGGGTTCGCATTATAACGTTTCCGTCTGTTTTCCGCCTTCGCCGTTGTCCAACAGCAGGAAAATGCACACCGCAAATGCCGACAACAGCAATGTCAGCACCATTGCCCGCGCATAATTGTCCTCACCCGCACGCCCCAAATAGGCATAAATCAAAGTCGTCAACGTCTGCCATTCCGGACGCGACAGGAACAATGTCGCCGCAAATTCGCCCACGCAGGTTGCCGCCGCCAAGGTCAGACCGCGCCGCAACGCCGGTTTCAAAAGGGGGAACGTGATGCGGTATGCCGTCTGAAAGCCGTTTGCGCCCAAACCTGCCGCCGCCCTGCCGTAATCCGGCGGCAGTGCGTCCCAGGCCGATAAAACATCTTTTGCCACAAACGGATACGCCAGCAGCGCATACATCGCCAGCAGCAACGGCAACGAAGCCGTCCACCCCGGATAAAGCAGCAGCACGCCCGCCGAAACACAAACCGGCGACACCATAAACGGCAAAAACACCAGCCCGCGCATCCACGCCGACCGCCGCGCCGCCGCCGCATACATGACACCCAAAACCGCCGCCGCAAACACCGCCGCCGCCGAGAAGCGCAAAGTATTCCACACCGCCTGCCACGTTTCACTTTCCATTAACACGCGCCACGATTCGCCGGCCGACCACGCTTTCACCACAATTGCCGCCAGCGGAAACAGGCAGCACACGGACAACACCGCCGCCGCAAACGCCAGCAGCACATATTCCCCGACCAACTGCGGTTCAGACGGCATCACAGGGGAAACTGCCTTATCCGAACCCGCGCGTCTGCCGAACCACGCATACAGCAATCCCGCCGCCGCCGTTACCCCCAACACCAGCCACACCAGCGCCGAAGCACCCGCCATATCGAGTTCGAACATGACCAACTGGTAAATTTCCACTTCGACCGTGGCATAACGGCTGCCGCCCAACAGCAATGCCAGCCCGAACCCGGAAAAACAATACAGGAAGACAAGGCACACGCCGCCGGCAAGCCACGGGCGCAAAACGGGCATTTCAATGTCCCAAAACCGCCGCCACGCCCCCGCGCCCAATGTCCGTGCCGTCTGAAGCCGTGCCGCAGGCACTTGCACAAACCCCTGATATGCCGCCCTGACCAACACGGGCAGGTTGAAAAACACATTGCCGTACAACAACAGATACGGCGTATCCTGCCCGCCGCGCCACAACAGGCCGTCCGCCCCGAACAGGGCCAGCACGCCCACGCCCGCCACCAGCGTCGGCATCACAAACGGCAGCATCAGCAGGCGCAGCACCAAAGCCCGCCCCGGAAACGCCAGCCGCGCCAGCACCCACGCGACAGGCACGCCCAAAGGCAGCACCAGCACACAGGTTGCCGCCGCCTGAAATACCGTCCACGCCAAACGCTTGAGCATATAGGCATCCGACAGCACCGCGCCCCACGCCAAACCGTCATACGCCGCCATCGCCCACAAAGGCGCAAGCACCATCGCGGTCAAAAAACACAGGGGCGGCAGCGCAACCAATCCGGCAACCGCCCAACGCCGCATATCCATCCGTTTTCCCATTTCAAAACATAACGGCGGAATTGTACCCAAAGCCGGTCAAAAATGACTGCACAATTTTATCCGTCCGCCGGAATTCAGCGTCGGACACCGGCGCGGGTGCGTAACAAAACAGCCGAAACCGGTATGCCGAACCGGAAAACATCCGGAAAACACATCCAAACCCGAAACAAAATGCCGTCTGAAACCCTTTCAGACGGCATTTCTGTCAAACGCTGGACGCACTCAACCCAAACTCAACAGCAGGTTGCGGAACGCGTTCGGATCTTTGATAAACGTCATCTCGCCCGCCTGCGGAAAATGAAAATCCAACAGGCGCGACACCCAAAAACGGATGCAGCCGGCGCGTTGGGCGGTCGGGAAATACGCCTTTTCTTCGGCACTCAAGGGGCGCACGCCCTCATAACCGCCGATAAACGCCTTTTTCAACGCCTCATCCAACTTATTGTCCGCCGTCCTTGCCCAATCGTTGACCGCAATCGCCAAGTCATACATAAAATTGCCCCGGCAGGCATAATAGAAATCGATAAAGCCCGACACCTGACCGCCGTCAAGCAACACATTGTCTTTAAACAAATCGGCGTGGATGATGCCCGAAGGCAGATGGTTGCCGAGATTGTCCTTCAGCGCATCGATTTCGGAACACAGCAGCGCGGCATCGTCTCGCGGCAGGACGGGCAGCAGCCGGGCGCACGCCTCCGTCCACCACGCATCGTAACGCGGGTTTTCCATTTCCAAAGGGAAATCGGCGGCGGCAAGGTGCATTTTTGCCAACATCGCACCGGTATGGAAGCACTGCTCAGCCGTCGGCAGCGCGGTATCCGAACCTTTCAGGCAGGCAACCAGGCAGGCGGGCTTGCCCGCCAAAACGGAATCGAGCCGGCCGTCTTTGCGCGCAACCGGCGCGGCAACAGCCACGCCCTTCATACTCAAATGCCGGTTAAGCTCCAGAAAAAACGGCAGCTCTTCCTGTTTCAACACTTCAAACACGGTCAGCACATAACGTCCCGAAGTTGTCGTCAGAAAATAATTGCTGTTGGTAATCCCCTGCGCGATGCCCTGCAGGGAAACAAATTCCCCCAAATCGTAACCGCTCAGGAAGCCGCGCATTTCATCATCGGAAACACTGGTATAAACAGACATATCCATTCACCCGTTCAAAACAATCAAACCCGCCGTCAGAACGCCGGACGGCAGGCAAACATATAATTCACATCGGTCGAATCGCACAGGGCATAAGTTTGCGACAACACGGAAAAGGTCATACCCTTGGTTTCCACCACGTCCAAACCCGCCTGACGGCACATCCGCGCCAAATCGGCAGGCGCGATAAATTTTTTCCAATCGTGCGTGCCTTTGGGGACAAACTTCAACAGATATTCCGCCGCCACAATCAGATGCAGATAAGATTTCGGGTTTTTATTGATGGTGGAAAAAAACACCATACCGTCCGGTTTGACCAGCTTGGCGCAAGCACGCACGATGGCGGCGGGATCGGGGACGTGTTCCATCATTTCCATACACGTTACCGCATCAAAAGAATGCGGTTCCGCCCCGGCAAGGTCTTCCACGCGGATACATTCGTATTCGATATCGGCGACATTGTTCAAAGCCGCGTGCAGGCGGGCGGTTTCCAGCGACTGCTCCGCCATATCGATGCCTTTGACAAACGCCGCGCCGCGCCGCGCCATACTTTCCGCCAAAATTCCGCCGCCGCAGCCCACGTCCAAAACCCGTTTGCCGCGCAAATCCGCGTGTCCGTCGATATAATCCAGCCGCAGCGGATTGATGTCGTGCAAGGTTTTGAACTCGCCCGATTTGTCCCACCATTTGTCGGCAATCCGGCTGAATTTGGCGATTTCCCCCTCATCGACATTATATTTTTTGTCGGACATTTTCCCTCCCATCTGACGAACCGCCCCACTCCAAAACCCAAGATTATACTATGGAACGCGATGCCGTCTGAAAGCCTTTTCGGGCGGCGCGGCGCAAATACCTTACAAACCCTTACACTTTACGGCATAATGGCGGCACGCTTTTTTTTGGCAGAAAGACAAAATATGCCCAACAAAACCCCTTCCCTGTTCGGCGGCGCGATGATTATCGCCGGTACGGTCATCGGCGCCGGTATGCTCGCCAACCCGACCGCCACCTCCGGCGTATGGTTTGCCGGCTCGCTGATTGTGCTGCTCTACACCTGGTTTTCTATGCTCTCCAGCGGCCTGATGATTTTGGAAGTCAACACCCACTACCCCCACGGCGCAAGTTTCGACACCATGGTCAAAGACCTGCTCGGACGCGGCTGGAACATCATCAACGGCATCGCCGTCGCCTTCGTCCTATACCTGCTCACCTACGCCTACATCTTCGTCGGCGGCGACCTGACCGCCAAAGGCATCGGCAACGCCTTGGGCGGCAATGTTTCGCTCACCGTCGGACAACTCGTCTTCTTCGGCATCCTCGCCTTTTGCGTGTGGGCATCCGCACGCTTGGTCGACCGCTTCACCGGCATCCTTATCGGCGGCATGGTATTGACCTTTATTTGGGCAACCGGCGGGCTGATTGCCGATGCCAAACCGTCCGTCCTGTTCGACACCCAAGCCCCCGTCGGCACCAGCTACTGGATTTATGTCGCCACCGCCCTGCCCGTCTGCCTCGCTTCCTTCGGCTTCCACGGCAACGTCTCCAGCCTACTCAAATACTTTAAAGGCGACGCGCCCAAAGTGGCTAAATCCATCTGGACGGGCACACTGATTGCGCTGGTGATTTACGTCCTCTGGCAAATCGCCATCCAAGGCAACCTGCCGCGCAACGAGTTCGCCCCCGTCATCGCCGCCGAAGGGCAAGTCTCCGTCCTGATTGAAACCCTGTCCAAATTCGCCCAAACCGGCAATATGGATAAAATATTGTCCCTGTTTTCCTATATGGCAATCGCCACCTCGTTTTTAGGCGTAACCTTAGGTCTGTTCGACTACATCGCCGACATCTTCAAATGGAACGACAGCATCTCCGGCCGCACCAAAACCGCCGCGCTGACCTTCCTGCCGCCTCTAATTTCCTGCCTGCTCTTCCCCACCGGCTTCGTTACCGCCATCGGTTACGTCGGCCTGGCGGCAACCATTTGGACAGGCATCATCCCCGCCATGCTGCTCTACCGTTCGCGCAAAAAATTCGGCGCAGGCAAAACCTATAAAGTTTACGGCGGCTTGTGGCTGATGGTTTGGGTCTTCCTTTTCGGCATCGTCAACATCGCCGCACAGGTATTGAGCCAAATGGAACTCGTCCCCGTATTTAAAGGATAAAGGCAAAATGCCGTCTGAAGCCCGCCGGCAGCTTCAGACGGCATTGCCTCGTTATCGCGCGCCACAGGCGCATCACTGCCGATATTTCAGTATAATGCCACCCCCGACCTGCCCCAATCCAAAGGAAACGCGATGAAACTCATCATTCTCGACCGCGACGGCGTCATCAATCAAGACCGCGACGACTTCGTCAAATCCGTTGACGAGTGGATACCTGTCGAAGGCAGCATGGATGCGGTGGCATTTCTGACGCAGGCAGGCTGCACCGTCGCCGTTGCCACCAACCAATCCGGCATAGGGCGAAAATATTTTACCGTTCAAGACCTCACCGAAATGCATGCCAAAATGCACCGCCTCATCCGTCAGGCAGGCGGCGAAATCGACGGCATCTGGTTCTGCCCGCATACCGGCGCCGACAACTGCAACTGCCGCAAGCCCAAACCGGGCATGATTGAAGACATCCTCGAACGCTTCAACGCCCAAGCTTCGGAAACTTGGCTGGTCGGCGACAGCCTGCGTGATTTGCAGGCAATCGATGCCGTCGGCGGAAAACCCGCGCTGGTTCTGACCGGAAAAGGCAAAAAAACGCTCTCCCAACACGGACACGAATTGCCCGAACACACACAGGTTTTCGATACCCTGCTCGATTTCTCACAATACATCATGCAGGAAAACGCCGCACCACAAGCCGACTGAACATACCGCATTCCGACAAGGCAAAACCATGCTCATCATCCGCAACCTGATTTACTGGCTGATACTCTGTTCCAGCCTGATTTTCCTCTTTCCCTTTATGCTGCTCGCCTCGCCTTTCCGTGATGGGGCGCACAAGATGGCGCGGATCTGGGTCGGCATCCTCAACTGGTCGCTCAAACACATCGTCGGGCTCGAATACCGCATCATCGGCGCGGAACACATTCCGGACCGCCCCGCCGTCATCTGCGCCAAACACCAAAGCGGCTGGGAAACGCTTGCCCTTCAGGACATTTTTCCGCCGCAGGTTTACGTTGCCAAACGCGAGTTGTTCAAAATCCCCTTTTTCGGTTGGGGTTTGAAGCTGGTCAAAACCATAGGCATAGACCGCAACAACCGCCGCGAAGCCAACGAACAGCTCATAAAACAGGGGTTGGCGCGCAAAAACGAAGGCTATTGGATTACCATTTTCCCCGAAGGCACGCGCCTTGCACCCGGAAAACGCGGCAAATACAAGCTCGGCGGCGCGCGCATGGCGAAAATGTTTGAGATGGACATCGTCCCCGTCGCCCTCAACAGCGGCGAATTTTGGCCGAAAAATTCCTTTCTGAAATATCCGGGGGAAATCACCGTCGTCATCTGTCCGACCATCCCGCACGCAAGCGGCAGCGAAGCCGAATTGATGGAAAAATGCGAACACCTCATCGAAACGCAGCAGCCGCTCATTTCCGGCGCAGGCCCGTTTGCCGCCAAAATGCCGTCTGAAACCGTATGACCTCCCTGATCCACACTCTTTCAGACGGCATGGAACTGACCATAGAAATCAAACGCCGTGCCAAGAAAAACCTGATTATCCGCCCTATCGGCACACATACCGTCAGCATCAGCGTCCCACCCTGCTTCTCCGTCTCCGCTCTAAACCGCTGGCTGTATGAAAACGAAGCCATCCTGCGGCGAACACTGGCGAAAACACCGCCGCAAACTGCCGAAAACCGGCTGCCCGAACATATCTGGTTCCACGGCAGACAGCTTGCCCTCACCACCCATCAAGACACGCAAATCCTGCTGATGCCGTCTGAAATCCGCGTTCCCGAAGACACGCACGACAAACAGGCGGCACTGTTGGCAACCTTTCTGAAACGGCAGGCCCAAAGCTACCTGCTTCCCCGCCTCGAACACCACGCCCGCACCACACAACTGTTCCCCGCCTCCTCCTCGCTAACCTCTGCCAAAACCTTCTGGGGCGTGTGCCGCAAAACCACAGGCATACGCCTCAACTGGCGGTTGGTCGGCGCACCGGAATACGTTGCCGACTATGTCTGCATACACGAACTCTGCCACCTCGCCCACGCCGACCACAGCCGCGCATTCTGGGTGCTGACCCGCCGCTTCGCACCCTACGCGGACGAAGCCAAGCAATGGCTCAAAGACCGCGGCAGGGAACTTTTCGCCTTGGGTTGACGCTGCTGGGCAGACATCCGCCAATTCAGGCTTCCGCCCAAACGGACATCCGGAAGGCAGCATCACAGCCGGCGGCACATACCGCTACCGCCGCTTTCAGACGGTATTTTTTGCGTTTTTCGGGATGGAAGGGGAAGTGAAACGCTGTCAAACCGATAAGTTTCTGCACCGACCGGTCTGGATTCCCGCCTGCGCGGGAATGACGGTTCGGGTATTTCTGACGATTCATCGAGCCGTAGGGTGAAATGTAGGGTGGGCTTCAGCCCACCGATTCCACCAATTTCACCGCATCAAAGGTTTTTGGCGAACCGGCGGGATTCGGCGGTTTCGGTTTTCGGCGGAGTTGGTGGAATTTTTGAAATCGTTGAAATTGGCGAAGTTGGTTGGAATCGGCGGAATCGGCGGGCTGAAGCCCACCCTACAGCCTTTTTCTACACAATACGGTAATTTTGAAGTTCGAGAATCGTTGTTTACAAGTCCAAGTGGAAATTTTGTAAAATTTGAAACCACATATCAAGTATTACCAAACGGAACAAGGGTATTTAATACAGTAATTCCCAAAGGGGGACAATAATGTATGAAAATATGTTACTTAACGCAGATGAGTTAATGTGGTTTTTTGAAAAAGAACCAGTAATTAGCGAAGATGAAAGTTGTGTTATTTTCAAATTAAATGACGGTATCAATAATTTTGAAATTGCCTTTGGATATGCTTTGCCGTATGTATCCATAAAAGTTTTTTCATCCATTGGAATGATTTGATCATATTATTTAGAGCAAATTATTGAAATGAAAATAAAAAATGATGAGATAAGTGAATATCTTTATGTTGAATTAAAACAAAATAACGATGTTAGTAGTTTTAGCATAAGAATAAAACCACATATCCAAATAAACTTGCAATCGCTTTGTAGCTAATAAGCAGTAGCGTGAGCAACTTTTTTGGCATTTACTGCAATAACATTCAGGAACATTACCTACAACAATGCCGGCGTCGTTTGCGTATTTACCGACAAAAGAGTGCAAAAGCCTGCCTCCGGCAGCGAATCGTCCGTAAGCGGATCGGTTTCTGCAAAATAGGCTTCCGTCCCCACACCGGCTCAGAACCGTACCCCGTTTGAAAACAAAAACGCCGTCTGAAACCCGACATCCGGGCTTCAGACGGCATTTTTTGCTTGACGTTTTAGCTGTAAATCTTCGCTCCTTTTTTGACGAACTCGACCGCTTTTTCCTCCATGCCCTGCCGTTGGGCTTTTTGCTTGTCGGCGTAGTCGCGCACTTCCTGCGTGATTTTCATCGAGCAGAATTTGGGGCCGCACATCGAACAGAAGTGGGCGATTTTCGCGCCTTCGGCGGGCAGGGTTTCGTCGTGGAAGCTTTCGGCGCGTTCGGGGTCGAGGCTTAGGCGGAACTGGTCGCGCCAGCGGAACTCGAAACGCGCCTTGCTCAGGGCGTTGTCGCGCAACTGTGCGCCCGGCCAGCCTTTGGCGAGGTCGGCGGCGTGGGCGGCGAGTTTGTAGGTGATGATGCCGGTACGCACGTCTTCTTTGTCGGGCAGTCCCAAATGTTCTTTGGGGGTAACGTAACAGAGCATCGCCGTGCCGTACCAGCCGATATTGGCAGCGCCTATGCCCGAGGTGATGTGGTCGTAGCCGGGGGCGATGTCGGTAACGAGCGGGCCGAGGGTGTAAAACGGTGCTTCAAAACAGTGTTGCAACTCTTCGGTCATATTTTCTTTGACGCGTTGCAGCGGTACATGGCCGGGACCTTCGATCATCACCTGTACGTCGTGTTTCCACGCTTTGGAGGTCAATTCGCCCAAGGTGTGCAGTTCGGCGAACTGGGATTCGTCGTTGGCATCGGCAATGCAGCCGGGGCGCAGGCCGTCGCCGAGGCTGAACGATACGTCATACGCTTTCATAATTTCGCAGATTTCGTCGAAATGCGTGTAGAGGAAATTTTCCCGATGATGTGCCAAACACCATTTCGCCATAATCGAACCGCCGCGCGAGACGATGCCGGTGAGGCGGTTGGCAGTCATCGGCACATAACGCAGCAACACGCCCGCGTGTATGGTGAAATAGTCCACGCCTTGCTCCGCCTGTTCGATGAGGGTGTCGCGGAACAAATCCCAAGTCAAATCTTCGGCGATGCCGCCGGTTTTTTCCAACGCTTGGTAAATCGGCACGGTGCCGATGGGAACAGGGGCGTTGCGGATAATCCATTCGCGCGTTTCGTGGATGTGCGCACCGGTGGACAAATCCATAATCGTGTCCGCGCCCCAACGCAGCGACCACACCATTTTTTCGACTTCTTCGGTCAGGCTGGAGGTAACGGCGGAGTTGCCCAAGTTGCCGTTGATTTTGACGCGGAAGTTGCGGCCGATAATCATCGGTTCGAGTTCGGGATGGTTGATGTTGGCGGGAATAATCGCACGTCCGGCGGCGATTTCCCGGCGCACGAATTCGGGTGTGATTTGATCGGGACGGGTCGGGATGTTCGCGCCGAAACTTTGCCCTGCGTGTTGTTTCAAGAGTTTGGCGTATTCCGATTTTTGGGACAATTCGTCTAATTTTAAACGTTCGCGTATGGCGACAAACTCCATTTCGGGCGTGATAATGCCTTGGCGCGCGTAGTGAAGCTGGGTTACGTTGCTACCGCTTTTCGCGCGGCGCGGGCGGGTGATTTGGTTGAAGCGCAGATGGGCGGTTTTCGGATCGTGTGCGCGTTCGATGCCGTATTCGCTGGAGAGCTTGGGCAGGATTTCGGTATCGCCGCGTTCGTTCAGCCATGCGGTGCGGATGTGCGGCAGACCTTGTTTCAGGTCGATGTGTGCCGCTGGATCGCCGTACACGCCGCTGGTGTCATAGACGGGAATCGGCGGGTTGGCTTCCGCGCCTTGCGCCGTATAGGTGTCGTCCTGACGGATTTCACGCAAAGGCACGCGGATGTCGTCGCGGCTGCCTTGCAGATACACGCGTTCCGAGTTCGGATATTTGAAGCGGATACCGATGTCTTCGCTCAAGTCGGCAAGTTCGCGCGCTTCGTTGCCGGAAGTTTTGGCGGTTTTTTTTGGCGTAGTCATAAAAAATGCTCCTGTTTTCTCGTTTAGAATAAAGAAACAGGAGCGTTTTGCGTTTTCAGACGGCATTTGAAAACCAATGCTGTCTGAAAGACAGAATCCGTGAAAACTCCCCACGCAGGTATTATCCCGATCGGGTGTAAAGGGTATTTCTCAGCCGCCTGAACATCAGGCAGCACCCCTGTTTCGATGTTAACCAAAATTAAATCACGAACATGAACTTTTGTAAAGAAAATGATATTTCAAATCAGGCATAAACCGCCGGACGGCAAAATTTTATGATTTTTCGCGGAAGTAATGTTTGACAACATAAAAAATCTGCCGTATAGTTTCATCTTCTGACGCGGGATGGAGCAGCATGGTAGCTCGTCGGGCTCATAACCCGAAGGTCGTAGGTTCGAATCCTGCTCCCGCAACCAAATATCAAACCCCTCGGTTCAATGCCGAGGGGTTTTGTTTTGCCTGTTTCCTGTTTCCTGCCGCCTCCGTTTTTTGCCGGATTTTCCTTCCTGCCGCAATATCGGAACGGCAGCCCGCCGTCTGTTTGCGGTTGCAAATTCAGGCAGTTTGGCTACAATCTTCCGCATTGTCTTCAAGAAAGCCAACCATGCCGACCGTCCGTTTTACCGAATCCGTCAGCAAACACGACCTTGATGCCCTGTTCGAGTGGGCAAAAGCAAGTTACGGTGCAGAAAGTTGCTGGAAAACGCTGTATCTGAACGGCCTGCCTTTGGGCAATCTGTCGCCGGAATGGGCGGAGCGCGTCAAAAAAGACTGGGAGGCAGGCTGCTCGGAGTCTTCAGACGGCATTTTCCTGAATGCGGACGGCTGGCCAGATATGGGCAGACGCTTGCAGCACCTCGCCCGAATATGGAAAGAAGCGGGACTGCTTCACGGCTGGCGCGACGAGTGTTTCGACCTGACCGACGGCGGCAGCAATCCCTTGTTCGCGCTCGAACGCGCCGCTTTCCGTCCGTTCGGACTGCTCAGCCGCGCCGTCCATCTCAACGGTCTGACCGAATCGGACGGCCGATGGCATTTCTGGATAGGCAGGCGCAGTCCGCACAAAGCAGTCGATCCCGACAAACTCGACAATACTGCCGCCGGCGGTGTTTCCGGCGGCGAAATGCCGTCTGAAGCCGTGTGCCGCGAAAGCAGCGAAGAAGCCGGTTTGGATAAAACGCTGTTTCCGTTTATCCGTCCGGTATCCCGGCTGCACAGCCTGCGCCCCGTCAGCCGGGGTGTGCACAATGAAATCCTGTATGTATTCGATGCCGTCCTACCCGAAACCTTCCTGCCTGAAAATCAGGACGGCGAGGTTGCGTGTTTTGAAAAAATGGACATCGGCAGCTTGGTTGCCACCATGTTGTCGGGAAACATGATGCACGACGCGCAACTGGTTACGCTGGACGCGTTTTGCCGTTACGGTCTGATTGATGCCGCCCATCCGCTGTCCGAGTGGCTGGACGGCATACGTTTATAGGATGCGCCATGCTTGAACTGAACGGACTCTGCAAACGCTTCGGCGGCAAAACGGTTGCCGACAACATCTGCCTGACTGTCGGGCGCGGCAAAATACTCGCCGTACTGGGGCGGTCGGGCTGCGGAAAATCCACCCTGCTGAATATGATTGCGGGCATCGTCCGGCCGGACGGCGGCGAAATTCAGCTGAACGGGGAAAACATTACCCGTATGCCGCCCGAAAAACGCCGTATTTCGCTGATGTTTCAAGATTACGCGCTGTTTCCCCATATGAGTGCGCTGGAAAATGCGGCATTCGGTTTGAAAATGCAAAAAATGCCGAAAGCCGAAGCCGAACGCCTTGCCATGGCGGCACTTGCCGAAGTCGGACTGGAAAACGAGGTGCACCGCAAGCCTGAAAAACTTTCCGGAGGCGAGAAACAACGGTTGGCACTGGCGCGCGCTTTGGTTGTCCGCCCTTCCCTGCTGCTGTTGGACGAATCGTTTTCCAGTTTGGACACGCATTTGCGCGGCACGCTGCGCCGCATGACTGCCGAACGCATCCGCAAGGGCGGCATCCCTGCCGTTTTGGTAACGCATTCGCCCGAAGAGGCCTGCACGGCGGCGGACGAAATCGCCGTCATGCACGAGGGGAAAATCCTTCAATGCGGTACGCCCGAAACCTTGGGTCAAACGCCTGCCGGCGTGCAGGTCGCCCGACTGATGGGTTTGCCCAATACCGACGATGACCGCCATATTCCGCAACATGCGGTGCGTTTCGACCAAGACGGCATGGAGTGCCGCGTATTATCCCGTACCTGTTTGCCCGAATCGTTCAGCCTGTCCGTCCTCCATCCGGAACACGGCATCCTGTGGCTGAACCTCGATATGCTGCACGCCGGTGAAATATCGGGAAACGATACGGTACGCATCCATATCGAAGACAAGGAAATCGTCCGTTTCCGTTGATGCTTCCTTAAAAACAAAATGCCGTCTGAAAAACCTTTCAGACGGCATTTTTTTACCAAAGCAGCTATATTTTTTCTAAGGGCGTTATTTGACTGCAATCTTTTTCCATTGTCAACAATATTTATTTCCGCACTTTAGCTTCGGCTTCCTCCCCTGCCGGCGCGCTGTTCATCTGTTTGATCAGCTTTTCCGCCTTTTCCTCGTCCTCACAGCGGACGATTTTGGCAATATCGTTTTCGAGCTGTGCGATATTGCTGTTCAGGATGATGTTTTTGACGGGCAGGATGTTGTTTGGATTCATCGAAAAACAGCGCAGCCCCATACCCAATAAAACGCGGGTAAACGCCGTGTCGCCCGCCATTTCGCCGCACACGGACACGTCTTTTTCCATACGGTTGGCGGTACGGATGACGTGTTGCAGCATTTTCAACACGGCGGGATGGCCCGGGCGGTAGAGGTGTCCGACGCTGTCGTCGCTGCGGTCAACGGACAAGATATATTGAATCAGGTCGTTGGTACCGATGGAAATAAAATCGACCAGTTTCAAAATGCTGCCGACAGTCAACGCGGCCGAGGGGATTTCAATCATACAGCCGACACCGACATCGCCGAAGGCTTCACCGCGTTCGGCAAGCTGGCGTTGCGCGGTATCGAGGTGGATGAGGCACTGGCGCACTTCGGATACAGAGGTAATCATCGGCCACATCATGCGGACGGGACCATGTACCGCCGCACGGAGGATGGCGCGCATCTGGGTGCGGAACATGACCGGTTCGGCAAGGCACAGGCGGATGCCGGTCATGCCCAGCGCGGGGTTGAGGCTGCCGTTGGGCGTGCTGTTTTTCCCGAACCAGCGCGGATTTTTATCCACGCCTAAATCAACGATTCGGATGGTAACGCTTTTGCCCTTCATTTTTTTGACAATCGCGCTGTACACTTCGTACTGCTCGTCTTCAGACGGCATCGTATCGCGGTTGAGGTAAAGAAACTCGCTGCGGAACAGCCCGATGCCGTCTGCGCCGAGGTTGTGCAGCGGTTTCACGTCTTCGGCGGATTCTATATTGCCCACAAGCTCGATGCAGACCCCGTCGGCGGTGGCGGCGGCGGTCTTTTTGAGCTTGTTCAACTCGCGTTTGTGGCTGCGGTATTCGCGGGCACGGCGACGGTATTCGTTCAACACCGACTCATCCGGCGAAATAATCAATACGCCGTTGATACCGTCCACGATGACTGTTTCGCCTTCGGTAATCAGTTTGCGCGCGTTGTGCAGCCCGATGACGGAGGGAATATCCAAACTCCTGCCCAAAATCGCCGTATGACTGGTCGGACCGCCGACATCGGTTACAAAAGCGGCAATCCGCTGCTCCCTGAACAAAACCGTATCGGCAGGCGAAAGGTCGTGCGCAATCAGCACGGTTTCGTCAAACAGGTTGTCGGCAACATTTAAATCGTTGCCCTGCCCAACCAGGTTGTTGTGGATGCGCTGGACGACTTGCAACATATCCTGCTTGCGTTCGCGCAAATAGGCATCGCCTATGCCGTCAAACTGAGCGGCAAGTTTGTCGCTCTGCTGCTTCAATGCCCATTCGGCGTTGATTTTTTGTTCTTTTAAAATATCAACGGGTTCGCGCGACAAGGTTACATCGGTCAGCAGCATCAGGTGCAGCGAAATAAACGCGCCCAATTCGGTCGGGGCGTTTTCGGGAATCGCGCTGCGCAGCTGTTCCAACTCTTTGCGCGTGGCTTTGATGGCGGCATCGAAACGGGCGGCTTCGGTGTCGATGAGCTCGTCTGAAACGTCGTATTGCGGCACTTCAGCCGTGCCGCGCGTAATCAGGTGGGCTTGTCCGATGGCGATGCCTTTGCCCGCGGCGACACCGTGCAGCACGATACTCATTATTCGCCCTCGCCGAAGTAGTCGTTGATTAAGTCGGTCAATGCCTTCATGGCGGCGGCTTCGTCCAAGCCGTCGGTTTCCAGCTCGATGACGGTGCCTTTGGCGGCGGCGAGCATCATCAGCCCCATAATGCTTTTACCGTTGACGCGGCTGCCGTTTTTCGTTACCCAGACTTCGCTTTGAAACTGAGACGCGGTTTGGGTGAATTTGCTGGACGCGCGGGCGTGAAGTCCGAGTTTGTTGATGATTTCGATGGATTGTTTGAGCATTTCGATTCCCGTTTTATGTATATCGGCAGCAGATGCCGTTTAAAATATTTTCCTACCCTGCCGCTTCTTCAGACGGCATCGCCGCTGCGCCGGCACACCAAATCTTCGGGCGCGGACGTGATGGCGAAAATGCCCTTTACCGCCGCCTCTCTGACGCATTCGGTAAATGCGGCAAGGTCTTCCGCCGTCGGCGAATATTGGACGGCCTTAATCATCATCGGCGCATTCAGGCCGGTCAGAATGGCCGATTTATTTTCGCGTACAAGGCGGCGGGCCGCATTGCAGGGGGTCGCACCGAAAATATCGGTCATAATCAGCACGCCGTCGTTGTCGGGAAATTCCTGAAGCGCGGCAATGGCGTTGTTGATGATGTCGTCTTGGTCTTCCGTCGGCTGCACACCGAGTATGCGGACGTTTTCAGGCATCCCGCTTGGGAAAAAATGATGTGCCAGCTTGCGGTAGGCTTCGCCTATGGTTTCGTGTGTAACGATTAAAAGCCCTATCATGGTGTATATGCGTCCTGTTTATAATTCTTCTGCCAACCTGCCGTATAAACGTTATGCCGTCTGAAAAACATTCAGACGGCATGCCTGCCTATTTGCCGTTCAGTGCGTAAATCTCGCCCAGATTGCGCCAGCAGCCTGCCGCATCCATGCCGTAACCGAAAACATAACGGTTCGGCACATCCAGTCCGACATAATCGGCTCGGATAGGCTTGGGTTTGTCGATCAGCTTGTTGGCGAACACCGCCGAACGGCAGCTTGCCGCACCCATTTCCAAAAGTTTGGCTTGAATGGCGGACATCGTATGCCCTTCGTCCAGAATATCGTCCAACACAACCACATGCCTGCCTCGGATTTGTTCCGCATCGGGTATACGTTTCCAGTTGAACGCGCCGCCCTCCAGCTTGTCGCCGTAACGGGAAACGTGAACATAATCAAAGTCCAACGGAAAGCGCAACAGCGGCAGCAACTGCCCCGTAAACACCACCGCGCCGCCCATCACGGGCAGCAGCAACGGATATTTATCCCCCAAATCGTGCGTAATCTCGTCCGCCACTTTTTGCAGCGCGGCACGGCATTGCCCTTGGTCGAACAAAAGCTCGGCGTTTTCAAGCATCGCCTGTGTTTCAAGGCGTTTGGTTTCCAAATCGGTCATATGTCGGAATCGGTCGGTAAAAGGAAAATTATAAACCAAAGTATCGGCTGCCGTCCGAACCGTCCTGCTCAGCGGTCGGTACGCACGCGCACAAACGTGGCGAATTTCGGCGTACCTTTCTGCGTAAAGCCACGGTAGCGGTAGGTAATCAGCGTACCGATTTTGGGTGGGTTGTCGCGGTCTTTATCTTTGAAGCCGCTGCCAATGCGGAATTCGCCGTGCCGGTTTTTGCAGCCGACCGCGCCCAACCGTCCGGCGTTTCGCCCTTTGCCCTCATAGTGCCGCGTTACCGTGCATTCATCGTCGTATTGGCTTTTCAGCTTCAATAATTGGCTGCTCCTGCCACCGCTGTAACGGGATTCGGGCTGGCGCAGCATCACGCCTTCGCCGCCCTGCGCTTCAATTTGTTTCAAAAAATCCATCGCGTGCTGCCGGTCGCGCACTTTGATTTGCGGGATGATGGTAATCTGCGCGTTCGGATGCGTTTTCAGCCATTGCGTTGCGACTGCCAAACGTTGGTAGAGGTTGCCCTGCGCCTTGGGTACGTCGAAAACGTGCAGGCGGATACCGCGCCAATCGCCGGAAGACGAACGCACGGCGGCGGAAATCTGCTCAAACTGACCGCGTCCGCTATACAATTCGCCGTCCAAAGGATAAGGCGGAAACTGCGCGGTAAAGCCTTTGGGGGGCGTAAACGCATAGCCCTGACGGCTCATCAGGTGCTTTCCGTCCCAATACGCGCGCACGCCGTCGAGTTTCTCGCTCATCGCCCAGCCGGCAATGTCCTGCCCTTTGTATTCCTGCGCCAGCATCAAATCCGCCGCGCCTGCCGATGCAGGGATGAAAACCGCCGTAAAAATCGGTATGATGCCGCCGATTATCTTCTTAATCACCTGATTCCCCCAATATCAAAACAGGCGGCAAACCGCCATAAAACAAACGGCAAACCCGATGCCGTCTGAAAACCGTTTAGGAACACGCCATGACCCTACGTTACGAAATCCTCTCCATTACCCCCTTCCGCCAAAACTGCACCCTGATTTGGGACGACGAAAGCGGCGAAGCCGTCCTGACCGATGTCGGCGGCGACGTACCGTTCCTGCTGCAAGAGTTGGCAAACCGCAAACTCACGCTCACGGCAATCTGGCTGACGCACGGCCATCTCGATCACGCGGGCGGCGTGGTCGAGATGCTGAAAACGCATAAAGTCCCCGTCCTCGGGCCGCACCGCGAAGATGAATTCCTGCTCCAATCGCTGCCGCAAACCACCGCGCAATACGGATTTCCCGTCTCGCCCGCATTTTCGCCGAACCGTTGGCTCGAAGAAGGCGAAACGCTCACGGTCGGACGCTATGCCTTTCAAGTGCTGCATATTCCGGGCCATACGCCAGGACATGTCGTCTTTTATTGCGCCGAGGCGGAATTGCTGATTGCGGGCGACGTGCTGTTTTACGAAACCATAGGCAGAACCGATTTTCCGCGCGGCAACCACACCGACTTAATCAATAATATCCGCAACAAATTATTCGCCCTCCCCGAAACCGTGCAAGTTGTCGCCGGACACGGGCGTATGACTTCCATCGGACACGAAAAGCGGCACAATCCGTTTTTCTAACCGCCTTCCCTACGGTCTTCAGACGGCATCATCTGCACTGATGCCGTCTGAAACACAAAAGGCTCAGACAACCGCTGCCTTGCCGGTGTACCTCGCCAGACAAGGCTTTGGTAAGTACTTCAAACAAACCCCAAATCAGAACCGGTACAGTTACGCCGCACTTTCGGCATTCCCGCCCCTGCTGAAACAATATTTTTCCGCACAAGTCAGACTGCTTCATCTTCTGCCGCATATTCCAAAGATTCCGACAACGACGTTGTTTCATTGGCACGTTCGGTCAAATCTCGTGCAAGCTGCTTGTTTGCCTTCACCCCCAACAGACGCAATTTCTCGGCGCGTCCGACCAGATTCCCGCGCCCCTCGGCAAGCTGCTTAAATGCCGTCTGAAAGCTGCTTTGCGCCTGATCGATGCTTTTACCGACGCTTTCGAGCGTTTGGGCGAAACCGACAAACTTGTCATACAGCTTGCCGCCTTCATCCGCAATCGCCAGTGCGTTCTGATTTTGCTGTTCGTTGCGCCAAATATTCGCCACCGTCCTCAAAGTTGCCAGCAGCGTACTGGGGCCGACCAGCATAATCCGTTTGTCGAAACACTCTTGAAACAAGCCCGCGTCATGCTGCAACGCCAGCAGGTAGGCTGGTTCGACAGGTATAAACATAAAGACGAAATCCAATGTGTTCACACCTTCCAAATCGGTGTAATCTTTCAGCGACAAGCCTTTCATATGCGCGCGTATGCTGGCAACGTGTGCCACCAGTTCGCGTGCCGCCGCATCCGCATCCTCCGCCTGCGTGTAGCGCACATAAGCTGTCAGCGAAACCTTGGAATCAATCACAATCTGCTTGTTATCGGGCAGGTTGACCAAAACGTCGGGCTGGAGGCGGCGCGTGCCGCCGTCTTCCTCTTTTCGGACAGATGCCGCCTGAACCACATATTCCCGCCCTTTCTGAAGGCCGGAATTTTCCAAAACCGTTTCCAGAATCATCTCGCCCCAATTGCCCTGAACCTTGTTCTGCGTACCGGTCAGCGCGTTGGTCAGGGCCTTTGCCTCGCTGTGCAGCTGCGCATTCAATCCTTGAAGCCGTTTCAATTCGTTTTCCAACGTCAGCCGCTCGCGCGATTCTTTATCATAGGTTTGCTTGACCAACTCGCCGAAACCGTGGATGCGTTCGTTTAACGGGTTCAAAACCTGATGGAGCTGCTCTCGGTTCTGCTCGGTAAAACGGCGACTTTTTTCTTCCAAAATCGTGTTGGCAAGATTTTGAAACTGATCGCTCAAGCTCTTGCGCGCTTCGCCCAGTAAGGACAGCTTCTCTTCAGAAGCAAGGCGTTCCTGTTCGATTTGCGTTGCCAAACGTTCGTTTTCAACCGCCAAACCCTGTGCCTTTTCCTGCAAATCGATATGCGACTGCCTCAACCGCTCCGCTTCTGCCTCTTTTTCCTGCAAATGGGCAATCTGTTTTTCGGCTGCGGCAAAACGGTTGCCCACATCGGAAAGGTCGTTTTGCACGTCGCGGAGAGTTTGGCGGCTTTCTTCCAAATCGGTTTCGACTCTTTGGCGGATTTGGCGTTCCAGCGCATATTGATCGGCAAACGCCTTCCGCTCCTGTCCGAGCTGGGTTGCCAAACGTTCGTTTTCAACCGCCAAACCCTGCGCCTTTTCCTGCAAATCGATATACGACTGCTTCAGCCGAACCGATTCCGCCTCTTTTTCCTGCAAATAAGCAATCTGCTTTTCGGCTGCGGAAAAACGGTTGCCCAAAACATAATTTTCGTCTTGCAAATGCTCGTATTTCCCATCCAAAACGGCCAATTCCGATGCAATTTCTGCGTGTGCCTGTTCAACAAAATCACATCTTGCCGCCTTTTCCGCCAATTGCGCGTTCAATACGGCTAATACACCTTGAAACCGGCTCTTCATCAGCAACCATGTAAACAACACGCCTGACAGCAAAGCCGCCAGCAATAGCAACACAGTCATCAGCTCCATAAATCATCCTAATATTCAAACATTTTCACACCGGACAAAACCGCCGCTTATTCCGATTCTACCTGTTTGTTCGACATAGCTCCAAAAAATATAGCGGATTGGCTTTAAACCTGTTCGACATCGCCTTACCATGCTGCTTGCGGTTTCAGACCTTTTCCTAATTCAATATCAATCTGCCACAAACCCTAATTAAGTTCCCGATGTCTGACATTTTTAGAATGATGCCGTCTGAAATGTTGCAGCTATGTTCAGACGGCATACGGGTGCTGATTTTCCAAAAGGGCCGAAGCATGCAAAAAGGGCAAATCCTAAAGGATTTGCCCTTTTGTTCCAAACGCTTAGTGTACGTCTTTCCAATATTCTTTTTTCAGGAAATACGCCAAAGGCAGCATAACCGCCAATAAGAAAATCATCACGACATAGCCTATACGTTTGCGTTGCAGTTGTGCAGGCTCGCCCATGTACACAAGATAGTTCACCAAATCGCGTACATATGCGTCGTACTCTTTTTGGATCACTTTGCCGTTCGGCAGGCGACGGCTGTGCAGACCGGTAGATTCCCAATACAGCTTAGGCTTCATCTCGCCGTGTTCGTCTTTTACCATAACCGGCTGACCTTTGGCATCCAACTCAACGGCTTGAACACCTTGTTGCTCCCACAGCGGGTGAGGCATACCGACTTTATCAAATACGGTATTGTTCCAGCCGCTCGGACGCGTAGGATCCTTATAGAATCCGCGCATATAGGCGTAAAGGTAGTCTGCACCTTTAGAACGCGCAATCAACGTCAAATCGGGCGGAGCAGCACCAAACCATTTTGCCGCATCTTTAGGATCCATTGCAGCATGCATCACATCGCCGACATTATCGGTGGTAAACATCAGGTTTTTCTTGATTTCTTCGTCAGTCAAACCGATGTCTTTCAAACGGTTGAAACGCATACCGCTTGCCGAGTGACATGACAGACAGTAGTTGGTAAAGATTTGTGCGCCGCGCTGCAAGCTTACTTGGTCGCGCAAATCGATATCGACTTTCTCATAGTGTGCATGACCGCCCGAAGCAAATGCCGCACTCATGGGTACTGCCAACAGTAAGGCAGTAAACCAGTTTTTCATAACTTGTTTCATTTTAACTGCCCTCATCAGATGTTGGTTGCAAACAGATATGCACAAACCGCCGTAATGCCTACATAAACAAAAAACATGATTTTCTGTTTGGCGGTACTCATGGTTACACGTTCGGGAACCGGTTTGTTGGTATCCAGTTTGGTATAGAACGGCATACCCAAGAAGAATGCAAAATAGACGAAGGACAGGATGCGCGCAACCAAAGTACGCGTATCAGTTGCCACCATCGCACCCAAAATACCCAAACCGATAAAGGCAATGATGAACAAGACCAATGCGGTTTTGAAAATCGGACCGCGGTAACGGACGGATTTCACCTCGCCCCTATCCAGCCAAGGCAACAGGGCAATCAGTACAACTGCCGCACCCATACCGATTACACCCCATACCTGTGTTCCCAAGAACGAGGGAATCGCACGCAAAATGGCGTAGAACGGAGTGAAGTACCATACCGGTGCAATGTGCGGAGGTGTTTTCAGCGCATTTGCTGCATCGAAGTTTGGCGCTTCCAAGAAGTAGCCGCCGCCTTCAGGTGCAAAGAACAACACGGAACAGAAGACAATCAGGAATACAACAACACCCAAGATGTCTTTAACGGTGTAGTAAGGATGGAATGGGATACCATCGCGTGGAATACCGTTTTCGTCTTTGTTTTTCTTGATTTCAACGCCGTCAGGGTTGTTAGAACCCACTTCGTGCAGGGCGATAATGTGCGCCACAACCAAGCCGAGCAATACCAGAGGTACTGCGATAACGTGCAGGGCGAAGAAGCGGTTTAGGGTAACATCGGAAACGTTGAAGTCGCCGCGGATCCAAGTGGACAAATCAGGACCGATAACAGGGATGGCGGAGAACAGGTTAATAATTACCTGCGCACCCCAGAAGGACATTTGACCCCAAGGCAACAGGTAGCCCATAAAGGCTTCCGCCATCAATGCCAAGAAAATCAGAGAACCGAAAATCCACACCAACTCACGGGGTTTTTTGTACGAACCGTAAATCAAACCACGGAACATGTGCAGATAAACAACAATGAAAAAGAAAGATGCGCCGGTGGAATGCATGTAGCGGATAATCCAACCGCCAGACACGTCGCGCATGATGTACTCTACTGCGGTAAAGGCAGCAGGCAGATGGTAGGCGTTAAGGTTGCCGTCCGGTTTGTAGTTCATAGTCAGGAAAATACCGCTGACGATTTGAATCACAAGGACAAGCAAGGCTAAAGAGCCGAAGTAATACCAGAAGTTGAAGTTCTTTGGTGCGTAGTATTGAGCCAAATGCTCATTCCACATCTTAGACAGGGGGAAACGAGCGTCCATCCAGCCTAACAATGCTTTTGCTTTGCTATTGGTTTGGTTTGCCATAATTATCGTTCCTTATTCTCAGTCTTCACCCACCAAGATGGTAGTATCGCTCAGATATTTGTAAGGCGGTACGACCAAGTTGGTCGGCGCAGGAACACCTTTATACACCCTACCTGCAATGTCGAATTTCGAACCGTGGCAGGGGCAGAAAAAGCCGCCCTTCCAGCCCGCACCCAAATCGGCAGGTGCAATGTCGGGACGGTAGGTCGGAGAACAGCCCAAGTGAGTGCAGATACCGATGGCAACGAGAATGTTCGGTTTAATCGAACGTGTCTCGTTTTTAGCGTATTCCGGCTGTTGTTCCACATCGGAATTGGGATCAGTAAGTTCGCCGTTGAGGCTTTTCAGGTCTTTAAGCTGTTGATCCGTACGGTTGACCACCCAAATCGGTTTGCCTTGCCACTCAGCAGTCAACATCTGACCCGCTTCGATTTTGCTGACATCCACTTCGACGGCAGCACCGGCGGCCTTAGCTTTTTCCGAAGGGAAAAAACTGGCCACAAACGGCGTTGCCACACCCAATGCTGCCACTCCGCCTGCGCCGCAGGTCGCAAGTGTCAGGAAACGGCGGCGGCCGTTATTGATTTCTTGATTATCCATTATTCAGTCGTCCTAATATTTTGGGAATACCGAGCCATTAAACATTGCAATTTTACCCAGTTTGCAGTGATACTCAAAGCATTATTTAAAATAAGGTAAAGTTTTATGATATTTCTCAATAATCAAGCCGGATTGCCTTCATCAAAATGACACACTTCCAATCCGAACACTCCTGCCGCCGCCTCCGCCAATGCCTGTATGCCGTAACGTTCCGTCGCATGATGCCCTGCAGAAACAAAAGCCGTACCCGTTTCATTGGCAAGGTGGTATTGGGCTTCAGAGATTTCCCCCGTCAAATATAAATCGACACCTTCGTCTATTGCCGTCTGAAAAAACCCCTGCGCCCCCCCGCTGCACCATGCAACCTTTCTGATTTCACGGTTCAAATCGCCGATAACGACCGGCTTCCTCTGCAAAACTGCTTCAATATGGACAGCCAATGCACCAAGTGTCTTGACTTGTTTCAGGCTTCCTGAGTTAAGCAGGTTTTGTTCGCCAAAACGCCTTTCGACTGTAAAACCGAGTTTTTCAGCGAGTTGGGCGTTATTTCCTAATTCAGGATGCGCATCCAGCGGTAAATGGTAAGCCGCCATATTGATATCATTATTCAATAACGCGGCAATCCGTTCTTTTTTCCAACCGGTAATGGTCGGCAACTCGTTTTTCCAAAACATGCCGTGGTGAACCAGAAGCAAATCTGCCTTCTGATCCGCGGCAAAATCAATTGCCGCTTTGCTTGCAGTTACCGATGTGGCAATCTTACCGATATACTCTTTTCCTTCAATCTGCAAACCGTTGGGGGCATAATCTTTAAACAATGCTGTCTGCAATGTTTCATTACACCAAGTCAGAAAATCCCTGCGCAATACCATCTTTTTTCCTAATCGCTTTAAACAAGCGGGCATTCTAATCGCAAAATGTCCGGAGTTCACATTTTTCCGATTTGCACCCGCATATGAATTATTTTAATATGCGTCTGTTCAATATGCCGTCTGAAACCTCATGGATTCCATCATCGAACTGCGCCACCTCAAGACCCTGCTGGCACTTGAAGAAACCGGCAGCGTCTCCCTTGCCGCCAAACGGGTTTTCCTTACCCAATCGGCACTTTCCCACCAAATCCGTATGCTTGAAAACCACTACGGCGCACCGTTGTTCGAACGAAAATCCACACCTTTGCGCTTTACCCCGGTTGGAGAAAGGCTGTTACGCCTCGCTCACGACCTGTTGCCGCAAGTTACCGATGCAGAACGTGATTTGGCACGTATTATAGAAGGAGAGGCAGGAGAATTGCGGATTGCCGTCGAATGCCATACCTGTTTCGACTGGCTCATGCCCGCGATGGGTGAATTCCGCCCGATATGGCCCCAAATCGAATTGGATATCGTATCGGGATTCCAAGCAGACCCTATCGGACTGCTGCTGCAACACCGCGCCGATCTTGCCATTGTTTCCGAAGCGGAAAAACAAAACGGTATTTCTTTCCAACCGCTGTTTGCCTACGAAATGGTCGGCATTTGCGCACCGGACCATCCGCTTGCCGCCAAAAACGTTTGGACGGCGGAAGACTTTATCGGGGAAACCCTGATTACCTATCCCGTTCCCGATGAAATGCTGGATTTGCCCAAAAAAATCTTGATTCCGAAAAACATCAACCCGCCACGCCGACACAGCGAACTGACCATTGCCATTATCCAACTGGTTGCCAGCCGAAGGGGAATCGCCGCCCTTCCTTACTGGACCGTTATGCCCTACCTTGAAAAAGGCTATGTCGTTCACCGGCAGATTACCGACGACGGACTGCAAAGCAAACTGTATGCCGCCATCCGCACTGAAGACACAGATAAAAGTTATCTGAACAACTTTTGCCAAATCATACGTGAACGCGGCTTCGCGGACTTGCCCGGATTAAGTGAGTTGGAACCAGTCTGATTTCCCTTGTTCAAACCATACCCATGCGGTTTTTCTATTTTTTATATTTAAGAAAACGGAATAGTTATTAGAAAAACTCTTTTAACATGGCCTCAAGGGGTTGTTAAACTTGAAACTATATGAGATGGGAACAGACTCATAACGGGTGAAATATATGGACCAACAGGACGTTTTAGGCATGGAACAAAATAATGAGATTAACGAAATATCCTTATAACTCCATAAGAGAGTTAGAAGACTATTTAATAAACACCTATCAAAAATATATTATTCTACAAGAGGGAGGAAAAGAGATTTATCGATGTTTTATTCTTTCTTTTTATAAAGAATTCAATATAGGTATTGGATTAGCTGTTTCCTGCATAAGTATTCCCCCAAAAGTATTAATACTTGATGATAAAAATATTTTTATCGGATTTGATTCAGTCGTTTTTTATATTTCTATACAAAATTCAAAAGTTAACATGCTAAATATAGATGGAATAGTTTTTGATATTTATTTATTGGATAATCAAAAAATTTGTATTATTCATGAGTTGGGTGCAATTATTACAGATAAAAACTTAACAAGAGAGAATTCAGTATCTACCGATATAATATCAGACTGGGAAATAGATAAAGTTAATAAGTTAATCGTATTAAAAGAGTTAGACTCTGAAAAAATAATTTCTCTAAATTATGATTAAGGATGCTTGGTTATTTAAGATATTCTCCCCATTTATGTAATACAGGTTAGCTAAAAACTAGGAAACTGTTCCTTTACTGATGATCAGCTTGAACGGCGGCGGTGACACCTATGCTAACCCTAATAGATTGCCATTTTTATAAGCTAGTTGAAGTAGCCATTCTATTTTTTCAATAACTCCAAATGAATTAAAAGTTATTTTACAAAGTAGAAATACGATGTCCTCTCCAGCAACAGCCATCCCTGGCGGTCAGTTCGTCCGTGTAGTCGATACTGGTGCTGTTTTTGATTTTTGCCCAATCTGCAATCTTTAAATTGCCAATGGGAAACTGTCTGCTACAAATAAAAAACCCTGCAATAAGCAGGGTTTTTTGAATTTCCAACATTAACGTTTGGAGAATTGTTTTGCACGGCGTGCTTTGCGCAGACCCGGTTTTTTACGTTCGACTTCGCGTGCATCACGAGTAACGAAACCGGCTTGAGACAAGGCGGGTTTCAACGCGGCATCGAAGTCGATCAGGGCACGGGTAATGCCGTGGCGGATTGCGCCGGATTGACCGGTTTCACCACCGCCAACAACATTGACTTTGATGTCGAACGATTCTGTGTTTTCAGTCAGAACCAAGGGTTGGCGAACAACCATTCGGCTGGTTTCGCGTGCGAAGAATTCGTCAACGGGGCGGCCGTTTACGATGATTTGACCTGTACCTTTAGTCAGGAATACACGAGCCACTGAACTTTTGCGGCGGCCTGTGCCGTAGTAGTATTTACCGTTCATGTCGCGTCCTTATTTCAATTCCAAAACTTTGGGTTGTTGTGCGGCATGGGCATGTTCTGCACCAGCGTACACTTTCAGTTTTTTAATCATGGCGTAACCCAAGGGACCTTTGGGCAACATGCCTTTTACGGCTTGTTCCAAAGCGCGACCCGGGAATTGCTCTTGCATTTCGCGGAAAGTGCGTTCGTAGATACCGCCCGGGAAACCGGAGTGGCGGAAGTATTTTTTGTCTTCGAATTTGGCACCGGTTACACGCAGTTTGTCCGCATTGATGACGATGATATAATCGCCGGTATCGACGTGGGGCGTGTATTCAGGTTTGTGTTTGCCACGCAAACGGCTGGCGACTTCGGCTGCAACGCGACCCAAGACTTTGTCTTGGGCATCGATGACGAACCATTCGCGCTTCACCTCGTGGGGTTTCGCTGAAAAGGTTTTCATAGTGGAAATCCAGATAGATATAGAAAGTTGTAAATTTTAAAGACAGGATTCGATTTTGTCAATCGCATTACCGCGTTACGGAAGGATTTTCCGGATTTCGGCAGACTGCATACTGCTTTTTCAGGCGGGGCGGCGGCCAATGTGAAAAACCGCATCGTTGCGATGCGGTTTTGAATGGGAATCCCCGCGAGAGCCGTTTCGGCCGAATCCGCTTGAACCTTGCTGACAAGGCGGCTGCCTCGGGTAGTTTCGGGTGCGTCCGCAAAAGGACGCTCGCGCCCACTACAGCTCCCGACAACCTTAAGCGAACTTATTGGTTCAAAGGAATATATGCCTTCGCGGACACCGCAGGGAAAAAGAGGTTATTCCTGCGCCAAGCGGGATAGTGCTTTTTGGCAGGCGTTGTCCATATCGGTTATTTTACGCGCAAAATCGCCGATTGCCAAATCGCCGCCGTTCAGGGAGGTTTTCAACAGGTCGTGGACGACGTTGAGCGCGGCCATAATGACGATTTTTTCGCTGTCCGCGACGCGTCCGCCTTCGCGGATGGCTTCGGCTTTGCCGTTGAGCATTCCGACTGCCTGCAACAGTGTGTCTTTTTCTTCTGCCGGCGTGTTGACGGTCAACCGGGCGTGCATGACTTCGATGTGGACTTGTTCGATGTTCATCCTTTAATCCTTATTGCTGCGTTTCCTGCCGTTGGGGGAGGCGCGCTGCCAGTGCGCTGATTTTTTCCCTGCTCTGTTCGAGCAGGCTGCGGTATCGTGCATTTTCTTCTGTCAGGCTGTCGATTTTGTTTTGCAGGTCTTCTTTGAGTTTGCCGACTTGGACGAGCAGGGCTTCGCTGAGTTCGTCGACGGCGGTTTCGTGTTCGAGTTTTTGCCGCTCGTGCGCCCGTTTGAGTTCGGCGACGGTTTCTTTGAGGCGGCGGTTTTCGCTGACGAGGGTTTCGAATTTTTGTACCAGCGTATAAACGCTGCTTTCGAGTTTTTCGATATTTTGTTTCATAACCTTACCTGTCCGTATGCCGTCTGAAGGCTTCAGACGGCATCTGTTTGTTGTTTATTCGAAACGCGCGCTGCGTTCCATCAGCCTTTCGACGACCTGCTGAGGGGTCATTTCTTTGCGGATGAGTTGCAGCAGGGTTTGGGTAATCGGCATGTCGATTTGGTACTTACAGGCAGTATTGAAGACTTCTTCTATGGTGCTGACCCCTTCGGAAACGTGCCCGATTTCGACCAGCACCTGATGCAGTTCCTTGCCTTCTGCCAACCCCAAGCCGACGCGGCGGTTGCGCGAAAGTGCGCCGGTGCAGGTGAGAATGAGGTCGCCGATGCCAGCCAGTCCCATCATGGTTTTGGGCTGTGCGCCCATTGCGGAGGCAAGGCGGGTGATTTCAGCTAATCCGCGCGTAACCAGTGCGGCGCGGGCGTTAAGCCCGTACTCTAGACCGTCGGACAATCCGGTGGCAATCGCCATAACATTTTTTACCGCGCCGCCAACCGCCACGCCGATAACGTCGGTACTGCCGTAAAGCCTCATGACGGTCGTGTTGAGCTGCGGTACGAGTTCTTCAATCCACTCTTGGTTTTCGGAGGCGAGGACGACGGCGCAGGGCAGTTGTTTGGCGAGTTCCTGTGCAAAACTCGGACCGGAAAGTACGCCGATTTTTTTATTGTCGGGCAATACTTCTTTCAATACTTGAAAGGTCAGCAGCCCTGTATCCTGCTCGAATCCTTTGCAGGCGGCGAGGACGGGGAGGTGTCCCGCGCCGTACTGTTTGAGCAGCTCTGCGCTGCTTCTCAATCCGGCAACGGAGGTTACAATAAGGACAAGTCCGCTGTCTTTGAGCGCGTCTGCCAAATCCGCACACACTTCCAGCGTTTCGGGAAAGAAAAAGCCGGGCAGTCCGCGTTTGTTTTCACGCGCTTCCTGCATTTGGCGGACTTGGTCTGCGTTGCGCGTCCACAGGGATACGCGGTTGCCGTGTTGGGAAAAATGCAGGGCAAGCGCCGTACCCCACGAACCTGCGCCGATAACGGTAATTTTCATTGGTCGTCTTTCAACATATCACTGCCGTTCACTTTAAAACAATCGGTGTTTCTCTGCAAGTGCGGTCAGGGAAATGCCGTCTGAAAGGCGTTCAGACGGCATTTTGCCCCGATACGGCACTATCAGCCTGTATTGCGCAAACCTTGCGCTACGCCGTTGATGGTCAGGTGGACCATCAGCAGCGCGTGCGGATTGTCAGGCTCTTTGCGCAGGCGTTTGAGCATGGCGACTTGCAGTCCGTTGAGGGCGTTCAGGTAGGGAATCCTCAAGGCGAGCGAACGGGCGAGGCTGCGGTTGTCGCGCAAAAGTTCTTCGGTTTGCAGCAGGTCGAGCAGGGCTTTGCGGCTGCGCCGGTATTCTTCCTTAATCATTCCGAAGATGATTTTTGCCTTATCGGGCGATTCGCTCAAGCCGGCATAGTTTTCCGCCAGGGTGATGTCGGTTTTCGCCATCACTTGTTCCATGTTGGAGAGCATGGCTTGGAAGAATGGGTTGTTTTGAGCGTGTTCACGCAGGGCGGCGAGAGTTTCTGGTTTGCCTTCGCACAAGGTTTCCACCGCGCTGCCGAAGCCGTACCACGCGGGCAGCATCAGCCGGTTCTGCATCCAAGAGAATACCCACGGTATCGCGCGCAAGTCCTGAATCCGCGCCAAGGTTTTGCGGCTGGCGGGGCGGCTGCCGAGGTTGAGGGTGGCGATTTCCTGAATCGGGCTGGTTTGCAGGAAGTAGTCGATGAAGTCGGGGTGGGTAATCAGCTCGCGGTAGTATTTGAACGATACGTCCGACAAATCCTGCATCAGTTTGGCATCAGGGTCTTTTTTATCCGGCAGGATACTGGCTTCCAAAGTGGCGGCAACCAAGGTTTCGAGGTTGCGCACAGCGTTGCTGGGGTCGGCGTATTTGGCGGTGATGACTTCGCCTTGCTCGGTGATGCGGATTTGTCCGGCCACGCTGCCTGCCGGTTGGGCGAGAATGGCTTGGTAAGACGGGCCGCCGCCGCGACCTACGCTGCCGCCGCGACCGTGGAACAAGCGCATGCGGACATCGTATTTTTTGAAGAGTTCGACCAAGCCCAACTCGGCCTGATACAGACACCATGAGCTGGTAACGTAGCCGCCGTCCTTGTTGGAGTCGGAATAGCCCAGCATGATTTCTTGGATATTGCCGCGGCTTTCGAGCAGGGCATCGTACCAGTCGAGGCGGAACATGGTTTCCATGACCGGACAGGCGTTTTCCAACGCTTCGATGGTTTCAAACAGAGGCACAATATTGATGCGGCTGTGCGGTTTGCCGTTTTCCACCGCCAACAGGCCGCTTTCTTTCAGCAGCAATGCCAAGGCGAGCAGGTCGCTGGGTTGTTCGCAGTTGGAAATAATGCTTTGCGTAACGGCATCTTCGCCGAATTCGTCTTTGATTTTGCGCGCTTCGTTGAAAATCGCCAGTTCGTGGCGAGTATGGTCGCTGTATGTGATGAACGGACTGTACAGTGGACGTTGATGGCTCAATTCGCGCAACAGGGCGGCTTGTTTTTGCTCTTCATTCAGGCTGTTGTAGTCTTCCAAGCCTGCGTGTTGGAAAAGCTCGGCAACCACATCGGCGTGTTTGCCTGCGTGTTGGCGCAGGTCGAGCGGCATCATGTGGAAGCCAAACACGGACACGGAACGGATGAGGTCTGCCAAACGGCCTTCGGCAAGCAGGCGGCTGCCGTTGTCGATAAGGGAACGTTGCAATTTTTTCAAATCATCGAGAAATTCTTGGGCCGAAGCATAAGGCTCGAGAAAGCCAAATTTGCAGCCCATGCCCAAACCAAGCGCGCGTGCTTTGCCCAAGGCGCGCGCCATGATGTAGGCGATGGCGCGGCGGTAGGGTTCTTCAGTGCGGGCGATTTCTTCATCAGGCGATTTGTCGGACAACGCCATCACATCGCCGTTGACTTTGACGCGGCGGATGGAGAGCGGCAACTCGCGGTAGAGTTTGTCGAGTTCGCCGCGATAGAAGCGGAACACGGCATCGGCATGCCGTCTGAACGCAAAACGCAGGGTTTCGGCAGAAACAAACGGATTGCCGTCGCGATCGCCGCCGATCCAGCCGCCGATTTTGAGGATGTCCGGAACGCGGACGCCGGGATAGGCCGTCTGAAAGTCGTGTTCCATCTTGCGGTAGAGCTTGGGCAGGGCTTCAAAAAAGCTCATCGGGAAGATGGACACGCCGTTGTTGATTTCGTCGTTGACGCTGAGTTTGTGGCGGCGCGTTTCGCTGGTCTGCCACAAGCCCAAAAGCACGGTGTCGATTTCGCGGCGCAGCCGTGCCAGCGCATCGGCATTGGTGCAGCGTTCGCGTTGCGGCAGCAGCGCGCGGATGCGGCGGTTGAAATTCAAGACGGTCTGGCGTTGTACTTCGGTCGGGTGCGCGGTCAAAACGGCGGTAACGGACGTATTGTCCAACTGCCGCTGCACCGTTTTGCCGTCGGTTTTCCCCGCTTTGAGCCTGCGGACGGTTTCCGTCAGGCTGCCTTCCGCGCCGCTGTGTCTGGCTTCTTCGTGGATTTGGCGGCGGCGTTCGTGGTGCACGTCTTCGGCGATGTTCAAAATTTGTGCGAACAGCCCGCAGGCAAGCGTCAGATCGTAGGTTTGCTGTTCGTCCAGTTGCGGCAAAACCTTCTCAATCAGTGCCGCGCTGTCGTCAGAAGTGGACAAGAGTTTGACCGTTTCGACAACCAATGGCGAGGCTTCTTCGTGCAGGAGGTTGAACAGGGATTGTTTCAGAAATTCCGCGTCCGCCGCCAAAGCGGCATCTTTCGGATTATTTAAGATATGCAGTTGCATGATTTTTCTCTCTCGTTTGCCGTAAATATTGTAAATGTACCCCAAATGCCGCATCCGTGCCAAACCGTTCACACCTTAACCGCCCGTGTCCCGAAATGCCGTCTGAAGTTGAACGCCGCCCGACGGCAGCGTTACAATCGCCCGCAACTGTTTTTTTCCGAACATCATCATGACCACGACCGAACACGACAACGAACTCCTGCTGCGGTACAGCCGCCACATCCTTTTGGACGAAATCGGCATCGAAGGGCAGCAGAAACTTTCCGCCGCGCATATTTTGGTCGTCGGCTGCGGCGGATTGGGTGCCGCCGCCCTGCCCTACCTTGCCGCTTCCGGCATCGGCACGCTGACCATAGCCGATTCCGACACGGTCGAACTGCACAACCTGCAACGCCAAGTCGCATTTGACGAGGGCGATGTCGGCAAGCCCAAAGCCGAAGCCTTGGCAGACCGCCTGAAACGCATCAACCATACCGTCAACGTCCGCGCCGTCAACGAAAAACTCGACGGCTGCCGCCTGACCGGTTTGGTTCAAGCCGCCGACATCGTTTTAGACTGCTGCGACAACTACGCCACGCGGCAGGCGGTCAACCGCGCCTGCGTGCAGACGAAAACACCACTGGTTTCGGGGGCGGCGGTACGTTTTGAAGGGCAACTTGCCGTGTACCGTCCCGACTTGCCCGACTCGCCGTGTTACGCCTGCCTGTTTGACGGCGGATCGGCTTCAGACGGCATCTGTTCCCTCTTCGGCGTGTTCTCGCCGCTGGTCGGCATCATCGGCTGTACACAGGCGGCAGAGGCTCTGAAAATCCTGCTGGATGCGGGCGAACCGTCGCACGGCAGGCTGGCGGTTTACCGTGCCTTGGAAGGGGGCTGGCAATATTTCGACCTGCCGCGCAACCCCGAATGCCCGATTTGCGGCGCGGAACGGTAAAACCCTGCCGCCATTTCAGACGGCATCCAAACGGATGCGGAGGAACGGTTTTAAAAATTTACATTTCTTTGCAAAAAAAAAAAAAAAAAAAAATAAACTTACCTTATAATTGCAGTTGTTTTAGCAATGTCTGTTTCGCAGACTCATTGAGTAAGACGTTTTCCCCGTAATGTGTTTGGCCGTCTGTCCCTTTTGGGTTCGGACGGCTTTTTTTTGGCTGTGTTTGAATACCCGGTTGGTTTTATCTGTTTGCAGCGAGGGGGAGCCGCTTATTTCCGTTCGGGCGGAAAACGGTTCCATCGGATAAAAGGCATTTTGTCCGACTGATTAAAGTTACATCTTAGGTTTGCATCGGCGGAATATTCAAACACAGCCTTTTTTAAGGAAATCCGGATACGGCGGCACATCAATAATGCGGCGGAATCTCGTCGCGCAGGGAATACGGCTCTTGCGCGTCGGGATTCCTGTCCTGCATTTTTTGATACAGCAGCCTCAACTGAGCCTGCTGCAAATCCAGCGTCTGCCGCAATTCCGCCACCATCGCGTTCAGGCCGGCGATTACGTCCTCCTGAAGCGCGGATTGGATTTCCAGCTCTGTGATGCGGTGTTCCAACTCTTGAACCGCGTCCATTTACAGCACCATCGCGGCAATCCAGCCGGCAATCAGCAGCGGGATGTTGTAGTGGATGAAGGTCGGGATAACGGAATCGCGGATGTGGTCGTGCTGCCCGTCGGCGTTCAGCCCCATCGTCGGACCCAGCGTGGAATCGGACGCAGGCGAACCGGCATCGCCCAACGCCCCCGCCGTGCCGACAATGGCGACGGTGGCAAGCGGCGAAAAACCCAAACCGACACACAAAGGCACATAAATCGCGGCAATAATCGGCAAAGTGGAAAAGGACGAACCGATGCCCATCGTTACCAAAAGCCCCACCACCAGCATCGCCAACGCCGCCATACCTTTGCTGTTGCCGAATATCGCCATACTGCTTTCCACCAGCGGCTGAATATGCCCGGTCGCATTCATCACGGCGGCAAAACCCTGCGCGGCAATCATAATGAAGCCGACCATCGCCATCATCTTGATGCCTTCGCCGAATACGTCGTTTGCCTTGTCGCGGTTGATGACGCCCAACATCATAAATACGGCGAAACCGAGCATCGCGCCCAACACCAGCGAGTCTTCATACATCAACTGTATGGCAAAGCATACGGCAATGGCGGCGGCGGCGGCCAGGCTGCGGTAGGCGGACGGCTGCGGACGGTTTGCCGCATCGGCGTTGCCCGCCGTATCGGCATTGTTGCTTTGGTACAGGCGCGGTTTGCGGTAATGGACAAACGCCAGCAGGAGTCCGGCCAGCATTCCCAACGCGGGAATCGCCATTGCCGCCATCACGTTGATGTTTTTCACATCAAGCTGCGGCGCGGCGGAATGGATGTTGCCCAACAGGATTTCATTCAAAAAAATCGCGCCGAAGCCGTAAGGCAGGAACATATAAGTCGTAACCAGCCCGAAAGTGATGACGCACGCAATCAGGCGGCGGTCGATTTTCAGGCGGTTGAACACCAAAAGCAGCGGCGGAACAATCATCGGGATAAAGGCAATGTGGATGGGGATGATGTTCTGACTCATAATGCCCATCACAAGGATGATGGAAAGCAGCAGCCATTTGACCGCGCCCTCGCCCGAACGCACGCTGTCGGGCATACCGCCCCGGTTCAGTTTGCGGACGACCGCGCCGGCAAGCTGCTGCGGCAGGCCGGAATGGGTAATCGCCATTGCAAACGCGCCGAGCATCGCATAAGAAAGCGCAATCTTCGCACCGCCTTCCAAACCTTTGTTAAACACGGGGATAATCCCCGCCTGACTGACCTGTCCCGCCGCATCGGCAATGTTTTGCAGCGGCATACCCGCCACCGCGCCGCCGACAAACGCGCCGACCGTCAGGCTCAATACCACGTGCACGCGCGACAGCGACAGCACCAGCATAACGATTACGGCAACTACGACTGCATTCATTGTTTATCGCTCCAAACCTATAAATGTTTACATATCGAAACACATCATAACCCAATAACGGGAAACCCGCCAATTTTGCAAACAATTATTTCAAATGCTTCATATACTTCCCCAGCGTAACCCTGTCCAAACCCGCCAAATCCGGCAGGGTTTCCACTCCTGAAAAACCATTCTCCGCCAACACGCCGCGCACCGCCGCGCCCTGATCGAAACCGTGTTCCAGCAATAAAAAACCGCCTTCCGCCAAACGGTCGGGCGCGCCTTGCGCCAAGGTGCGGATGCAGCTTAGGCCGTCTGAAAAGTCGGTCAGCGCGATTTGAGGCTCAAACCGCAAATCGCCTTGCGACAAATGTTTATCTCCGTTTTCGATATAGGGCGGGTTGGACACGATAATGTCCCACCGCCCTTCAGACGGCATATCGGTGTCGAACCACGAACCGTGTGCAAATTCGACCCGCGCGCCCAAATCTGCCGCATTTTTCCGCGCCGTTTCAAGGGCGGGCGGGCTGATGTCGGATGCGCGCACAAACGCATCGGGGCGTTCGAGCGCGACGGTTACGGCAACCGCGCCGCTGCCCGTCCCCAAATCCCACACGCGCCCGTTTTCCGGCAGGCGCGCCAATACGGCTTCGACCAAATGTTCGGTTTCGGGACGCGGAATCAGCACGTTCGGATTGGCGGCGAAACGCCGTCCGTAAAACTCGCGCCAGCCCAACAGATAGGCAACCGGCTCGCCGTTCAGACGGCGTTGCGCCAGCCTGTCCGCCCGCTGTCGGACTTCGTCCGGCATTTCTTCCCCGCCCCGCGTCAACAACTGCACGCGCGTATATTCCGAAGCATATTGCAGCAGCATTCTTGCTTCATTTTTGGGCAGTTTTGACAAGCCCAACCATTTATCAAACGTCATTTTTCGTCCCGTCTGCCGCTGATGCGGCTCGAACATTTTTTCCGGCTTTGCGGCACGCTGATTCAGAAAATATCATTTTGCATTGAAATTATATAATAAAGAAAAACACCTTATCGCCGTTCCGATACCGTAGGAATTTATCCGAATAACAGAAACGCTCCGCCGTTATTCCGCGTAAGCGGCAACAACGGAATAAATAAAAAACAATGATATAGTTTATTTTTCCTTTGGATTTTCGATATTTTCGGCGGCTGAAAAAAATCCGCACCCGCCTTCAAATGCGGATGCGGATTTTCTTGTCAAACAAACTTATTCGGCCAGCAATGCTTCCGGTTTGACTTTTTCGCCATACACGGGCAACAGGGTTTTTTCATAAGCGGCTTTCAGACGGCCGTCTTTTTTCATGGCGGCGATTTCGCTGTTGACCCAGTTCAGGAGGTCGGCATTGCCTTTTTGAACGGCCGGTGCAATGAATTCGGCAGGGCCGAGGTTGCCGATGGCGACTTCAAAGTTCGGGTTTTCTTTTGCCCACGCCCACAGCAGGGCGTTGTCGTGGGCGAGTGCCGCGCCGCGTCCGTCTTTCAATGCATCGAAGGTTTCGGTGTTTTGGTCGAATTTCAATAATTTGACTTCGGGATGGCTTTTGGTGAAGAAAGCGTCGGCGGTCGTGCCTTTGTTGACCAACAGGGTTTGGTCTTTCAGTTGCGCGATGTCGGTAATCGGTTTGCCTTTGGGGGAAACCACGCCCAACGCCACTTTCATATAGGGGTCGGCAAAATCGACGGCTTCGGCGCGTTCGGGTGTTTTGGTGAAGTTGGCGAGGATGAGGTCGACTTTGCCGGAACGGACGTATTCGACGCGGTTTGCGGCCTCGGTTAAGACAAATTCAACTTTGTCGGGGCTGCCGAGCAGGTCTTTTGCCAGGTCTTTGGCGATTTCAACGTCAAAGCCTTGGTTTTTACCGTTGGCGTCAACATAGCCGAACGGAGGTTTGTCGCCGAATACGCCGATGCGGATCACGCCTTTTTCCTTGATGGCGGCAACGGTTGCCGCTCCGCTGCTTTGTGAAGCTTGGGTGTCGCCGGAGCCGCCCCCGCAGGCGGTCAGACCGACGGCGACGGCAGCGGAAGCGAGTAGTGCTTTGAATTTTGCGTTCAGTTTCATTGGGAATCTCCTTTTTGAATGTTTGCTTGGGATAGAATGCCGTCTGAAAGGGTTTCGGACGGTTTGCAGTAAATCAGTAGTCCATACCTGCCAGAAATTGGCGGGCGCGCTCGCTTTTTGGTGCGGAGAAGAAGGTTTCGGGGTCGGACGATTCAACGATGCCGCCTTTGTCCATAAAGACGATACGGTCGGCAACTTTGCGTGCGAACCCCATTTCGTGGGTAACAATCAGCATACTCATCCCTTCGCGGGCGAGTTCCAAAACCACTTCCAAGACTTCGCGCACCATTTCGGGGTCGAGTGCGGCGGTGATTTCGTCCAGCAAAATCACTTCCGGATTCAGGCACAGGGCGCGGACAATGGCGATGCGCTGTTTCTGACCGCCGGAGAGTTCGCGCGGATAGGCGTTTTTGCGGTCGAGCAGGCCGACGCGTTCCAACAGTTTGTCGGCTTGTGCTTCCGCTTCGGTGCGGTTGCGGTTTTGTACTTTTACCGGGCCTAAGAGGATGTTTTCGATGACAGTCATGTGGGCAAACAGTTCATAGCTTTGAAAGACCATGCCGACTTTTTGCCGGGCGGTTTGCCAGGAAACGTCTTTGCCGAATTCGCCGATGCCGTCCATCACGATGCTGCCGCCTTGGTGCGGCTCCAAACCGTTGACGCAGCGCAGGAGGGTGGATTTGCCGCAGCCGGACGGGCCCAATAACACAATCACTTCGCCTTTTTCCAAGTCCAAATCTAAGGATTGGATGGCGGTTACGCTGCCGTATTGTTTGTGCAGCTTGCGGATGCTCAATAAAGCCATATCAGTGTTCCCATTTTTGTTCCAGCTTTGCCGCCAACAGCGACAGCGGCCAACAGCATAAAAAATACAGCATAAAAATCAGGCCATAAACCCAAAATGAGGCATTGGGCTGCGTCAGCAGCGAGTTTTCAATAATTTGCTGCCCCACTTTGACCACTTCGATCACGCCGATCAGGGAGGCGAGCGAGCTGGTTTTGATCATACGCGTGAACAGGTTGACCGCGCCGGGCAATACGCGGCGGACGCTTTGCGGCAATTCGATGTATCGGAACACTTGGCGACGGCTCAAGCCGAGCGCAAGACCCGATTCGACCTGGTGTTTTTCAATCGATTCCAATGCGCCGCGCACCAAATCGCCCATTTCGGCTATGCCCCAAAGCGTAAAAACCCAAACACAAACCCAAAATCCGCCGATGTGTATGCCCGTCCACACGGACAAACCGAAATACAGGCCGAACAGCCACACCAAAATCGGCACGATGCGGATGGTTTCGAGATAAAACCGTCCGATAAGGCGGACAAGCCGGTTGCGCGAACGCAAAACCAAGCCGAACAGCGTCCCCAATACGCAGGAGGCCACAACAGAGATTAAAGAAATTTGTGCCGTTAAGAGCAGGCCTTCGCCCAAACGTACCGCATTTTTTCCTTCAAAAAGCCAGTCAAACGCCATATTTCGCACTCCGTATGCGGTTTTCCAATCGCCGCACCAACAAAGAAACAGGCAGCAGGATAATCAGATAAGCGGCAAACAGCAGGAACAATGCCTCGTTGGTTTTGTAGTCCATACCAATCACATCTTTGGTAACAAACAACAATTCCGCAATACCGACCGCGCTAATAACGGATGTTTCTTTCATTAAAAACAATATATTGGCGGCAACAGCCGGAAAAGCGACCGCCCAAGCCTGCGGCAATTCGACATAGCGGAACACTTGAAACCGGCTCAAACCGATCGCCTTGCCCGCTTCAATCTGTCCTTTGGGGACGGCTAGAATGCCGGCGCGGACGGCTTCCGCCATATAGCTTGCGCCCAAGAAAACCAGTGCGATCACGCCGCAGGTGAAACCGTCCCATTTGATGCCCATTTTCGGCAGGCCGTAATACAGGAAAAACAGTTGAATTAACAGGGGCGTATTGCGCGACAGTTCGATATAGGCGCGTGCCAATGCGTAGAAAGGGCGGATGCGGTATGCCGTTACCACGGCGACGGGCAAGCCGAACAGCAACGACAAAACGACGCCGTAAACGGACAATTCCAGCGTCAGCTTTGCCGCATCGGCGAATTTGGGTATGGCATCGATCAGATAAGGCCAGTTCATCAGAATCAGACAATCAGCTTAACAAAAGGCGGTATTTTAATGAACTTGTAAGATAATGTTAAAGAATACTTGGGAATATCAAACATAAGAAAAAAGAATAAGGCGATGCCGTCTGAAAAACTTTCAGACGGCATCGTGCCGGATTCCGCGTCAGATTGCGCTGCCGCCGACGGTCAGCCCGGCATCGATACGCAAAGTCGGCTGCCCCACGCCGACGGGGACGCTCTGCCCTTCTTTGCCGCACACGCCAACACCGCTGTCCAACGCGGTATCGTTGCCTATCATGGAAACATGTTTCAGCACTTCGGGGCCGTTGCCGATAATGGTCGCGCCTTTGACGGGATATTGCAGTTTGCCGCCTTCCACCCACCATGCTTCGGATGCGCTGAATACGAACTTGCCGCTGGTAATGTCCACTTGTCCGCCGCCGAAGTTGACGGCGTAAATGCCCTTGTCGATGGACGCGATGATTTCTTCCGGCTCGTAGCCGCCGTTTTCCATAAAGGTATTGGTCATGCGCGGCATAGGCGCAGAAGCGTAACTTTCGCGGCGGCCGTTGCCGGTCGATTGCGTACCCATCAGGCGGGCGTTGGTTTCGTCCTGCATATAGCCGACCAAAATACCGTCTTCGATCAATACAGTGCGGCGGGTTTCGTTGCCTTCGTCATCAATATTGAGCGAACCGCGTCTGTCGGCAATATCGCCTTGATCCACAACGGTAACGCCTTTGGCGGCTACGCGCTCGCCGATTCGGCCGGAGAAAACGCTGGTTTCTTTACGGTTGAAATCGCCTTCCAAACCATGTCCGACCGCTTCGTGCAACAACACGCCCGGCCAGCCGTTGCCCAAAACAACGGTCATCTCGCCGGCAGGCGCAGGACGGGATTCGAGATTAATCAGGGCTTGTTTGACGGCGGAATCGGCAAACTGCCGTACCAAAGTTTCATCAAAATAAGCCAAGTCGTAGCGTCCGCCGCCGCCCGCGCTGCCCTGCTCGCGCCTGTCGCCCTGTTTGGCGATGACGGTAACGTTCAGACGCACCATCGGGCGGATGTCGGCAGCGTGTTTACCGTCCAGACGGGCGATATATACCATGTCGTATTCGCAGGTCAAACCGGCCATCACTTGCACGACACGCGGATCGGCGGCTTTGGCCAGCGTTTCGACTTTGTTCAACAACGCGACTTTGGCAGCGGAATCAAGGCCGGCAATAGGGTCCGCCTCCATATGGACAGGCTTGCCGTAGGCAGGTGTCGGCACTTTGACACCAGCCTCGCCGCCGGCCGCACCAATCACGCGCACTGCTTTAGCAGAGCGGTTGATCGAATCAATACACAGGCTGTCGGCGTAGGCAAAGGCGGTTTTGTCGCCCGAAACGGCGCGCACGCCCACGCCCTGATCGATTTGGAAGCTGCCCGATTTGACGATGCCTTCTTCCAAATGCCAACTTTCATAGGCGGTGCGTTGACAGTAGATGTCAGCGTAATCGACGTGATGCGCACCGATAATGCTCAGGCTTTGGGCAAGCAAATCGGGAGAAAGATGGTTGGCTTCGAGCAAATCTCGCTGTACGGCATAATAGGTTTGATGCATGGTGTCGGGACATAGAAAATCAGTGGGCTGATTATACGGCATTTGTTATGGAAATGTATCGGGCGGTCTGAAATGTAAGATTTTTGCCAACGTACCCTGCTTTTGTGTACACTTAAACTTTCTTGTCGGAGTGCCGCCGGGCGGCTGAGATTGCGAAAGCAGAATCCGTAGAACCTGTCGGGGTAATGCCTGCGTAGGAAACAAACCGTCAAATGCCTTATCAGGCTTCCGTTCCCTTTTCCGCACTTCCCCGCCCACCTTCCTTCTTTTTAAAGGACGTCATATGTCGGGCAATGCCTCCTCTCCTTCATCTTCCGCCGCCATCGGGCTGATTTGGTTCGGCGCGGCGGTCTCGATTGCCGAAATCAGCACGGGTACGCTGCTTGCCCCCTTGGGCTGGCAACGCGGTCTGGCGGCTCTACTTTTGGGTCATGCCGTCGGCGGCGCGCTGTTTTTTGCGGCGGCGTATATCGGCGCACTGACCGGACGCAGCTCGATGGAAAGCGTGCGCCTGTCGTTCGGTAAACGCGGTTCAGTGCTGTTTTCCGTGGCGAATATGCTGCAACTGGCCGGCTGGACGGCGGTGATGATTTACGCCGGCGCAACGGTCAGCTCCGCTTTGGGCAAAGTGTTGTGGGACGGCGAATCTTTTGTCTGGTGGGCATTGGCAAACGGCGCGCTGATTGTGCTGTGGCTGGTTTTCGGCGCACGCAAAACAGGCGGGCTGAAAACCGTTTCGATGCTGCTGATGCTGTTGGCGGTTCTGTGGCTGAGTGCCGAAGTCTTTTCCACGGCAGGCAGCACCGCCGCACAGGTTTCAGACGGCATGAGTTTCGGAACGGCAGTCGAGCTGTCCGCCGTGATGCCGCTTTCCTGGCTGCCGCTTGCCGCCGACTACACGCGCCACGCGCGCCGCCCGTTTGCGGCAACCCTGACGGCAACGCTCGCCTACACGCTGACCGGCTGCTGGATGTATGCCTTGGGTTTGGCAGCGGCGTTGTTCACCGGAGAAACCGACGTGGCAAAAATCCTGCTGGGCGCAGGTTTGGGTGCGGCAGGCATTTTGGCGGTCGTCCTCTCCACCGTTACCACAACGTTTCTCGATGCCTATTCCGCCGGCGCGAGTGCGAACAACATTTCCGCGCGTTTTGCGGAAACACCCGTCGCTGTCGGCGTTACCCTGATCGGCACGGTGCTTGCCGTCATGCTGCCCGTTACCGAATATGAAAACTTCCTACTGCTTATCGGCTCGGTATTTGCGCCGATGGCGGCGGTTTTGATTGCCGACTTTTTCGTCTTGAAACGGCGTGAGGAGATTGAAAGCTTTGACTTTGCCGGACTGGTTCTGTGGCTGGCGGGCTTCATCCTCTACCGCTTCCTGCTCTCGTCCGGCTGGGAAAGCAGCATCGGTCTGACCGCCCCCGTAATGTCTGCCGTTGCCATTGCCACCGTACTGGTGCGCCTTTTCTTTAAAAAAACCCAATCTTTACAAAGGAACCCGTCATGACCCGTATCGCCATCCTCGGCGGCGGCCTCTCGGGAAGGCTGACCGCATTGCAGCTTGCAGAACAAGGTTATCGGATTGAACTTTTCGACAAAGGCAGCCGCCGGGGCGAACACGCCGCCGCCTATGTTGCCGCCGCGATGCTCGCGCCTGCGGCGGAAGCGGTCGAAGCCACGCCTGAAGTGGTCAGGCTGGGCAGGCAGAGCATTCCGCTTTGGCGCGGCATCCGATGCCGTCTGAACACGCACACGATGATGCAGGAAAACGGCAGCCTGATTGTGTGGCACGGGCAGGACAAACCTTTATCCAACGAGTTCGTCCGCCATCTCAAACGCGGCGGCGTGGCGGATGACGAAATCGTCCGTTGGCGTACCGACGACATCGCCAAACGCGAACCGCAACTCGGCGGACGGTTTTCAGACGGCCTTTACCTGCCGACCGAAGGACAACTCGACGGGCGGCAAATATTGTCTGCACTTGCCGACGCTTTGGACGAACTGAACGTCCCTTGCCATTGGGAACACGAATGTGCCCCCGAAGACCTGCAAGCCCAATACGACTGGCTGATCGACTGCCGCGGCTACGGCGCAAAAACCGCTTGGAACCAAGCCCCCGAACACACCAGCACCTTGCGCGGCATACGCGGCGAAGTGGCGCGGGTTTACACACCCGAAATCACGCTCAACCGCCCCGTGCGTCTGCTCCATCCGCGTTATCCGCTTTACATCGCCCCGAAAGAAAACCACGTCTTCGTCATCGGCGCGACCCAAATCGAAAGCGAAAGCCAAGCCCCCGCCAGCGTGCGTTCCGGGCTGGAACTCTTATCCGCACTCTATGCCGTCCATCCTGCCTTCGGCGAAGCCGACATCCTCGAAATCGCTACCGGCCTGCGCCCCACGCTCAATCACCACAACCCCGAAATCCGTTACAGCCGCGCCCGACGCCTGATTGAAATCAACGGCCTTTTCCGCCACGGTTTCATGATTTCTCCCGCTGTAACCGCCGCCGCCGTCAGATTGGCAGTGGCACTGTTTGACGGAAAAGACGCACCCGAACGTGATGAAGAAAGCGGTTTGGCGTATATCCGAAGACAAGATAAAGCCGTCTGAAAGGAACCCCATGACCTTCCCGCCCCTAAAATCCCCGCTCAAATTCTACGCCGTCGTTCCCACCGCCGATTGGGTGGAGCGCATGGTCAAAGCAGGTGCCGACACGGTGCAACTGCGCTGCAAGACCCTGCACGGCGATGAATTGAAACACGAAATCGCCCGCTGTGTCGCCGCCTGTCAGGGCAGCCGCACGCAGCTTTTCATCAATGACCACTGGCGTGAAGCGATAGAAGCAGGCGCATACGGCGTGCATCTCGGACAAGAAGACATGGACACCGCCGACCTTGCCGCCATCGCCGCCGCCGGTTTGCGCTTGGGTTTGAGTACGCACTCCGTCGCCGAACTCGACCGCGCCCTGTCCGTGCACCCCAGCTACGTCGCCAGCGGTGCGATTTTCCCGACCACGACCAAGCAAATGCCCACCGCCCCGCAAGGCTTGGACAAGCTGCGCGAATACGTCAAACAGGCTCGCGGCACGCCCGTCGTCGCCATCGGCGGCATCGATTTGAACAACGCCCAAGCCGTGCTGGCAACAGGCGTATCCTCACTCGCCGTCGTCCGTGCCGTGACCGAAGCGGCAAATCCCGAAGCCGTGGTTAAAGCGTTTCAGACTTTGTGGAATAAAAATAAATAAGGTCGTCTGAAAATAATAAAGTCTAAAACCAGACGTACCAGATAATATATTTACAGAGGAATTTATTTTTTATTTTATTCATTTTTATCATATTTTAAAATTTTAAAAAGATACATAAGGAGCAATTTGATAACAATGAAACCAAGAGAGTTATGTGAAAAAGCATGGCAAGAAATAGCAAGTAAATTTCCTGATTTTAAGATAATTTCTAAAGGGCAGAAATTAAAGAGAGTATCTAAAAACAGGGATATTACATTTGAAATCTATTTTCAGGCTGATAGGCACAATTATCAATGTAGCGTGCAATTTATTCCACATATCGCCATTTACTCAAAAGATATGAAAAAGGCAAATATCAATAATGGTTTTATATATGGCGGAGAGTTGGGGAGCTTGATAAATAGAAAACCTTGGATTTGGTGGCAGTTAGCAGGAGCAAGCTATAAATATACGGTAGAGGATGTTAGCAAACTTATAAGGGAGCATATAATACCGTTATTTGACGATTTTGAGGACACAGAAACCAATATTGAAAAAATTATAAATGAGGATATGAATGACTATAATTTATTGTATTACATCTATTATTTTAGCGGAAAAGCTAAGGCGCAGCAGTATTTTAATAAAATAATCAAAAAAGACAAATTAAGAAAAAAGTATATTGGTTTTTATAATTCTTTGAATGAATTACCAAAGGAAAGCATTTCATTAGACATATGTGAATTTAATGGAGCTACTATGATTAAATTTGCCTATATTAATGGGATTGAAATAGAAAAATAATAAATAATTGAACATAAAAATATTAATGGACACAAATGTTGCAGGTTCGCTTGCAACCCAACATTTACAAAGGTCGTCTGAAAACCTCTATAAACACCGAAATATCGAGAAACCATGAACATCATCTTAAACGGCGAACCCGCCGAACTTCACGGCACGACCGTTGCCGACCTCATCGCCCAAACCGCACCGCAACAGCCCTTTGCCGTGGCGGTCAACACCGTTTTCGTCCCCAAAGGCGCGTATGCGGAAACGGTTTTGAACGAAAACGACAAAGTCGACATCGTCCGCCCCGTCGTCGGCGGCTGAATGCCGTCTGAAGCCCCAAAGGCACGCCTCCGGCTTTCAGACGGCATCGTATCCCAAACATATCAAGGAATTTTTATGCTCACCCTATACGGAGAAACTTTCCCTTCACGGCTGCTGCTCGGCACGGCTGCCTACCCGACCCCCGAAATCCTCAAACAATCCGTCCGTATCGCCCAACCCGCGATGATTACCGTCTCGTTGCGCCGCGCGGGAAGCGGCGGCGAGACGCACGGTCAGGGATTTTGGTCGCTGCTTCAAGAAACCGGCGTACCCGTGCTGCCCAACACCGCCGGCTGCCAAAGCGTGCAGGAAGCGGTAACGACGGCGCAGATGGCGCGCGAAGTGTTTGAAACCGATTGGATTAAGCTCGAACTCATCGGTGACGACGATACCTTGCAACCCGATGTGTTCCAGCTTGTCGAAGCGGCGGAAATCCTGATTAAAGACGGCTTCAAAGTGCTGCCTTATTGCACCGAAGACCTGATTGCCTGCCGCCGCCTGCTCGACGTGGGCTGTCAGGCGTTGATGCCGTGGGCGGCCCCGATCGGCACGGGTTTGGGCGCGGTTCACGCCTACGCGTTGAACGTCCTGCGCGAACGCCTGCCCGACACGCCGCTGATTATCGACGCGGGCTTGGGTTTGCCCTCACAGGCGGCACAAGTGATGGAATGGGGCTTTGACGGCGTGCTTTTGAACACCGCCGTTTCCCGCAGCGGCGATCCGGTCAATATGGCGCGCGCCTTCGCACTCGCCGTCGAATCCGGACGGCTGGCATTTGAAGCCGAACCGGTCGAGGCTCGCACCAAAGCGCAAGCCAGTACGCCGACAGTCGGACAACCGTTTTGGCATTCGGCGGAATATTGAAAAAGGCGGCAAAAATGCCGTCTGAAGGCTTCAGACGGCATCGCGGCTCAAAACGGCGGCAGCCTGAAACGGACAAACCGCCATTCCCCGGCATCACGGCTTTGTCGTGAGGAACAGGGAAACCGGCCGGAAAACCTTGCCGCCCGCCCCGACACCGCAACCAACGAAACACCCGGCCTCCACGGTGCGCAGGCTGCCGCGCAAGCCCCAAGTACGGCAACAGAAGAAGCGTTTTGTTGTTGTTTGAATACATTTAAAAATACCTAAAGCCATCCGTAAGCCTTCATCCGCAACGGTTTCACCGCTTTTGCATCCCCGAATCCACGCTCAAACACCCCCGAATGACAACCCTGTCCGCGCCAAATCGGACGGATGTTCAAACACGGGCAACCTTATTTCCGTCAGGCACGAAGCCCTCAGCTATGCCTGCCGACCCTGATTTGTCCGGCACAATGAAAGTCTGCCGATCCGAATCGCCAACATCGGCAAACAGCTTAATTTGTTTATTTTTCATCGTATTACAAAAAATCCACATTTATTTTTAAATTTTTATTGATAATTATTATTATTAGCGTATAATCAAAACCACTCGGAAGTCGTCCATTCCGAACCATTAAACACCGTGTTCCCTCATCATTCACTTTTACACTTGGAGTCGGCATATACGAGACATACATTCCTTTTTATATATCAGATACTCAAAACCGAAACGCCAAACCCACCCTCGCGGTGGGTTTGGCGTTTTTGATCTGCACTTATTTGCAGGATTTAAGGTTCAGTTTGCCGTATGGGGACGTGATTTTACGGATTTCGTCCGCATCGGCGGCATTCACGCCGGTAAACAAAACCGTCATACGCGACACGCTCAAAGAATCGTCCTGCCGGCCGGTTTCCGCAGCGCGTTCAACAATATGCGCCCCGCCGAATCCCGCGCCGGCAAGCCGGTTTTGCAGGGCTTGGGCGTTTTCCCGGCTGCTGCCGACACCCAAACTCAATGCGCCGTCAAACGGTATGGGGTTAAAACCTTTGGCAGACAGCTCCGCCGCCTGATTTTCGGCATCGGCTGAAACGGGCAGGACGACGCGGTAGGTTTTGCCGGCGGATTTGGCTTGGGCGGTGCGTTTTTCGACACTTCTGCTGGCAACGTGCGACCATTTGCCCAAAAGCCCTTTGATCCGGTGGTAGTCGTCTTCGTCCATCGTGAGGCTTGCCTGCGCGGCGCATAAGGCATCCGCCGCACCGTTTTCGCGTTCCGCCTGCGCCTTTTCGGCGGCGAGTTTTTCGCGGCGGGCTTTTTCCTCGCGCTGTTTTTTCTCTTTGAGCCTTTTCTGCTCCGCTTCTTTCTTCAAGCGCAACTGCTCCGCCTGTTCTTCGGTCAGGATGTCGCCCTGTTTGAGCAGTGCCGCCGTATCCTCCACGGATGCAGCCGCATTGCCGGCGGCGGGCGTTGCGAGGGGCGTGTTTTCGACGGCCCGGTTTTCCGGCACGCCGCCCGCCGCTTTAACGGCTAATTTATAACCCACCGTGCCGCCGAATACGGCAATATTGAGTACCGCCAAAAGGGTAAAGAGCCATTTCATTAGAATTTCCTCAATGTTTGAAACCCCGCCCGCCCGGGCGGCAGTCTGTCGGGCGGCAGAATCCGGACGAATTCGGACGGATGCCGCCCCGTGTTGAAAAAGGGTGTATTTTTTAATGTTCCGATTCCCCGCCTTCGGCGGCAATCATGTTCAACAACCCGTGGATGACGAGGTTGTCCGCCACACGCACGGTATTTTCCGCCAAAAATGCAGGCGGCAGGGCTTCTGCGACTTTTGCCGCGCCGCCGCCGGTCATCACGACATCGACCGGTTTCCCCGCCCCGGTTTTTTCTTTCAAACGGCCGTGCATCATCATTATCGAGCCGCAAACCGCATCCATCATACCGCTGGCGATGGCGTTGCTTGTGGTGGTCGGGAAAGGGTAACGCTTGCCGGCGGGGCGGTTGAGGTTGGCGGTTCGGACGGCGAGCGATTCTTTCATCAGGTGGAAGCCGGGCATGATGGTTCCGCCGAGATAATGTCCGTCATCGGTGAGCGCGTCAACCGTTACCGCCGTACCGCAACTGACGACGACGCAGGCGTTGCGGCTGAAGCGGCGGCTGCCCAATGCGTTGAACCAGCGGTCCGCGCCGTGTTCTTCGGGGCGGCGGTAGTGGTTGCGTATGCCCAAAGCCTGATGGACGGAAGGCAGCCATTCGATGGGGCGGGCGATTTGTTCCTGAACCTGCGCTTTTTTAAGTTCTCCGCACACGGCGCAACCGACAATGCGGACGCGTTCATCCGCCTTTTCCGCCCACTCCGCGCCCAAAGGCGACAAATCGCGGTACGGCGCGCTGCCGACGGTTGCGAACGTGCCGTTTTCCACCCACGCCCACTTGAGCCGGCTGTTGCCGCCGTCCAACAGCAGCAAACGTTCCGGCTCCCGCCGCTTCGACACGGAAACCGGCCTGTCGTCGGGCCGCAGGCTGATTTCGCCGCTGACGACCGTCTGTTCGCCCTCTGCCGTTTCCAAGTGCAAAACGCCTTGTCCGTCCACGCCTTTAACCGTGCCTTCGCACACGGTTTCGCCGTCGCGCAAAAGCAATACCGCCTTGCCGTGGTCGCGGTTGGCAGCCTGATATTCCGCCACAAAAGGCGCAAATCCGTCCCTCGCATATTGCACCAACACCGCGTCAAGTTCCGCCAACAGCGTTTCCAGCAACACGGCGGCATCGGCATTGCCCCGCCGCAATGCCGTCTGAAACAGCGATTGCACCGACGCGGCGTTTTCCACTTCCTTGGGCAGCACGAAATTGATGCCGATACCGACCACAGCAACCGTTTTGCCGCCCACCCTGACCGTTTCAATCAGGATGCCGCCCAATTTGTCGCGCCCGACAACCAAATCATTGGGCCACTTAATCTGCACATCCAAACCTAAATGCAACAAAGCTCGGCGGCACGCCACTGCCGTTGCCAGCGACAACGAACCCAACTCATACTGCGGCCGGTCAAACACCCAGCCGAAACTGAACATCAGGCACTCACCCAAACGGTGCGACCATTTCCTCCCCTGCCGCCCCCTGCCCTTACTTTGCAGATGAGCCACGCATACGGTTTTGTGCGCCTTGTTCGGCGCAATCCGCGCCAATTCCAGTATCTCGTCGTTGCTGGACGCGCACTCGTGCTTCAATGCCGTCTGAAAACCCGACCTTTCCCCCAGCTCGCGCAAACCTTCGGCATCGAAAACCGCCAAGGGGCGCACCAGCCGCCAATAGCCGTCGTGTTGGCGCAACAGCCCCCGTATATGCGCCGGCATCTGCTGCCAAAAACCGTTCAACTGATGCGGTCTCATATCCGCCATACGCGCCAGTTGCGAGACGTGTTGCGGCAAACCACCAGCAAGTTCTGCCAAAATCCGCCATTGCCGGGATTTTAAAACCATCATTTCCAACCCTCTGACGCACGGATTTTCTCCAGCGTTCCGGTTGTCGACGTTTGATGCAGGAAAGGAATCGAAAACACCTTACCTCCGCGCGCCAGCGTTTCCGCCGACCCGACAATCTTATCCACGGGCCAATCGCCGCCCTTGACCAAAATCTCAGGTTTGACCGCCTCAATCAACGCCGCCGGCGTATCCTCGTCAAACCACGTTACCAAATCCACACTTTCCAACGCGGCGGCAACGGCGGCACGGTTCTCCAAAGGATTGACCGGACGGTCGCCGCCCTTGCCCAAACGCCGCACCGAAGCATCGGTATTCAACGCCAACACCAACGCCGCCCCTGCCGAACGCGCCTGCGCCAGATAAGTAACGTGCCCCCTGTGGAGGATGTCGAAACAGCCGTTGGTAAACACCAGCGGGCGCGGCAACCGAGCCAACCGTTCGGACAATGCCTCAGGCGGACAGATTTTCGATTCAAAATCAGGAACAGACCAATGGCCAACCATCAAAGCCTCCGACAGAAACCATAAAAGACAGAAAACCTACATGATACAGAAGCATATACGAAAGGCAAAGCCGAAGGCGCACATGCCCCATCCGAAATACTCTTTCCCCACAGGGGAAACAGCTTCAGACGGCATATCCGCCGCACCAATATGACTGATGCAAATAATGAGCACAAATGGAAAAAGACCTGTACCAAAAAGTACAGGTCTTTATCTGGGGTGGCTGATGGGGCTCGAACCCACGACAACCGGAATCACAATCCGGGGCTCTACCAACTGAGCTACAGCCACCATAAAAACGGCTTTCAATCAAATTCTTGGCACGCCCGACAGGAATCGAACCTGTAACCCCCGACTTAGAAGGTCGGTGCTCTATCCGGTTGAGCTACGGGCGCTCATGCCGATTCGTGCTGATTGATTGGTCGGGGCGGTGGGATTCGAACTCACGACCCTCTGCTCCCAAAGCAGATGCGCTAACCGGGCTGCGCTACGCCCCGACTTGAAGAAGCGAACTATACAGTTCAGGAAAAGATGCGTCAACATTTATTTTCAAAATAACAAGGTGGGAAATATAGTTTTTTGATTTGGAAAAATATTTAACCCGTCCAAACAGCCGTATTTTATTTCGGGGGAAATTTATTTTCGGCATCCTGCTGTAAAAACATACGGAAAATGCGATAATTTTCAGCATTTTCTACCTGTTTAACAAAAGGACGGATATGTCGGCACAACTGATTGACGGTAAGGAAGTTTCGCAAAAACGCCTGCAGGCGGTTGCCGAAGCGGTGGCGCAACGCCAACAGGACAATCTGCACACGCCTTGCCTGGCCGTGGTTTTGGTCGGAGGCGACCCTGCCAGCGCGGTTTATGTCCGCAACAAGAAAACCGCCTGCCAAAAATGCGGCATCAAATCGCTGTCGTACGAGCTGCCCGAATCAACATTGCAGGAAGAACTGCTGGCATTGGTCGACCGCCTGAATGCCGACTCCGAAGTGGACGGTATTCTTGTTCAGCTTCCACTGCCGAAGCACCTCGACAGCCAAGCGGTCTTGGAACGTATTTCGCCGGATAAGGACGTGGACGGCTTCCATCCTTACAATGTCGGCAGGCTGGCGGTGAAAATGCCGCTGATGCGCCCGTGCACGCCCAAGGGCGTGATGACGCTTTTGGAGGCTTACGGCATCGATCCGAAGGGGAAAAAAGCGGTCGTGGTCGGCGCATCCAATATCGTCGGCCGTCCGCAGGCACTGGAATTGCTGCTGGCGCGCGCAACGGTAACAATCTGCCACAGCGCGACCGAAAATCTGGCAGACGAGGTTGCCGGAGCCGATATTTTGGTGGTCGGCGTGGGCATTCCGAACTTTGTCAAAGGAGAATGGATCAAACCCGGCGCGGTCGTTATCGATGTGGGCATCAACCGTTTGGACGACGGCAGCCTGTGCGGCGACGTGGAATTTGAAACGGCAAAAGAACGGGCGGCGATGATTACGCCCGTTCCCGGCGGCGTGGGTCCGATGACGATTGCCACATTGATGGAAAACACCCTGCACGCGGCTTCGCTGCACGATGCTTGAGCGGTTCTGAAGATAAAAATGCCGTCTGAAAGGCTTTCAGACGGCATTTTGCCGTGTCCGTTTATTTGGGCAGCTTGACGACAACCGTATCCGCCATCATGTCGTAAAGCGTGCGGCGGTCGCGTTTGACCATAAAGAGCAGGACAAAGTTGGCAAGAAATGCCAGCAGGTTGATGGCGTTTTCTCCGTTATCACCTACTGCAAGACCGATAACGGCGGCAATAATGGCAACCAAAACCGACCATGCGATTTCGCGTACCAAAACCGTACCGACAAAACCGGGATTACGACCGTCGGTTTTCAACACGCGGATTCTCATGATTTTCTTACCCAATGACTGCCCGTCCCTGCTCATATAGTAGATTTGAACGACGGTGTACGCCAAAATGCCCGCCAGTCCGACCCAAAAGGAAGTCATGCCAAAAAGCAGCCCGAACATTTCTTCGCCGCTGCCAATCCTGCCTTCATTCTTGATGACTAAGGCAATCAGTCCGACAAACGGCACCAGCAGAATCAAAAAGGTAAACAATTGGTTCAGCAGGGCCGCAAGTATCCGGTCTCCGGCACCGGCAACTGTTACCTCGATTTCCTGAATGTCAGACCTGCCGACACCGACCGCACCGATATAGTTGTTTCTTTCTTCCATGTTTCTTTCTTCCATGTTTCTTCCTGATAATGGTTCTTAACTGACCCCGATTCTACCGTCCTGACACCGAAAACGCCAATATTTAAAGAAATCCCGATAAAGAACTTTACATTTTCTTAAGACGGCGTTAAAACGCTTCCTTTACGCCATACATAATTTTGTTAACGATTTTCCTCAAGGAGCAACACATGAAAGTAGGTTTCGTCGGCTGGCGCGGCATGGTCGGTTCGGTTTTGATGCAGCGTATGAAAGAAGAAAACGACTTCGCCCACATTCCCGAAGCATTTTTCTTTACCACTTCCAACGTCGGCGGTGCAGCCCCTGATTTCGGTCAGGCGGCTAAAACATTATTGGACGCGAACAACGTTGCCGAGCTGGCAAAAATGGACATCATCGTTACCTGCCAAGGCGGCGATTACACCAAATCCGTATTCCAACCCCTGCGCGACAGCGGCTGGAACGGCTACTGGATTGACGCGGCGTCTTCACTGCGCATGAAAGACGACGCGATTATCGTCCTCGACCCCGTCAACCGCAACGTCATCGACAACGGCCTCAAAAACGGCGTGAAAAACTACATCGGCGGCAACTGCACCGTCTCCCTGATGTTGATGGCTTTGGGCGGCCTGTTCCAAAACGATTTGGTCGAATGGGCAACCAGCATGACCTATCAAGCCGCTTCCGGCGCGGGCGCGAAAAACATGCGCGAACTCATCAGCGGCATGGGCGCGATTCATGCCAAAGTGGCGGACGAGCTTGCCGATCCTTCCAGCGCGATTCTCGACATCGACCGCAAAGTGTCCGATTTCCTGCGCAGCGAAGACTATCCGAAAGCCAACTTCGGCGTACCGCTCGCCGGCAGCCTGATTCCGTGGATCGACGTGGATTTGGGCAACGGCCAGTCCAAAGAAGAATGGAAAGGCGGCGTGGAAACCAACAAAATCCTCGGTCGCAGCGACAATCCGACCGTAATCGACGGCTTGTGCGTCCGCATCGGTTCTATGCGCTGCCACAGCCAAGCCATCACTCTGAAGTTGAAAAAAGACTTGCCTGTTTCTGAAATCGAAGCCATTTTGGCAGGCGCAAACGACTGGGTGAAAGTCATCCCTAACGAAAAAGAAGCCAGCATCCACGAGCTGACTCCTGCCAAAGTTACCGGCACACTGTCCGTCCCTGTCGGACGCATCCGCAAACTGGGTATGGGCGGCGAATACATCAGCGCGTTCACCGTCGGCGACCAACTCTTGTGGGGTGCGGCCGAACCGCTACGCCGCGTGTTGCGCATCGTGTTGGGCAGCCTGTAAGCCGGATGTGAATAAAAAATGCCGTCTGAATCATGTTTCAGACGGCATTTTCCTTGCAACCCCAGTTAACCGAAATTCCGATAAAGCAACCGTTCACGCCAGCAACATTTCCTGCATCAGCTTCATGCCCCACTGCCAGCCGCCGAGCATACCGTTCAAACTGCCCGGATGTGGGGACAGCAAAAGGCGGGCGTTCCACGTATCTGCCTGTTTTTGCGCCCAACCGTGCAGCACGCCCCCGTGTTTGGGTACAACCAATGCGGCACGGCAAGGACAGCGGACGTGCCGGAAGGTGTGTTCCGCATCATCGGAGAAAATATCGGGACGCTGCGGTACAAGGATGATGTTGGCAATTTTCTTCCGGGTCAGGATGTCTGCCCGATACAGCCACGCCAAGAATGCGGCCGCGCCCGCTCCGTGTGCGACAACGGCGATATGTCTGCCCTGTATCCGTTCGAATGCCGTCTGAAGCCCTGCCTGCCATTCCCCTATGCTTTGACCGGCTGATGCTTCGGACATCTGCACGACGGGATAACTGACCGCCCAACGGTCTATCCACATCTGATCCTCTCCGGCATCGCGTATCAGCCAAAGCGTCAAATCTTCGAGTTCAAAACCCTGCATACCGCCCCGCCTATTTCAGCAGGTCCCGGAGGGTAAAGGCGATGAGCAGCGAAGCGGGTACGCTCAATATGGCACAGACGGTCAGGCAGACAAAAATATTCACCACCCGCCGCCAGCCTTTCCAACCCAAACATTTGGCCGCAATCAGCAGGCAGGGCAGACAAATCAGCAGCCACACCAACGCCCATATCGGGTTTGCTTTGGTCGGCGCAAGCCAGCCCTGCATCCGCGCCAGCATAAATATCGCCCACACCAACATGGGCAGGATAAACGCAGCGACGACCCATGCCGCGCCGATGCCGGTTTTTCCGTCCACATTCCAATCATATTTACCCAAAACTTTATTCGGCAGCATAGTCATACTCCACGACCAGCGGCGCATGGTCGGAAAATTTTTCGTCTTTATAAACGTGTGCGGACACGGCTTTGGCGGCAAGTTCGGGCGTAACCATCTGATAATCGATGCGCCACCCGACATCTTTCGCATACGCCTGTCCGCGGTTGCTCCACCACGTGTAGCCCGGCACATCGGGATAAAGCGTGCGCCACATATCCGTCCAGCCCAGCGTATGGATAACCTTGCCTATCCACTCGCGCTCTTCAGGCAGGAAACCTGAATTTTTCTGGTTGCCTTTCCAGTTTTTCAGGTCGATGTTTTGGTGGGCGATGTTCCAGTCACCGCAAACGACAATGTCGCGTCCTTCGTTTTTCATCGCTTCGAGCATAGGGTAAAACGCATCAAGGAAACGGTATTTCACCTGCTGGCGTTCTTCCGCGCTGCTGCCGCTGGGCAAATAAAGCGAAATGACGCTCAAATTGCCGAAATCGCAACGCACAAACCGCCCTTCCCTGTCGAATTCTTCAATGCCCATACCGATTTGCACATTGTCGGGTTTGCGTTTGCTGTACACCGCCACGCCGCTGTAACCACGCTTCTCGGCGCAATGCCAATAGCCGTGCATCCCGTGCGGATTTTTCATATCGGCAGACAAATCTGCTTCCTGCGCTTTGAGTTCCTGCACGCAGACAATGTCCGCGCCCGATGCGGCGATATATTCGTAAAAACCTTTTTTGTAGGCAGAGCGGATGCCGTTGACGTTGGCGGAAATGATTTTAAGCATAATAGGAAATGTGTTCTCGCAATAAAAAATGCCGTCTGAAAACATAGAAAAGGCAAGAGACAGCACTCCTGCCCTTTACCGTACCCCTTAACCGCGGCGCCAAGTCGTGCCGCCGGCGTTGTCTTCCAGAATGATTTTGTGTTCGTTCAGAAGATCGCGGATGCGGTCGGATTCTGCCCAGTTTTTATCCGCGCGCGCCTGTTTACGGCGGGCAATCAAATCGTCGATTTCTTCGTTGGAGAGGCCGTCTGAAACCGCGCCGCCTTGGAGGAACTCGGTCGGATCGCGTTGCAGCAGGCCGATGATGCCGCCCAAGGCTTTCAGGCAGCCGGCTAGGTGCGCATCATTGGTTTTGTTCACTTCTCCTGCCAGTTCGAACAGCACGGCAACGGCTTCAACCGTGCCGAAATCGTCATTCATGGCGGCGTAGAAGCGGCGGGTGTAGTCGTTGGCGTTTTCAGACAAATCAAACGCGGCGGCAGGCGTGTTTTTCAAGGTGGTGTATAGACGGGTCAACGCGCCTTTCGCGTCGTCCAAATGCGCGTCGGAATAGTTCAACGGGCTGCGGTAGTGGGCGCGCAGGATGAAGAAACGCACAACTTCAGGGTCGTATTGTTTCAATACTTCGCGGATGGTGAAGAAGTTGCCCAACGATTTGGACATTTTTTCGCCGTCCACGCGGATAAAGCCGTTGTGCAGCCAATATTTGACGTGGCTGGCGATGCTTTGCCCGTGGTGGGTTTGCGCGTGATGATGACCGCAGGTATGCCCCGTCGCGCCGACGCTTTGGGCAATTTCGTTTTCGTGGTGCGGAAACTGCAAATCCGCGCCGCCACCGTGAATGTCGAACGTATCGCCGAACAGGTTTTCACTCATCGCGGAACATTCGATGTGCCAACCCGGCCGGCCATTGCCCCACGGGCTTTCCCATGCCGGCTCGCCTGCTTTGGCCGCTTTCCACAACACAAAATCAAGCGGATCGCGTTTGAAACCGTCCACTTCCACACGCTCGCCCGCACGCAGGTCATCCAACGATTTGCCCGATAATTGGCCGTAAGCGGCAAACTCGCGCACGGCGTAGTAAACGTCGCCGTTGGCGGCAGGATAAGCCTTGCCGTTTTGAATCAGGGTTTCAATCATCGCAATCATTTGCGGAATATTTTCCGTCGCCTTCGGCTCGATATCGGGACGCAACACACCCAAAGCATCGGCATCTTCGTGCATAGCCTGAATGAAACGCGCAGTCAGCTCGCCGATGGTCTCGCCGTTTTCAGCCGCACGGGCAATGATTTTATCGTCGATGTCGGTGATGTTGCGTACATAAGTGAGCGGATAGCCGCACTCACGCAACCAACGGGCAATCATGTCGAACACAACCATCACACGGGCATGGCCTAAGTGGCAATAATCGTAAACAGTCATGCCGCAAACGTACATACGCACGTTTTCAGGGTCGATGGGGGCAAAGGGTTCTTTTTGGCGGGTAAGGGTGTTGTAGATGGTGGTCATGGAATTTTCAAATTTTGTATAAACTGGGGTAAATTATTTGGATTTTTTGTGCAAGCAAAATTCAAATACGTTTCGTTCTGGGTCATTATTTAGTTGCATGTGCTTTTTTAACTATATAAGGCTGATGCTCATCTAATGTAAATTCACCGATGTATCGGACATGAGCATTTAGTGTATCATTAGCAAAAACACGGATGGCTTTTCCTGTCTGTTTATGTTCCAAGAGAGCTTTATTCCCATTGATCATACGCTGATCGCCACGTTGCCCTTCACCACAATAAAACAGGGTGGTTCCCTTCTCATCCCAGCGATTATAATAGCCATGGTCTTCGCCTTTTTCTGGGTGAGTAAAGAGGAAGATATTGGGCGTTTTTGCCGAAGCAGCAATGCCACTTTGTCTATTGCCACCGTATTGGTCATGTAATTCTGAACGTTTAATAACATCGTTTTCTCGTAAAGAGAAAGAGTTGGAAGACATGCGACTCTCCATTTTATTAAAAAGGCCGTCTGAAATTTTTTACTCCGGCTTAAACACGCCCGTATCCGTTTTAGGCTGCTGTTCGATAATTTCAACATTTGCCGCCGCTTTCTCCGCTTCGGCTTTTTCAGCTTCAATGCGTTTTTTCTCAGTCAGGTATTGGTTGATTTGGTGTACCAATTCCTGCGTGCCTTGATGGGTTAGTGCGCTGATTTGGAAGAGGCGCGGGGTTTCGATGTCGAATTGGAAGCGGTCGTCTGGTTTCGGGTAGTCCCAGCCGATGGCCTCAAGGAAAGCTTCGGTGCGTGCTTGGGCTTCTTCTTCGTCGAGCATATCGAGTTTGTTCAGCACCAGCCAGCGCGGTTTGCCGTAAAGTTCTTCATCGTATTTGCGTAATTCGTTGATGATGGCGAGTGCCTCTTCGGCGGGGTTGGCGGTTTCGTCGAAAGGGGCCAAATCGACGACGTGCAGTAATAATCCGGTGCGCGATAAGTGTTTGAGGAAACGATGCCCCAAACCCGCGCCTTCTGCCGCGCCTTCAATCAGGCCGGGAATGTCCGCCATCACGAAACTGTGGTTTTCGTCGATGCGTACCACGCCCAAGTTCGGATGCAGGGTGGTAAAGGGGTAGTTGGCGATTTTGGGGCGGGCGGCGGAAACGGCGGTAATCAGGGTGGATTTGCCGGCGTTGGGCATACCCAATAAGCCGACATCGGCAAGGACTTTGAGCTCGAGTTGCAGGGAACGGGTTTCGCCTTCTTCGCCGGGCGTGGATTGTTTCGGGGCGCGGTTGACGGAGGATTTGAAGTGGATGTTGCCCAAGCCGCCTTTGCCGCCTTTGGCTAGGCAGACGCGCTGACCGTGGTAAGTAAGGTCGGCGACGATTTCACCGGTGTCGAGGTCGCGGATGAGTGTGCCGACGGGCATTTTGAGGACGATGTCGTCCGCACCTGCGCCGTAACGGTCGGAACCGTGGCCTTTTTCGCCGTTTTTGGCTTGGTAGCGTTTGACGAAGCGGTATTCGACGAGGGTGTTGGTGTTTTCGTCGGCTTCCGCCCAGACGCTACCGCCTTTGCCGCCGTCGCCACCGTCCGGGCCGCCGCGCGGTACGAATTTTTCGCGGCGGAAACTGGTTGCGCCATTACCGCCTTTGCCTGCGGCGACTTCGATTTTTGCTTCGTCGATGAATTTCATTCAATGCTCTTGTTTGTTGGTTTCAAATAGGGTTTCAGGCGGATTGCCGTCTGTTTGATGCCGTCTGAACAGATTTTCCGCCGGTATTATAAGGTATAAGCGGTTTTTCACATACCGTGGGGCGGCGATTCGCCCTGCCTGCCCCGATGGTTTTGAAACAAATCTGCGCCCCGGAGGCAAAATATGCCGCCGCCTTCGGTACAGGCGCGCCTTGCCGATATAGCGTTAACCGGGTCTTTCCGGACGGAAAGCCATCCCTCCGCACACCGCCCGAAGCGGCAAAAGACTAAATCAAATCTTTGTTTTTAGAAGATAAAGCAAAATCGTACAAAGCTTTCTTTCCCTCGCCCGTGATTTTGGCGGCAAGCTCCGCCGCCTGTTTGGTCGGCAACTCGGCCGCAAGGATTTTCATCACATTTTGCGCGGACTCGGACAAGCCTTCGTGTTTTTCATCCTGCGCCGGATAAAGCACCAACACCATCTCGCCGCGCGATTGGTTGCCGTCCGCCGCCAATGCCGTCTGAAGCTCCCCCGGCGTGCCGCTTAAGAACGTTTCAAACGTTTTGGTGATTTCGCGCGCCAGCATTAATCGGCGTTCGGGGAACAGTTCCGCCATATCGGCAAGCGTCGCCGCAATTCGGTGCGGCGTTTCAAACATAACGATAGGAAACGCCGCCCGCACCCATTTGGCAAACAGTTTCCTGCGCTCTCCCGATTTCGGCGGCACAAAACCGTTGAAATAAAAATCGGATTCCGCCACGCCGGCCACACTCAAAGCCGCCATTACCGCGCTTGCGCCCACGACGGGGACAACTTTAAACCCCGCCTCGCGCACGCGGCGGGCGAGTTTCGCGCCCGGGTCGCACACCGCCGGCGTACCCGCATCGGAAACCTGTGCCACAACCATGCCGTCTGAAAGACAGCCGACAATCTTGTCCGCCATCTGCCGTTCGTTGTGTTCGCGCACGCTGACGAGTTTGCCCTGAATGCCATACGCACTCAAAAGCTGCGCGGTCACGCGCGTGTCCTCGGCGCAAACAACGTCCGCCGCCTGCAATACCGCCAAAGCACGCAGGGTAATGTCCGCCAAATTGCCGATGGGCGTGGCAACCACGTATAATGTCCCTCCGACGACGCTGTCGGAGGCTTTCTGCAAGTGTTTCTGAAACATAAGAATACCGTCTGAAAAACAGACATTATAAAGGTTAAACCGATTATGCGCTTAAACCACAAACAGGGCGAGGCAGGCGAAGATGCCGCGCTCGCCTTCCTCCAATCCCAAGGCTGCACGCTGCTTGCCCGCAACTGGCACTGCGCCTACGGCGAAATCGACCTGATTGTCAAAAACGGCGGCATAATACTGTTCGTTGAAGTAAAATATCGCAAAAACGGGCGGTTCGGCGGTGCGGCATACAGCATTTCGCCGTCCAAATTATTGAAACTGCAACGAAGTGTAGAGTATTATCTGCAACAGAACAGGCTGACCAACGTACCGTGCCGCCTAGATGCGGTACTCATCGAAGGAAACCGCCCGCCCGAGTGGATAAAGAATATTACAGGTTGACGATATGACGACATTACCAGAACGCGTTGCCGCCCATTTTGCCGAAAGCATCCGCGCCAAACAGGAAGCCGGGAAAGTGCTCGCCGAACCCGCCGCGCAGGCTGCCGAGATGATGCTGCAATGCCTGATGAACGACGGCAAAATCCTGATATGCGGCAACGGCGGTTCGGCTGCCGACGCACAGCATTTCGCCGCCGAAATGACCGGGCGTTTTGAAAAAGAACGTATGGAACTCGCCGCCGTCGCCCTGACCACCGACACGTCCGCCCTGACCGCCATCGGCAACGACTACGGCTTCGATTATATCTTCAGCAAACAAGTGCGCGCCCTCGGACGCGCCGGCGACATCCTCGTCGGCATTTCCACCTCCGGCAATTCCGCCAACGTCGCCGAAGCCGTCAAAGCCGCCCACGAACACGATATGCGCGTCGTCGCACTGACCGGCCGCGACGGCGGCAAAATCGCCGCGATGCTCAAAGACACCGACGTACTGCTCAACGTCCCCCATCCGCGCACCGCCCGCATTCAGGAAAACCACATCCTGCTGATACACGCCATATGCGACTGTATCGATTCCGTGCTGCTGGAAGGCATCTGACCCTTTTCCCGCCGCGCCGCAATGCCGTCCGAACCGATGAAGAAAGGAAATCCCGTGAAATTCAAACCGCACACCGTCCGCATACTCATTACCGCCATTTTCAGCCTTGCCCTTAGCGGCTGCGTCAGCGCAGTAATCGGAAGCGCCGCCGTCGGCGCGAAATCCGCCGTCGACCGCCGCACCACCGGCGCGCAAACCGACGACAACGTTATGGCGTTGCGTATCGAAACCACCGCCCGTTCCTACCTGCGCCAAAACAACCAAACCAAAGGCTACACGCCCCAAATCTCCGTCGTCGGCTACAACCGCCACCTGCTGCTGCTCGGACAAGTCGCCACCGAAGGCGAAAAACAGTTCGTCGGTCAGATTGCACGTTCCGAACAGGCCGCCGAAGGCGTGTACAACTACATTACCGTTGCCTCCCTGCCGCGCACTGCGGGCGACATCGCCGGCGACACTTGGAACACATCCAAAGTCCGCGCCACGCTGCTGGGCATCAGCCCCGCCACGCAGGCGCGCGTCAAAATCGTTACCTACGGCAATGTAACCTACGTTATGGGCATCCTCACCCCCGAAGAACAGGCGCAGATTACCCAAAAAGTCAGCACCACCGTCGGCGTACAAAAAGTCATCACCCTCTACCAAAACTACGTCCAACGCTGACTCGGCAATACCGTCTGAACCGCCTTCAGACGGCATTGCCCGACACCCCAAAAGCACAATCAAAATGGCAAAAAAACCGAACAAACCCTTCAGGCTGACCCCCAAACTCCTGATACGCGCCGTATTGCTCATCTGTATCACCGCCATCGGCGCATTGGCAGTAGGCATCGTCAGCACATTCAACCCGAACGGCGACAAAACCCTCCAAACCGAACCGCAACACACCGACAGCCCCCGCGAAACCGAATTCTGGCTGCCAAACGGCGCAGTCGGACAAGATGCCGCCCAACCCGAACACCACTCCGCCTCATCCGAACCCGCACAGCCGGACGGCACAGACGAAAGCGGCAGCGGACTGCCGTCCCCTGCCGCACCCAAGAAAAACCGGGTCAAACCGCGCCCTGCCGACACAGCTCAAACCGACAGACAGCCGGACGACGCCGGAACACAAGCTGAAAACACACTCAAAGAAACCCCCGTACTGCCCACAAACGTCCCCCGTCCCGAGCCCAAAAAAGAAACACCCGAAAAACAGGCGCAGCCCAAAGAAACACCCAAAGAAAAAGAAACGCCCAAAGAAAACCATACCAAACCGGACACCCCGAAAAACACGCCGGCCAAACCCCATAAAAAAGAGATTCTCGACAACCTCTTCTGACCCGGCACGGCAGGCACACCCGCAATCCAAGGAAGCATTATGAACGGCATCATCATCAAAACCCCCGAAGAAATTGAGAAAATGCGCGAACTGGGCAAACTCGTCGCCGAAGCCCTCGACTATATCGGACAATTCGTCAAACCCGGCATTACCACCGATGAAATCGACAAACTCGTTTACGACTACCACGTCAACGTCCAAGGCGGCTACCCCGCCCCCCTCCACTACGGCAACCCGCCCTACCCCAAATCCTGCTGTACCTCCGTCAACCACGTCATCTGCCACGGCATTCCCGACGACAAGCCGCTCAAAGAAGGCGACATTATCAACATCGACCTCACCATCAAGAAAGACGGCTTCCACGGCGACTCCAGCCGTATGTTTACCGTCGGCAAAGTCTCCCCCATCGCCCAACGTCTGATCGACGTAACCCACGCCTCTATGATGGCGGGCATAGAAGCCGTCAAACCCGGCGCGACACTGGGCGACGTAGGCTACGCCTGCCAACAGGTTGCCGAAAACGCCGGCTATTCCGTCGTACAGGAATTTTGCGGACACGGCATCGGGCGCGGTTTCCACGAAGCCCCGCAAGTTTTGCACTACGGAAAAAAAGGACAGGGCCCCGTTCTAAAACCGGGTATGATTTTTACCGTCGAACCGATGATCAACCAAGGCAAACGCCACCTGCGTATCCTCAACGACGGCTGGACGGTGGTTACCAAAGACCGCTCCCTCTCCGCCCAATGGGAACACGAAGTTTTGGTTACCGAAACCGGCTACGAAATCCTCACCGTCAGCCCGGCCACCGGCAAACCCTAACCCCCCTATAAAAACAAACAATGCCGTCTGAAAGAAACGGCAGATATAATATGCAATATAAAAACAGGCTTGACTCGACACATTACAAAAATAAAGCAAATTAAAATTTACGTGGCAACCAAACAAACTTTAAAAGGAATTCCCATGAAAGTATTTGAAGAGATTGAAGACGTTAAAGAAATCCGCAAAAAAACCGGTCTTAACCAGATAGACTTCTGGGGCAAGGTCGGCGTAACGCAATCCGGCGGTTCCCGCTACGAAACCGGACGCAAGATGCCCAAACCCGTACGCGAACTGCTCCGCCTCGTCCATATCGAATGCCTCGATTTAGCAAAAGTCAACAAAAAAGATATGGAAATCGCCGCCCTGTTGAAAAAACACCATCCCGACCTGTATGCCGAATTGTCCAAACAGACCAAGTCTGAAAGAAAAAAACAAGGTTAAACCGCAACCTCCGGATGTCCGGAGGTTTTTTATTTCCAAAAAACGCAAACAATGCCGTCTGAAACACCGGACAGGCTGCCGTACCCCGCCTGCCGCCCCTGCATCAAACCGCCGAACCGCCCGAACCTGCCTTTTTACAAACTTTATCCAATTTCCTGTTTATTTCAGGATACGCCGATATTAGAATGTCAAATAGCCCGGAACGGGCAAACTCCACATCTATCCAAAGGAATAAAAATGAAACTTCTGACCACCGCAATCCTGTCTTCCGCAATCGCGCTCAGCAGTATGGCTGCCGCCGCCGGCACGGACAACCCCACCGTTGCCAAAAAAACCGTCAGCTACGTCTGCCAGCAAGGTAAAAAAGTCAAAGTAACCTACGGCTTCAACAAACAGGGTCTGACCACATACGCTTCCGCCGTCATCAACGGCAAACGCGTGCAAATGCCTGTCAATTTGGACAAATCCGACAATGTGGAAACATTCTACGGCAAAGAAGGCGGTTATGTTTTGGGTACCGGCGTGATGAATGGCAAATCCTACCGCAAACAGCCCATTATGATTACCGCACCTGACAACCAAATCGTCTTCAAAGACTGTTCCCCACGTTAATCAGGCAACAAAAAACAGCGTTTTCAGAAATGAAAACGCTGTTTTTTTTGACCGTCCCATTATTCGCAAAGGGAGGGGAAACGATTACCTGCCCCGTGTATCAAAACCTGCCCTGCCGGATGAAGGGCACAACTGGCAGGGACGGCATCAACACCATATGGGGGCACGGCTTTTCTTGGAAGATTCAGCTTAAATATCCAACACTTTCGCGGTATAGGCGATAATTTCATCCGCCCTTTCAGGGTTTTCGTTCAACTTGATGCCGTAACCCGGTACCAGCTCTTTCAGACGGCCTTCCCAAGACGGGGCGCGCTCGGGGAAGCATTGGTGCATCAGCCGGATCATCAGCGGCACGGCGGTCGATGCGCCCGGCGACGCGCCCAGCAATGCGGCGAGCGAGCCGTCGGCGTGGGCGACAATCTCCGTACCAAACTGGAGCACGCCGCCTTTTTCGGAGTCTTTTTTAATGATTTGGACGCGTTGCCCTGCGGTGATGAGTTCCCAGTCGTCGGGGTTTGCCTCGGGGTAGTATTCCAGCAGGGAGGCGAAGCGTTCTTCTTTGGTTTTACGCAATTCGCCCAGCAGGTATTTGGTCAGCGGCATATTCGCCCAGCCGGCGCGCAGCATAGGATAGAGGTTGTCCATATGGATGGACAGCGGCAAATCCATAAGCGAGCCTTGCTTGAGGAAGTTGGAACGGAAGCCTGCGTAAGGACCGAACATAAGGTGGCGTTTGCCGTCCACGTTGCGTGTGTCGAGGTGCGGGACGGACATCGGCGGCGCGCCGACGGAGGCCTGCCCGTACACTTTGGCGTTGTGTTGTTCGGCGGTTTCGGGGTTGCTGTTGCGGAAGAACAAGCCGGACACGGGGAAGCCGCCATAGCCCTTGCCTTCGGGGATGCCGGATTTTTGCAGCAGGGTCAGCGCGCCGCCGCCCGCGCCGAGGAAGAGGAAGCGGGTGCGGAGGGTGAGCTGCCCGTCGGGGTTACGGGTATCGGCGGTTTTGAGCGCCCACGCGCCGTCGGATTCGCGTTTGATGTCTTCGACGTGGCGGTTGAACTCGGTTTTCACGCCCTTGCCCTGCAAATATTTCACCATCTGGCGCGTCAGCCGTCCGAAATCGACATCCGTACCTTCGGCGGAATAGTTGGCGGCGACGGGTTGGTTTTCGTCCCGGCCGCGCATAATCAGCGGAGCCCAATCGGAAATTTTGTTCCGATCGGTGGAAAATTCCATATTTTCAAAAAGTTTCTGCGTTTTAAACACATCATAGCGTTTTTGCAGGTAACGGCAGTGGTCTTCATTCATCACCAAAGACATATGCGGCACGGCATTGACGAAAGAATTGTCTTCCAACTTGCCTTCCGCGACCAGCGTCGCCCAAAACTGGCGGCTGATGTGGAACTGTTCGGCAATATTGAGGGCGCGTGCCGGATTGATGATGCCGTCCGCACCCAGCGGCGCATAGTTCAATTCGCACAGTGCGGAATGCCCCGTGCCGGCGTTGTTCCACGCGTTTGACGATTCCAACGCCACGTCTTCCAAGCGTTCAATCAGGGTGATTTCCCAAGACGGTTCGAGTTCTTTGAGCAAAACGCCCAAAGTCGCGCTCATAATGCCGCCGCCCACCAAGACAACGTCTGTCGCTTCAGCCATGGTTTACTCCTAAAAAACAGGCATCTTCTGCCCTTATGGTTATTTGCCGTACTACAAACGCCTGAATCGCAAAAGCAGGGGGAAACCGGCAATGGTGTGTGTCCGAGCACGCTGTTTCGGGGTTGGAATGCGTTGCAAGTATGGCTTCCGACACCGCTTCAGGGGCTTGTAATATGTTATCGTGAATGTAGTGGATTTTACTGGGAAATGCAAAGTTTTTCTGTCGCCCGCCAAGCCCAAGAACTGCGAAATGAAAAATAAAAATAGTTATTTATCTATATATATCAAATTTTTAATAGATAAAAAACCAAAATTGTTTATATATTAATTTTTAAAAGATTGTCAGCATATTGCGTTAAGTTTTTTAAATCTGAAAATACTGCCTCACACCTGCACGCCATACCCCGCCAACCTGCCGGTCAGGATTTCCCTGTTTTTGCGCCAATCTTCCCTCAGCATACTGTACACAACCGTATCGCGCACACTGCCGTCTTTACGGAGCATATGCATACGCAGCACGCCGTCTTTTTCCGCGCCCAGCCGTTCGATGGCACGTTGCGAGGCAAGGTTCAGAATATCCGTGCGCCATCCCACGCAACAGCAAGCCAAAACATCGAACGCGTAATCCAACAGCATGATTTTGCAACAGGTGTTTATCCGTGTCCGCTGTGCCGATGCCGCATACCATGTGAATCCGATATCCAAACGCGGAATCTGCGGTTCAAAATGATAATACGCCGTTGTCCCGACCACCCTGTCCGCCTCTTCATCGACAACCGCAAACGCCAAACGCGTTGCCAATGCTGTCCCAATATAGTCTGCCACCCTATCCGGATGGGGCGCGGACGTTACCCCCAGCTTCCAAACCTCTCCATCGCAAACCGCCTCGCGCAAACCCGTTTCATGATGCACATCCAACGGTTCGAGACGAACGCCGCCCAACGACAAGACCGGCAGTATTATCCTTTCCGACATCCTTTTCTCCCAATATTCCGCCTTCAGACGGCATTTCCGCCCGAAATGCCGTCTGAACGGCTAAAAACACAATATCCCCGCCTCCGACACAAAACCGTCCAGCGGCAGGTCGTGCGCCTCGCGCGGCAGCGTGCCGACCAGTTGGCAGGCAAAGCCCACGCCCACGGTTTTTGCCTGCAAACGGTATTTCATCGCCGCAAGCGTCGCATCGTAATAGCCGCCTGCCTGTCCTAAGCGGTAGCCCTCGCGGTCTATGCCGACAAGCGGGACGAATAATACGGATAAACCGTGCACGCGGATTTTGCGCCCTGCAAACTGCGGCACGTTCAACCTCGCCCTGCCCCGTATGCGTTCCCGTTCCATTCCGCTTTCAGGATACGGCGTAAACCACATCCGCCGCGAACGCGGTTCGATATAAGGCAGATAAAGTTTTACACCGCGTTTTTGCGCCGCGCGGACAAAGCCGTCCAAACGCAATTCCTTGCCCATCGGCCAATACACGCCGATTTTCCGACCACGCTTGATATAACGTTTGAGCAGGCGGTTGATTTTTACCGTTGCCGCCGCCCGCACGTCCCGCCCCATTTGCGAACGCCGCCCGCGCAATTCGCGGCGCAGGGCGCGTTTTTCCTCGTTCCTCATTTCAGACGGCCTTTCAGGATTGCGGTAGAATGTTGCGATTATAACGATTTTGTTAACATTCAAACAGGACGCACACAATGTGGCACATCGTCGCCATCGGCTATCTTTTTGTTGCCGTTATGTATTCCGCCGCGCAGCCGAGTATTGCGCGCGCCTTGATTTATTTGGTTTTCTGGGCGGTTCTACCCACCGTGTTCACGGTTTTCGCCATCACCGTCCGCCGCCGCAACCGCCTGATGAAACGGCAGGAACAGGCGGAGTTTGAAGCGGCCCGCCCAAAAGCGGTACAGGCGGATGAAAAACAGGACGGAAAAGGATAAAGTCCCTTTTCAGACGGCATCTTATCCGCTATAATCCGTCAGTTTTCCATTTCGGAAACACGCTATTTTTTAAAACTTATGCCCACTTTCGCCGAAGGGTGCTTGACAATAGGCATCGCCTATCAAGTTCTATGCGATTGAATGTGTGCCCTTAACCCTTTCAAGGAAATCAAAATGTCTCAAATTACTATGCGTCAGATGATTGAAGCCGGTGTCCACTTCGGCCACCAAACCCGTTTCTGGAACCCGAAAATGGCACAATACATTTTCGGTGCGCGCAACAAAATCCATATCGTCAACCTGGAAAAAACCCTGCCGATGTTCCAAGACGCGCAAGAAGCCGTACGCCGTCTGGTTGCCAACAAAGGTACAGTATTGTTCGTAGGTACCAAACGCCAAGCCCGCGACATCATCCGCGAAGAAGCTACCCGCGCCGGTATGCCTTTCGTCGATCACCGTTGGTTGGGCGGTATGCTGACCAACTACAAAACCGTTAAGCAATCCATCAAACGCCTGGAAGAAAAAACCGCTGCCCTGGAAAATGCTGCCGAAAGCGGTTTCAGCAAAAAAGAAATTCTGGAAATGCAACGCGACGTTGAAAAATTGGAACGTTCTTTGGGCGGTATCAAAAACATGAAAGGCCTGCCTGACGCGATTTTCGTTATCGACACCGGCTACCAAAAAGGTACTCTGGTTGAGGCTGAAAAACTGGGCATCCCCGTTATCGCCGTAGTCGATACCAACAACAGCCCCGACGGCGTGAAATACGTCATCCCCGGCAACGACGACTCCGCCAAAGCCATCCGCCTGTACTGCCGAGGCATCGCTGACGCAGTTTTGGAAGGCAAAAACCAAGCGCTGCAAGAAACTGTAGCCGCTGCCCAAGAAGCTGCTGCCGAGTAATTCGGTACACAGAAGAGGGGCGTTATGCCCCTTTTCTCAAATATGCCGTCTGAACGTCCGTTCGCGGCACACGATTCCCGAATGCGGAAAATCCTTTCCGCATTTCCCAAAAATCTAGGAGATTCAAAATGGCAGAAATTACTGCAAAAATGGTTGCCGACCTGCGCGCCGCTACCGGACTGGGCATGATGGAATGCAAAAAAGCCTTGGTTGAAGCTGAAGGCAACTTCGACAAAGCCGAAGAAATCCTGCGTATTAAATCTGGTGCGAAAGCCGGTAAACTGGCTGGCCGTACTGCTGCCGAAGGCGTATTGGCTTACGCGATCAACGGCAATGTCGGCGCATTGGTTGAAGTAAACTGCGAAACCGACTTCGTTGCTAAAGACGCCGGCTTCGTAGAATTTGCCAACTTCGTTGCTAAAACCGCTGCCGAGAAAAAACCGGCTTCTGTTGAAGAACTGAGCGAACTGGTTGAAGCAGAACGTAAAGCCATCATCGCCAAATTGGGCGAGAACATGTCTGTCCGCCGCTTCCAAGTGATCGACACTGCCAACCAACTGGTTGCCTACATCCACGGTGCTTTGGCTACCGAAGGCGTATTGGTTGAGTACAAAGGCTCTGAAGACGTAGCACGCAAAATCGGTATGCACATCGTTGCCGCTAAACCACAATGCGTAAGTGAAGCCGAAGTAGATGCTGAAACCGTTGAAAAAGAACGCCACATCTACACCGAACAAGCCATCGCTTCCGGTAAACCTGCCGACATCGCCGCTAAAATGGTTGAAGGCCGTATCCGCAAATTCTTGGCTGAAATCACTCTGAACGGCCAAGCATTCGTGATGAACCCCGACCAAACTGTTGCCCAATTCGCGAAAGAAAACGGCACTGAAGTGGTCAGCTTCGTACGCTACAAAGTAGGCGACGGTATCGAGAAAAAAGCCGTCGATTACGCGGCAGAAGTAGCCGCTGCCGCCAAAGTGTAAGGCACTATGAAAAAGAAAGCACCTGGATTCCAAACGAATCAGGGTGCTTTTTTTTGGGAAAGGCCCATATTTTCCGGCGGCAGGGTTCAAATGCCCGCCCCGCCCGAAAACAGCGGCGGCAAATTCAGCCGCCCGTTTTCACACCGCCGGCACGCCGCATACGTCCTGCCAAGGCATACACCTTTCAGACGGCATCCCGCCCGGAAGCCGGCAACATCCCCAACGAGAAAGCAGAATATCCCATGACACAGCAAATCAAATACAAACGCGTATTACTGAAACTCTCCGGCGAATCCCTGATGGGTTCCGATCCGTTCGGCATCAATCACGATACCATCGTTCAAACTGTCGGCGAAATTGCCGAAGTCGTTAAAATGGGCGTACAGGTCGGCATCGTCGTGGGCGGCGGCAATATTTTCCGGGGCGTATCCGCCCAAGCGGGCAGCATGGACCGCGCCACTGCCGACTACATGGGCATGATGGCAACCGTGATGAACGCCTTGGCACTCAAAGACGCATTTGAAACCCTCGGCATCAAAGCGCGCGTACAATCCGCGCTTTCCATGCAGCAAATCGCTGAAACGTACGCCCGTCCTAAAGCCATTCAATATTTAGAAGAAGGCAAAGTCGTGATTTTTGCCGCCGGTACCGGTAACCCGTTCTTCACGACCGACACTGCCGCCGCATTGCGCGGTGCGGAAATGAACTGCGACGTGATGCTCAAAGCCACCAACGTTGACGGCGTGTACACCGCAGACCCGAAAAAAGACCCGTCTGCAACCCGCTACGAAACCATTACTTTTGACGAAGCCTTGAACAAAAACCTTAAAGTCATGGACGCGACCGCCTTTGCGCTCTGCCGCGAACGCAAACTCAATATCGTCGTCTTCGGCATCGCCAAAGAAGGCTCGCTCAAACGCGTCATTACCGGCGAAGACGAAGGCTCACTGGTTCACTGCTGATTGACCATAGGGTCGGCAGATATAGTCGCATAAGGGCTTCAGACGGCCATTTATTATATGGAGATTAACAAGCCTAAACCCATCCTGCCTCACGCATCAACTTTTCATATACCGACTATATTGCCTTCCATTTGAAAATGCCGTCTGAACGATGTTCAGACGGCATTTTGCCTTTCAGTAGGCAAACCGCCTTGCAGCAGGCGGACAAAATCGGCATAAGGGCAACGCCGTAAAGGTTTGACCTAAGCACCGACAAAACCGCCGAAAACAGGCGGCACGTTCCGCCGAACTGTTTCCCTTACGGATTCAAACGGTTATCCGTTATTTCGCTCGTTTTTCCTTGATGATTCCGGTTTTTCAACCGCCGTTTTATATTTCCTCGTCAATAAACTCATCTTCATGCCGCAAACTGCGGATAAAGGTTTCAAAATCGGGGGCAAGTTCGACGATTTCAAAATCCGATTCTTGTTCGACGAACACCACTTTCGGCTCGCCGTCTTTGCCGCACGCCCGATAGTCTAAGGCAAACAGGGCATGTCCTCCCGACGGGTCGTTGGCAAAATACACGCCGATAGGAGGATACTCCCATTCTTCCAGCCAAAGTTTTTGCCCTGTTTCGCCGCACAGGCTTCCTTCTTTTTCAAAACCGATGCCCGATACCTCGCAAATTTGCACATGATCTTTCGCCCACGAATTTCTCTGCGTGGTTGGAAAACAGGTTTTTATAAATATCCCGCCGTTTTGTACTCCCATCAATTCAATAAAACTTTGCGGCAATTTATAGCCTAGCTCACTTTCTACGGCAGCCAAAATTTCAGGGGTAAACGGGGCTTCTTTGTAGTTTTCATCTGCCCAACTGTCGGATTCCCACACAGAGGGCAAATCAAAATCTTTAAAAACTTGGGACATAATGTTCTTCCTTATTGATTTCAGTGATAACAGAGGGTGGGTATCTATACCCGGCTTTTACCGTCCGTCATTCCCGCGCAGGCGGGAATCTAGGACGTGGAATCTAAAGAAACCTTTTATCCGATAAGTTTCCGTACCGAAAGGTCTGGATTCCCGCCTTCGCGGGAATGACGGCGGCGGTTGCGGCAAAATTGCCCTTCCCGTTTTCAGACGGCCTTTTGCCTTGTCCTTACTACGTTTTTTGCCGTAGGTCGGATTTTTGAATCCGACATTTCCAACAGCGGTTTTTCGGAAACGATAGACGCGTCAAATGTTTTTGTCGAATACAAGTATTCGACCTACATTTTAAATTTACACCTCTTCCAATTTCGCAAACTTGGTGTCCAGCTCTTTCACGCCCTGTTTGCCGAAGTTGATGGTCAGTCGGGCGGACTCGCCTTTGTCCACGGCATCGATGATGACGCCGGTGCCGAATTTGGCGTGGCGGACGTTTTGGCCGATGCGGAAGCCTGCGTAGGTTTGCGGCTGTTTGTAGTCGTCGATGATTTTGTCTTTGGATGCGGCGGTTTGGCGCGGGCCGCCGTAGCTGTCGTAGGCGGTTTTTTTGACGGACAGGTAATGCAACACTTCGGGCGGGATTTCTTCAACGAAACGAGAGACGATGCCGAATTGGGTTTGCCCATGCAGCATGCGTTGCTGTGCCATGGTGATGTAGAGGCGTTTGCGGGCGCGGGTGATGGCGACGTACATGAGGCGGCGTTCTTCTTCGAGGCCGCCGCGTTCGGCAAGGCTCATTTCGCTGGGGAAGCGGCCTTCTTCCATGCCGGTGAGGAAGACGGCGTTAAATTCCAAACCTTTGGAGGCGTGGACGGTCATGAGTTGGACGGCTTTTTCGCCTGCGCCTGCTTGGTTTTCGCCGGATTCGAGGGCAGCGTTGCTCAAGAAAGCGAGGATGGGGAAGGCGGGGTCGTCTGAAATGTTTTCGGGTAGGATTTCAAAATTGCTGTCTTCGGGTTTGAACTCGATGGCGGCGTTGACGAGTTCGTCGAGGTTGTCAAGGCGGTCTTGGTTATCGCCTTTTTGGGTTTGGTAGTATTCGGTCAGGCCGCTGTCTTTGAGGATGCCGGCGATGATTTCGGGCAGGGGCATTTGTCCGACTTGGTTGCGCAGGGCTTCAATCAGGCGGACGAAGGCGGCGACTTTGGTGGCTTTTGCGCCGGCATTGCAGGCTGCCTGCCAAAGTGAAACGCCTTGCTCTTGCGATGCCGTCTGAAGGTTTTCGACGGTACGCGCGCCGATGCCGCGCGGTGGGAAATTAATCACGCGCAAGAGGGCGTTGTCGTCGTCGGGATTGACGGCGAGGCGCAAATAGGCGAGCGCGTGTTTGATTTCTTGGCGTTCGTAAAAGCGCAGCCCACCGTAGATTTTGTAGGGAATGCCGCTGCGGAACAGGCTTTGTTCGATGACGCGGGATTGGGCATTGCTGCGGTAGAGGACGGCGATTTCGTCCAAATCCCGGCCTTCGCGTTCGAGGGCTTTGGTTTCGTCCACGATGAACCGGGCTTCTTCGAGGTCGGTAAAGGCGGAGTAGTAGCGGATTTTGTCGCCTGCTTCGGCGTCGGTACGCAGGTTTTTGCCGAGGCGTTCGTCGTTGTTTTCGATAACAGCGTTGGCGGCGGCGAGGATGTTGCCGACGGAACGGTAGTTTTGCTCGAGTTTGACGGGCGCGTCGATGTGGAACTCTTCCATCAGCGCGGTCATATTGCCGACGTTCGCGCCTCGGAACCGGTAAATGCTTTGGTCGTCGTCGCCGACGGCAAATACCGCCGCGTTGCCGCCCGCCATCAGTTTCAGCCACGCGTATTGCAGTTTGTTGGTGTCTTGGAACTCGTCAACGAGAATGTGGTTGAAGCGGTTTTGGTAGTGCCGGCGCAGTATTTCATTGCTTTGCAGCATTTCGTAACTGCGGAGCATCAGTTCGGCGAAATCGACCACGCCTTCGCGTTGACAGATTTTGTCGTATTCGGCGTAGCACTCAATCATGCGGCGCGTATGCGGATCGGGCGCGCTCAACACGGAAGCGCGTAAGCCGGATTCTTTTTGCGCGTTGATAAAGCCTTGCAGCGAACGCGGCGCGATGATTTCTTCGGCGATGTTGAGACTTTTGAGCAGGCGTTTGATCAGGGAAAGCTGGTCGCCGCTGTCGAGGATTTGAAAGGAAGACGGCAGACCGGCATCGCGGTGGTGCAGGCGCAAAAAGCGGTGGCAGAGACCGTGAAACGTGCCGAGCCACATAGCGCGGACGTTGATGGGAATCATCGCGCCGAGACGGGTTTGCATTTCTTTGGCGGCTTTGTTGGTAAACGTTACCGCCATGATGCTGTGTACGCTTGCCTGACCGGTTTGCAAAAGCCATGCGATGCGCGTGGTCAGCACGCGGGTTTTGCCGCTGCCCGCGCCCGCCAAAACGAGGGCGGATTGCGGCGGCCAGGTTACGGCGGAGAGTTGTTCGGGATTTAAGCCTTGCAGGAGGTTGGGGGCGGATTGGTCGGGAAACATAAGGATGCCGTCTGAAAAGTGGAATGCGCTATTTTAATAGAAACGGAAGGATGCCGTTTGAAAACAAAACAGAAACTGTACGATGGCGGCCAGCGGTGGCATAGGGCGGGTCGCCGACATTATCTGAGTTGCAGCAGGTCTTTTCTAACCAGTTCTTCCAAAGGCATACCCAACGCATCGGCAATCTGACCCATCACATCAATGGAAACCGAACGGCTGCCGCGTTCTATTTCGCTGATATAGGTTTTGCTTACGCGCGCACTAAAAGCCAACTCTTCTTGAGAAAGCTCTTTCAAACGCCTGACCTGCCTCATATTTTGGGCGAAGATAAGGCGGTAGGGGTTTGGGGTGGTCGGTTTTTCCATGCAGTGAGTATGGAAAAATCCCAATATTCAAACAATAAACTATAGCTTGTTAAAATAAAACTATAGTTGAATAAATTTGTAAAATAGAATAATATTTCAAATGCAGCACATCAAAATTTTTTAAATTTTATTCAGAAGGGTAAAAAATGAGCGTAAACCGTATTGCTTTGATGTCGGTATCGGCAGCCCTCTTGGCTGCCTGCGCCACACCGTATGTATATTGGCATAAGGACGGGGGCTCCAAGCAAGAGGCACTCGACCAATTGGGCTACTGCCGCAAAGATGTCGATGCAAACCGTTTGGAAAAACAGAAAGCCGCCAAGCTGGTTTTCTACTGCATGAAAGCCAACGGTTACAGCCTGATGAGGGGATACCGTTAAGCAGGCTCAAGACCGCCTGACGACGGTTGGCACGCGGCCGGGCGCGGGGAAGCCTTATATATTGCACCCAGCCAAAGGGGCGCATTACTTTTCTTTCTCGCAAATCCTGAAAACAAGGCGGTATCCGGATGGGTTTCAATCCCGCAGCGGCGGGGAAATATTTTGTATCCGGTAGGGCGGTTTGCCGACCGAACGTAGGAATAACCGCCTTGCAACAGCCGGAATCGTACCGATTGTTCAAACACCGCCGGAACAAACGGCTGCGTTTCAAAATAGTGCCGCGAAACAGGCGGGGGCGGGTAAAGTTGTTTTAGTCCGATAAATTAACAGGCTGTGTTTTAATATAGTGTTGATAGATATAATTATCTTCAATGTATTTAATATGATAGCTTTTCTTCCTAACTGAAAAATAATTGTCTTTCCCCTTGCGGATAATTGAAATCAACAGATTACTAAAACACAACCAGTTAAAATATCTTCAAATGATGGCAAAATGCGTATCCGGCATTTCAGGCCGACAAATCCGCACCATCTGAAAACGCAGCAGGAGCCCGATGCTGTCTGAAACCCGGATTGTCGGGCTTCAGACGGCATGGGGCGGGTTTTGGGTTTCAACCGTCGCGCGCAACTAAATAGGTATCCAGGCTACGGCTTACTGGCGTCGATTTTGTGATAGTGCAAAAACAATTGAAAAAACAGTTAAAATTAAGACATTTTCCAATGCCTGCAAAAATTCCGTATCAAAAAATAACCACTGCACACAAGCTGATATAAATAATGATTTCAAAGCAATAAAAATGAGAAATCCAACTTTATCCAAATTTTCGTTATAGTCCCAAAATATGTTTGTCAACGGATACCATAAATACTTTGTCATTAACTTAGACAGTCCAAAAATTGGAACATATAAGGTAAGCGTAATGAACCATACAAAAATATTAGCGTATCCGCCAGTCATTGAGATTTCAGGAAAATACATTCCAATATATTTGGCCTGACTCAAATAAAGCCGATTTGTACCAAAAGGGTCGTGGAATAAAATCGGCATAGAAAAAGATGCCAAAATAATCAAATAAGTAAGTGTATAAAAAGACACTTCGCCAATAAATTTTTTTACTTCATACCTCCTCTTGGCTTTTATATCATTAGGATAAAGCGACGTATCTTGAACAGGTATCCGATCAGAATTTCCAGATACCCATTCTTGACATTTATATCTGGATTTTTTCCATAAACCGGTAAATATACCTATAATGACAGCTGTAACAATACCGCAAACAATGTTTAATACTATTGATTTCCAATCATTAGAGTCGAGCATTTTACTTCCTTAAATTTTGATAAATCAAAACGTAACAGTTCAATACTTGTGCATTCTCAATGTGCCTCTTCCCAATTCTCCCCTACTCCAACCTCAGCCACCAGCGGCACTTTCAACATCCCTTCATCCACTTTCGCCATAATCTGCGGCAGTTTTTCTTTGACTAAATCCAGTTCGGTTTCAGGTACTTCCAGTACCAGTTCGTCATGCACCTGCATAATCAGTTTGCTCTTCAGGTCGTCTGAAACCAGCCAGCGGGACACGTCTATCATGGCGCGTTTGATCAGGTCGGAGGCTGTGCCTTGCATGGGGGCGTTGATGGCGGCGCGTTCGGCTCCGGCGCGGGCGTTGGCGTTTTTGTTGCGGATGTCGGGCAAATAGAGCCTTCTGCCGAACAGGGTTTCGACGTAGACTTGGGCGGCGGCTTGTTCTTTGGTGCGCTGCATGTATTCGGCGACGCCGGGATAGCGGGCGAAGTAGCGGTCGATAAAGTTTTTGGCGGAGATGTTGTCGATGCCCAATGATTTGGCAAGGCCATATTGGCCCATGCCGTAAATGAGGCCGAAGTTGATGGTTTTGGCGTAGCGGCGTTGTTCGGACGAGACGTTTTCGGGGACGATGCCGAACACTTCGGCGGCGGTGCGGCGGTGTACGTCTTCGCCGTTTTGGAACGCGGTAATCAGGGTTTTGTCGCCGGAGAGGTGCGCCATGATGCGCAGCTCGATTTGGGAATAGTCGGCAGAAACGATGACGCTGCCTTGCGGTGCGGTAAAGGCGCGGCGCACGCGGCGGCCTTCAGCGGTGCGGATGGGGATGTTTTGCAGGTTGGGGTTGTTGCTGGCGAGGCGGCCGGTGATGGCGACGGCTTGGGCATAGGTAGTATGCACGCGGCCGTCTTTGGGCGAAATCATTTCGGGCAGTTTGTCGGTGTAGGTGGATTTGAGCTTCGCCAGGCTGCGGTTTTGCAGGATGATTTTGGGCAGGGGGTAGTCGGGCGCGAGCTGTTCGAGCACGGCTTCATTGGTGGAAATGCCGCCTTTGGCGGTTTTTTTCAGGCCTTTGGTGGGGATGCCCATTTTGTCAAACAGGATTTCTTGAAGCTGTTTCGGCGAGTTGAGGTTGAACGGCTGGCCTGCGGCGGCGTAGGCTTCTTGTTCGAGCTTCATCAGCTCGGCGCCGAGTTCCGCGCTTTGGCGGGCGAGTTCGGCGCGGTCGATTTGTACGCCGTTGCGTTCCATTTCAAACAACACCTGCGCGACGGGCAGCTCCATTTTTTCATACATTTCAAGCTGCTTGGTGTCCATTTGCGCGCGCAGGTGCGCTTCGAGGCGCAGGGCGAAATCGGCGTCTTGGGCGGCGTATTCGGTCGCCTGCTCAATGGCGACGTCGGCAAAACCGATTTGCTTCGCGCCTTTGCCGCACAGCGATTCGTAGGTAATGGTTTCCAAGCCCAACCAGCGTCCGGACAATTCGTCCAAACCGTGTCCGAGGTGGCTCTCAATGATGTAGGAAGCGAGCATCGCGTCGCCGGCGATGCCGTTCAGGGCGATGCCGTAGTTGGCGAAAACGTGTTGGTCGTATTTGAGGTTTTGACCGATTTTTTTCAGGGCGGGGTTTTCCAAATGCGGTTTCAGACGGCCTAACACGTCTTGCAAATCAAGCTGTTCAGGCGCGGCGGTCAGGCTGTGTCCTACGGGGATGTAAACTGCTTCGCCCGCTTGGAACGCGATGCTGATGCCGACCAGCGAGGCGTTCATCGCGTCTAATGACGTGGTTTCCGTATCGATGCCGATTTTGTCCGTCTGAGCCAGTTTGTCCAACAAGGCGGCAAACTGCGCTTCGGTGATAACGGCCTGATAATCCAGTTTTTCGGGCGCAACGGCTTTTTCATGTAGCCTTTCAGACGACGTTTCCATATCCAACGCCGCCTGTTCGCCTATCGTATCGCTGCCGAACAAATCGCCGTCCGCTGCTTCGTGCATACGGCTCTCCGCCTCTTTCAACCAAGTGCGGAAGCCCCAGCGTTTGAAATCGACCGCAAGCTGCGACCATTTCGGCGAAGTGCGGCGCAGGCTTTCGATGCCGTCTGAAAGCTCGGTGTGCAAGTCCACATCGGTTTTAATCGTTACCAAATCATACGACAGCGGCAGTTGTTCCAAAGCGGCTTGCAGGTTTTCGCCGACCTTGCCTTTGACTTCGCCAGCGTGTTCCATCACACCAGCCAGCGAGCCGTAGGCTTCCAGCCACTTCACCGCCGTTTTCGGGCCGCATTTCTCCACGCCCGGCACATTGTCCACCTTGTCGCCCATCAGCGCGAGATAATCGCGGATTTGGTCGGGACGCACGCCGAATTTTTCCTTCACGCCTTCAATGTCCAGCGTTTCGCCGCTCATCGTGTTCACCAGCGTTACGCTCTCGTTCACCAACTGCGCCATGTCCTTATCGCCGGTAGATACCACCACGTTCCACCCTGCTTCGCTAGCCATCTTAGCCAAAGTGCCGATAACGTCGTCCGCTTCCACTTGCGGAATCACCAGCACCGGCCAGCCCATCAAGCGCACCAAATCCGGCAAGGCTTCCGCCTGCGGGCGCAAATCGTCCGGCATCGGCGGTCGCGTCGCCTTATAGTCAGGGAACATCTCGTGGCGAAAATTTTTGCCCTTTGCATCAAACACCACCGCGCAATAATCGTGCACATAATCCGAGCGCAGCCGACGCAGCATGTTCAACACACCATAAAGCGCACCCGTCGGCGCACCGTCTGGCGCGGACAACTGCGCCATCGCGTGATAAGCGCGGTAGAGATAAGAAGAGCCGTCAACGAGGAGAAGGGTGTGAATGGTTGCCATGATAGTATCTGCTGATGAGAAAATAAAAATGACCTAATTATAAGGGATAATCAAAATGCCGTCTGAAAGCCCATTTCAGACGGCATTTGAATCTAGCCTGCCTTATCTGCCCAAATATTTTGCCCAATTGAGATACAGCCGGGCAATATTTTCTTCATAGCTGTGGGGAGAAGGAATATAACCGTCTTTAGGCGGCATATATCTGACAAATGATTCTATTTCTTTCGGATAATCGAAATCTGCATAAATTTTTTCAATTTCCCCCAAAGAATCCTCAAATTCTTCTTTTCTATGGAATACATCGCTTAAGAGGACGTACAGCCAATTTTTAGGGGAATAATCCCTCATTTCCGAAGCCAAATCTTCCAGAACAGGCTTTAATTCAAGAATATTGGATTTGTTGATTAAAGATAGCTTGAACACGCGTTCATCATGATCTGAAAGCGTCATTTTTCGGGCATAAGCTACTACATCAGCCCAACCCAAGTATTTATTCTCATATCCCCACAGAATATCCTTCCAAGAAAGGCGGACTTTTTGCGCGGTTAAATCAAGGTTCATTTTTTACTCCGGTTGCCTGCTCCGTGTTCACGCATCGGTTTGCCTGCCCCGTCATTCCGCCCCTTCCGATTATGCCTGTTACGAAAAGTCTTCCAAATGACGGCTGATTGCCTCTTCAACAGTCGGATGCCAATCCACAAATGAAGCCCGCAATTCCTCTAAAACCAACTCATTGAATAAATCATCCAAATTCCGCCAATCCGTTTTATCATCCGGATGGAGAAGATTTGCCATAACGGCAGTTGAATATCCGTTTGACCATATTTATCAGATAACTATCTTCTTTATATAAATCAATCAGCAAAGGCACAATGCCCGGCTCATAAAATAATTCTGTCGTATCAGATGTTTCTTTTAACGCGGAAATTATCTCCAACAGTTCATACCCGTATCGGGGATAAGCAAACAAATAGGGGACTGCTTCACGCAAACATGAAAATGCTTCGTAACTTTGCATTTTCCATATATGTTCATCTTTAAAATCGCTCAAATACCATTCATCCAATTCACTTTCCGGATCGGATATAAATCGGATAAATTCATTTAGTTCGTCCTTAAACATATCGAATCCTTAAACTTAAAATCTATTTGGGGCTGTCCTAGATAACTAGGGAAATTCAAATTAAGTTAGAATTATCCCTATGAGAAAAAGTCGTCTAAGCCAGTATAAACAAAATAAACTCATTGAGCTATTTGTCGCAGGTGTAACTGCAAGAACAGCAGCAGAGTTAGTAGGCGTTAATAAAAATACCGCAGCCTATTATTTTCATCGTTTACGATTACTTATTATTTACAAAAAATGTAAATAAGAGTAATGTTTCCACTCGCCAAAATACAAGGCCTTTCATTCAACAACAAAATGGAGTGTAGAAACTATGAAACAATGGATGCTTTTAGGATTGCTGGGATTGGGCGCAGTGGCGCAGGCGCACGATGTTTGGGTGGCTGCACCGACACATCAGCCAGCCGGCCAAATCCTGCACGCGGATTTGGGTTACAGCCATGACTTCCCCAATGTCGAAAAAATCGCCGACGACCGCGTACATATTTTCAAACCGCTGCAATTGACCGGCAGCTCAAAGAAAACCGTTGATTTGGTAAATAAAGGCGAAAACTATCAATACGTTTCCAAAGCCGCTTTGCCTGAAGGCTCCTACTGGGTCAGCGCAACCTACAAACCGACTTTCTGGTCGAAAAACCAAGACGGCTGGAAACAGCAAACCTTGAAACAGCTGGCCGGCGCGACCTATTGCGAACAGGCGCAAATGTTCGGCAAGAGCTTTGTCCAAGTGGGCAACGGCGCAGTTGATGAAGCGGTATTGACCCGCCCTATCGGCCAAGAGCTGGAACTGGTTCCGCTGAAAAATCCGAACGAAGTCAAAGCCGGCGGTATTTTGCCGGTCAAAGTCCTGTACAAAGGCGAGCCTTTGGTTAAAGCCACCGTTACCGCCAGCTCAGACACTTTGGCGGAAATGGACTTGGAATCAACCCATGACCACCGCGAACCTCAAGGCTTCTCCGGCAAAACCGATAAAAACGGCGTGGTCAATGTGATTACTCTGATTGACGGTTTGTGGAAAATCAAAGTCGTGAACGAGACCGATTACGGCGATAAGAGCGTATGTCAGAAAGACAATACTTACGCAACGCTGATTGTGCCTGTCGGTACCAAACGCGCAGCCGCACGCCATGCCCACCATCATCATTAACAACCATTAAAAAAGGCCGTCTGAACTTTCAGACGGCCTTCATTTATTCTAATTCATAACCCAAATTTCTAAAAAAACGGGAGAATGTTTCCAACTCATCACCATTTAATTGGGCAAAACGGACACGGTTGCAGCCGATCAAAACCACACTTTTATCAAAACAGTCCACATTTAGAAATGTTTGATGGCGAAGTAGAAGCAGATGAAAGTTATTTTGGCGGACAACGCAAAGGCAAACGCGGTCGCGGTGCTGCCGGTAAAGTCGCCGTATTTGGTCTTTTGAAGCGAAATGGTAAGAATATTACATTTGCTGCTGACATAAAAAAGCCCCCTTTCACTTGGCTGTCAAAGGGGAATGTTAAGAAAAGTAATGCGCCCCTCTGATGGGGTGCAATATATAAGGTTTATACGGTTACTGTACCAAATACTCAAACCGCTACTTTATTTCCTATTGTCCGTGAACAAGTGAAACCTGACAGCATTGTTTATACGGATTGTTATCGTAGCTATGATGTATTAGATGTGGGCGAATTTAGCCATTTTAGCTTCGCTGAAACTTCGTTTTCGTATCAATCACAGCACACATTTTGCCGAACGACAAAACCATATCAATGGAATTGAGAACTTTTGGAACCGGGCAAAACGTCATTTACGCAAGTTTAACGGCATTCCCAAAGAGCATTTTTGGGCTGTATTAAAGGAGTGCGAATGGCGTTTTAACAACAGTGAGATAAAAGTTCAAATTTCCATCTTAAAACAATTAGTAAAATCGAGTTTATCCTAGTTATCTAGGACAGTCCCATCTATTTTTATCCCCATATCCTTATTTTCCACATCATGAATTCCAACGCCGTTCATATTTTGCGTTTCCCCAAGCCGTCCGCCACAGTATAAAATTATTTTTTATATCAATTATTTATATGTTTAACAACTTACCGCCGGGCTTGCTTTGGCTGCGTATCAAGATTGTCTGGTTCGCGGCGGGCGTTTGCTTTGTTTCAAACAGGGCGGCGCGTAAGGGATTTTCAAGGGGCGGCAGGCAGGAAAAGGAAATGAAAATGCCGTCTGAACGGCAAAACGTGCTTTCAGACGACATTTTGGGCGGGACGCGTCATCGCGCCAAAGCCTTCAAACATTCTTTGACCAATGCCGGACCTTTGTATATCAATCCGCTGTACACCTGGACGGCAGTTGCGCCCAAGCGGATTTTCTCTGCCGCATCTTTGCCGTTCATGATGCCGCCTACGCCGATAATCGGCAGCTTGCCGTCGATGTGGTCTGCCAACAGCTTCAACACCCGATTACTTTTTTCATGAACGGGTAGCCCGCTCAAACCGCCCTGCTCGTCTGCAAGCGGATGGCTGCCTAGGCTTGATTTGTCGATGGTGGTGTTGGTAGCGATGATGCCGTCCATTTCGACGGATTTGACAACGTGGGCGATGTCTTCGATTTGTGCTTCATCCAAATCGGGGGCGATTTTGACGGCGAGCGGAACGTATTTCCCGTGTGCAGAGGTAAGCTGTGCCTGTTTGTTTTTCAAAGCCTCAAGCAATGCGCTCAACTCGCCGCCACCTTGCAGCGCGCGGAGGTTTTTGGTGTTGGGCGAGGAAATATTGACGGTAATGTAACTTGCGTGCGCGTAGGCTTTTTCGAGGCAGATTAAATAATCATCGGCAGCGTTTTCGATAGGCGTAACCGCGTTTTTGCCGATGTTGATGCCCAACACGCCGCTGAATTTGCTTTTTTCAATATTGCGTATCATGGCATCGATGCCGTGGTTGTTGAAACCCATGCGGTTGATGATGCCTTGGTGTTCTAGAACGCGGAAGAGGCGCGGCTGCGGGTTGCCGGGCTGCGGGTTGGGCGTAACCGTGCCGATTTCGATGAAACCGAAACCGAGCGCACCCAAAGCGTCGATGTATTCACCGTTTTTGTCGAGACCTGCGGCAAGTCCGACAGGGTTGGGCAAATCCATACCCATCAGTTTTACAGGTTTGGTACGGTTGTCGGTTACGGGAATCAGACCCAATTTATAAACCGTGTTGAGCGCGTCGAGCGTGAAGTGGTGGGCTTTCTCGGCATCGAGTGCAAACAGGATGCGGCGGGCAAGTGGATACATGACAGGGCTTTCTGCTTCAGATGGAAATGCCGCCATTTTAACCGAAATCCCGCCAAACATACGGCACACAGGTCAAACTTGAACGACAAAACCCGCCGCACCCAAAAATGTACAAATCGGCAAATATTGATATAATATGCATTAGATAGAAAACTCTATTAAAAGTCGGTACAATACCACCGATTTATTTCCCTTAAACAACCTGCCGCAAGGCATAAAGGAACGACTGACATGTCAAACATCGAACAACAAGTTAAGAAAATTGTTGCTGAACAACTGGGCGTAAATGAAGCCGACGTGAAAAATGAATCTTCTTTCCAAGACGACTTGGGCGCAGACTCTTTGGATACCGTAGAACTGGTTATGGCTCTGGAAGAAGCTTTCGGCTGCGAAATCCCTGACGAAGATGCTGAAAAAATCACCACAGTCCAACTGGCTATCGACTACATCAACGCCCACAACGGCTAATCGGTCATCGCCCGACACAACAGCCTCTGCTGCACCGTGCAATAGAGGCTTTTCCCTTATATGGCAAACTGCTTAAACTCCGTTTAAATACCTGCCGGGAATTCCAGACGGCATATGTCCGACACCCCCATATGCCGCACCGACAACCAACAGCGAGATTATCATGAGTCAGAGAAGAGTAGTCATTACAGGCTTAGGTCAAGTTTCCCCTGTCGGCAACAGCGTTGCAGAAGCATGGAACAACCTGCTCGCAGGCAAAAGCGGCATCGGCAAGATTACCCGCTTTGACGCATCCGACATCAACAGCCAAATCGCCGGCGAAGTCCGCGATTTCAATATCGGCGATTACATCAGTGCAAAAGAAGCACGCCGCATGGACGTATTTATCCACTACGGCATTGCCGCCGCATTGCAGGCAATCGCCGATTCGGGCTTGGACGATGTGGAAAACCTCGATAAAGACCGCGTCGGCGTAAACATCGGTTCCGGCATCGGCGGACTGCCCAGCATCGAGGCCACCGGCAAAGCCGTAATCGAAGGCGGCGCGCGCAAAATCAATCCTTTCTTTATCCCTGGTTCGCTGATTAACCTGATTTCCGGACACGTTACCATCCTCAAAGGCTACCGCGGCCCCAGCTACGGCATGGTTTCCGCCTGTACCACCGGCGCGCACTCCATCGGCGACTCCGCTCGACTGATTAAATACGGCGACGCTGACGTGATGATTGCAGGCGGTGCCGAAGGCGCGATCAGCACTTTGGGCGTAGGCGGTTTTGCTGCGATGAAAGCCCTCTCCACCCGCAACGACGACCCTGCTACCGCTTCCCGTCCGTGGGACAAAGGCCGCGACGGCTTCGTTATCGGCGAAGGCGCGGGCGTATTGGTGTTGGAAGAATTGGAGCACGCCAAAAAACGCGGTGCGAAAATTTACGCCGAAATCGTCGGCTTTGGCATGAGTTCCGATGCCTACCACATCACCGCGCCGAACGAAGAAGGCCCTGCGCTGGCAGTTACCCGCGCGCTGAAAGATGCCGGACTGAATCCCGAAGATGTGGATTATGTCAACGCACACGGCACGTCCACCCCCTTGGGCGATGCCAACGAAACCAAAGCCCTCAAACGCGCGTTCGGTGAACACGCCTACAAAACCGTCGTCAGCTCGACCAAATCCATGACCGGCCACCTGCTCGGCGCGGCGGGCGGCGTGGAGGCCGTGTACAGCATTTTGGCGATACACGATGGCAAAGTTCCACCGACCATCAATATCTTTGAACAAGACATCGAAGCGGGTTGCGATTTGGACTACTGCGCCAACGAAGCGCGCGACGCGGAAATCGACGTTGCCATTTCCAACTCCTTCGGCTTTGGCGGCACCAACGGCACGCTGGTGTTCAAACGCTTCAAAGGCTGATTCCGCACGACTGCTGCCGACATCGAAATGCCGTCTGAAAACCTTCAGACGGCATTTTCCAAACACCCTACCCGTTGCCGGACTGCACGACACGCAAATCAGCCTTATCAAACCGCAAACAACCGCCGCGATTAAACCGCCATTCAAATAAGTCCGTTTTCCCTTCGGGTGTAAAATCATCACAAAACGCGATACTGTATATCACCGGGCGTTATGCAGCGGATTTCAGGATAAAATGCCGTCTGAAGCCGCCCCTGCCCGGGCGGGCGAAGCGCCGGATGCGGTGCGCTTGGCAAAGGTTTGCCCGCCGCGCCCCGTATCCGGCATTTCATCAATGCAGACCGCATTTCCAATCCTATAATTCAAGGTGTCCGCCTTATGAAAATCGTTTTTATCACAACAGTCGCATCCAGCATTTACGGTTTCCGCGCCCCCGTCATTAAAAAATTAATCGGCAAAAACCATCAGGTGTATGCCTTTGTATCGGAGTTTTCCGATAATGAATTGGATATTATCAGGGAAATGGGGGTTACACCCGTTACCTACCGTTCAAACCGCAGCGGGCTGAACCCGTTTTCCGATATAAAATCCACCTTCCTCATATTTAAAGAACTCAAAAAAATATCGCCGGATTTGGTTTTCCCTTATTTCGCAAAACCCGTGATTTTCGGCACTTTTGCCGCAAAATTGGCAGGCGTGCCCAGAATCGTCGGGATGCTGGAAGGTTTGGGATTCGCATTTACCCCGCAGCCGGAAGGCATACCGTTAAAAACAAAAATCATAAAGGGGATTTTGATTGCCTTATACCGCATTGCCCTGCCGATGTTGGAAAGCCTGATTGTATTAAACCCCGACGACAAAGACGAACTGACGGACAAATACGGCATCAAAATAAAAAACATCCATATTTTGGGCGGAATCGGTCTGGATTCGCGGCAATATCCTTATTCCGAGGCGGATATTCCCGATGAAAAAGAACCCGTAAAATTTCTCTTTATCGGCAGATTTCTGAAAGAAAAGGGGATTGATGATTTTATTCGGGCGGCGGAACAGGTTAAGGACAAATACCCCGATACGGTTTTTACCGCTTTGGGCGCAATCGACAAATCACGCGGGGGGGGGGGCGATTTGGAACGCCTTATCGCCCGCGATATTATCCGTTTCCCCGGTTTTGTAAACAATGTTTCCGAAGTGATAAAAGAACATCATATATTCGTATTGCCGTCTTATTATAGGGAAGGCGTTCCCCGAAGCACTCAGGAGGCAATGGCCGTCGGCAGGGCGGTGATTACGACGGATGTCCCCGGATGCAGGGAAACGGTCGCCGACAAGGTCAACGGCTTCCTGATCGAACCTTGGAATCCCCGCATCTTGGCCGAAAAAATGATTTATTTTATCGAAAACAGGGAAGCCGTCCGCCTGATGGGGAATGCAAGTTATGCGATTGCCAAAGATAAATTCGATGCCGAAAAAGTCGATTTGAAATTGCTCGATATTTTGAAGGCGTAAACAAGGCTGCCGACTTTTGAGTTTCGGTCATTTCTGATAAACCCCCGTCATTCCCGCCACACCCCCGTCATTCCCGCGAAAGCGGGAATCCAGGTTCGTTGAGTTCCAGATGTGTAGGGCGGGCTGTAGGGTGGGCTTCAGCCCACCGAAACCAATCCAAACCACCAAACCGCCCCCGCCGTCATTCCCGCCAAATCCCGTCATTCCCGCTTTCGCGGGAATGACGGGATATTTTTGCATTGGATAAAAATGCCGCCTGAAATTTTTTCAGCGGGCGTAAGGTGTTGTGTAGGGGAGGACGTAGGGTGGGTCGTAGCAACTGTATTTTTCACCCCGTCGGGCAAAAATATAGTGGATTAACAAAAATCAGGACAAGGCGACGAAGCCGCAGACAGTACAAATAGTACGGAACCGATTCACTTGGTGCTTCAGCACCTTAGAGAATCGTTCTCTTTGAGCTAAGGCGAGGCAACGCCGTACTGGTTTTTGTTAATCCACTATACTAACCGGAATTAACAAATACGGAACAAATATTAACCTGAACCGTAAATACCCATCAAGCCCTTTCAGACGGCATCGGCAGGCATACCGTTGGCTATATCCAAAGAATCAGGAATTATTTAGCCCGAATCATCCGGTTTGTTAAAATCCGCAAACTTAACCGACTCAAAATACACATTATGACGCACACCGCATCGAAAACACCCAAATTTTGGCTGACCATCACCGCCGCCGCATTCATCCTGCTGATTACCATCGGCATGAGGATGACGCTCGGACTGTTCGTCCAACCCGTCGTCAACACCACCGAATTGAGCATTGCCCAATTCAGCCTCATCATCGCCGTTTTCCAACTGATGTGGGGCATATCGCAACCATTGTCCGGCGCGCTTGCCGACCGTTTCGGCGCGTTCAGGGTATTAAGCGGCGGCGCCGTCCTGCTCGTCTGCGCCTGCCTGATTGCCCCCAACATCCCGACTTATTGGGGGCTGATGATTGCCGTCGGGCTGCTGCTCGCATTCGGCACCGGCTCCGGCGGGTTTTCCATCATTATGGGACAGGTTGCCGCCCAAATCCCCGCACACAAACGCGGCTTGGCATCCGGACTGGTCAACGCAGGCGGTTCGGCAGGACAATTCCTGTTCGCACCGCTGGTTCAAGGACTCGTCGTCCTGCCCGAAGTCGGCTGGACGGGCACATTTTACGTTTGTGGCGCAATCGCCCTGCTGATTCTGCCCGTCTCATGGTGGCTTGCCGGCGGCAACAACGCCGCCCACACCCAACACGCCCAAGCCACACACGGACAAAGCCTCGGAGAAGCAGTCAAAACCGCCTTCAAAACCCCAAGCTACATCCTGCTGCACCTGAGCTTTTTCGCCTGCGGCTTCCACATCGCCTTTCTCGTAACCCACCTACCCACGGAAGTCGCCCTGTGCGGACTGCCCGCCACCGTCGCCTCAACATCCATTGCCATCATCGGACTGGCAAACATCGCCGGTTGCGTGTTCTCAGGCTGGTGCACCGGACGCTTCAAAGGAAAACACGTCCTGTTCGGACTCTACACCTCACGCGTCGCCATGGTGCTGATTTACATCTTCTCACCCAAAACCGACCTCAACTTCTACATTTTCGCCGCCGCACTCGGATTCACATGGCTCGCCACCGTCGCCCCGACCGCCGCCGTTACCGGCAAACTCTTCGGCACACGCTACCTCGCCACCCTGTTCGGACTGGTAATGCTCACCCACCAAATCGGCGGCTTCCTCGGCTCGTACATCGGCGGCATCGTCATCACACAATTCGGCGACTACGGCTGGATGTGGTATGCCGACGCACTGCTGGCCGGAACCGCCGCCCTCCTCAACCTCCCCATCCGCGAACCCAAAACCGCCTGACAAAAATGCCGTCTGAAAACCTTCAGACGGCATTTTCAAAAATATCCGACATATCCGCCGACATTTCAACCCACAAAACGGCAAGAAGGAAGCCATAAAATCCGCAAGCATCCTACTGCCCATTGATACGACAGGTAAGCAACATCAGAACAGCACGCAACAACTGTCCGAATCCGTATCGAAAATACCATCCAATGATAAAAAACCGGATTAAAACAGCAATATCCGGGCGAAACAGACCCAAAACAGACAAACCCATCAAATCGGGCAGATGAAAAAATACCGACCCTAAGGTCGGTATTTTCAATACTTGGCGCGGCGGACGGGGCTCGAACCCGCGACCCCCGGCGTGACAGGCCGGTACTCTAACCAACTGAGCTACCACCGCGCATCCATTGTTTGCAACAATGAAAGGAAACTTGGTGGGTGATGACGGAGTCGAACCGCCGACATTCTGCTTGTAAGGCAGACGCTCTACCAACTGAGCTAATCACCCGTGTATAAAAAATACCGACAGAGTCAGCATTTTGAAACTTGGCGCGGCGGACGGGGCTCGAACCCGCGACCCCCGGCGTGACAGGCCGGTACTCTAACCAACTGAGCTACCACCGCGCATCCATTGTTTGCAACAATGGAAGGAAACTTGGTGGGTGATGACGGAGTCGAACCGCCGACATTCTGCTTGTAAGGCAGACGCTCTACCAACTGAGCTAATCACCCTTGCGATTTGCGAAAACGCTATTAAACCAAATAACCGGAAATGGCGCAAGCCTTATTTCGGAATTTCATTTATATTCCCTGCAAACTCCAGTTTTCAAACAAAATAATTTCATCCTTTTTGCCGACGACGACCAATATGTCTCCGCCTTCCAAAACGAAGGAAGGAACGGGATTTTCAATCCTCGCGGTACGGCGACGGACGAACAGCAGTTTGATGCCGTGCCTGTCCAAAGGCAGTGCGCCGATTGTTTTTCCGACGGCATAAGCCTCTTGCGCCAAAGAAAAAGCATGGCGGCAAACAGTTTCGCCGTTTTCACCGAATCCCGCTTCGTCGTCGCTGCCGACAAACAGCCCCTCCAACGCGGCATAACGACTGTGGCGGATATTTGCCATCGTCTGATAGACGTGCCGGTACGACGCGCCGTTGCCCAACATCGCATAGCCTGCCAACACGAGTCCGGTTTCTTTGGTGTCCGACACGGCTTCTTCCGCACCTATATCGGTAAACGTTTTCACATAATCGTCATTGGTGGCGCGCACATATACGGGCATATTGGGATACATGGACAGCACATTGTCTAAAACGTGTTGCGTTTCGTGCATATTGTTGAGCGTAACCACCACCATTTTCGCCCGTCCCAAACCGGCGGCTTCCAATACTTCCCTGCGTTTCGCATCGCCGAACGACACCGGTTCGCCCGCACTTCTGGCAACCTGCACCCGCGCGATGTCCAAATCGAGTGCGAAATACGGGATGTCTTCTTGGGAGAGGACGCGTCCGACCGTCTGCCCGCCCCTGCCGAAGCCGACAATCAGCACATGGTCGGACTTGCTCATGGTTTCTACCAGCATACTGTGCAGATCGAGCGACTTCATGTCCCAGCTTGACTTGACCAAACGCCCGACCAGCGCATCGCTGCCGCCCAAGAGGAAGGGCGCGATAATCATCGACAGCAGAACCGCCGCCGTCGCCGCCTGTTCCCATTCTGGCGAAACCATATCAAGCTGCCCGGCAATGGCCAGCATCACGAAGCCGAACTCGCCGCCCTGCGCGAGATACAAAGCCGTTTTGAGGCTGTCGCCGACCGAATGTTTCATTTTGAATGCAATGGCAAACACAACCAATGCCTTCAACACCAGCAGCATTGCCAACAGCATCAATACCTGCCGCCAGCCGCCGATCAATGCCTGAATGTCCAGCTTCATGCCGACCGTGATAAAGAAAAAGCCGAGCAAAATATCGCGGAACGGGCGGATGTCGTCTTCGACTTGGAAACGGTATTCCGTTTCCGAAAGCAGCATCCCCGCCACAAACGCGCCCAACGCCATCGACAGCCCTTCCAACGCCGTCAGATAAGACACGCCCAGCGTTACCAGCAGCACATTGATCATAAAGAGTTCGGACGATTTGCGTTTTGCCACCATCCTGAACCATCGCGACATAATTTTGCTGCCGACGAAAAACAGCAGCCCCAGCGTCAGCAGCATTTTTGCAAACGCCAAACCCAAGGCCGCCCAAATATTTCCTTCCCCTCCGCCAGCCAGCGCGGGAATCAGAATCATCAGCGGCACGACGGCGATGTCCTGCATCAGCAGCACGCCCATCGCCATCTGACCGTGCGGCTGCCCCAATTCCGTCTTTTCCGACAAAATCCGGCTCACAATCGCTGTGGACGACATCGCCAACGCGCCCGACACGGCAAACGCCCAATTGAACGGCACGCCCGTCAGCATCAGTATGCCCATTACCGACAGCATCGTAACGCCGACCTGCAAACCGCCCAGACCGAACACCAGCCGCCTCATCACCCTCAACTTGGGCAACGAGAACTCCAAACCGATGCTGAACATCAGGAACACAATCCCGATTTCGCCCAAATAATCCGTCGCATGGCTTTTCGGAATCAGGCTGAGCATACCGGGCCCCGCCAAAAAGCCCACCAGCAGGTAGCCCAGCATGGAGGGAATGTTGAACTTGCGGCACAGGATCACCGTAATGACCGACACCAGCAGAACAACCACAATAGGGGCAAGCGAAAATTCATTCATAGGCCGTCCGAACAGGAAAATACAGAAAAATGCCGTCTGAAACGGCACACGCCGCCGTATTATAACAAAACACCGCGCATCATCCGAAACGGGCGCGGCATACAATTCTGCTAAAATACGCCCTTTCGATTTTGAGCCGCACACCGACATGACCGCCACAGCCGCCGCCATAGACCGCCTGCTTCCCCAAACCCAATGCCGCGAATGCGGCTACGACGGCTGCCTGCCCTACGCACAGGCAGTCGCAACAGGCGAAGCGTACAACCTCTGCGCCCCGGGCGGCGCAACCGTCGTCCGCGACCTTGCCGTCCTGCTCGGCAAACCCCTTGCCGCACCTGCCAAAACCCAAGCCAAAGCACTCGCCCGGATAGACGAAACCGCCTGTATCGGCTGCACCGCCTGCATCCGCGCCTGCCCTGCCGATGCCATTATGGGCGCGGGCAAACTTATGCACACCGTCATCGCCGACGAATGCACCGGCTGCGGACTCTGCGTCGCCCCCTGCCCCGTCGACTGCATCCATATGCAGCCCGTTGCCGACACCGTCCTGCCCCGCGCGCGCCGCTTCAGCCTGTCCGCCGACAGCCGTTTTGCCGCCGCCGAACACGCGCGCGCGCGCTACCACAAGCGTACTGCCCGCAAACAGCGCGAAGCCGACGAACGCAAGGCCATGCTTGCCGAACGCGAAGCCGCCGTCCGCAACGCGCGTCCGCAAACGCCCGACACACCGAAAAAACCGGCGTTTAACCCTGCCGACCTCATCGCCAAAGCCATGGCAAAAGCGCAAACCCAACAAGACCGCCTCGCCGCCGCCGACAACCGCAAAGACTATCAGGCGAAACAGATAGCCGAAGCCCGCGAACGCGCCGAGTTGCGCCGCGCCCAACGCGATATGAAATACGGCAGCGACAGCGAAAAAGCCGCCGCCCTCGAATACCTCAAACAATACAAAGCCAAACAGGAAGCCGCACAGAATACCGCCTCCTGACCCCTCCCCGAAATGCCGTCTGAAGCCGCTTCAGACGGCATTTTATCAAGCTCTCCGTCCGCCGCACCCGTGCCGTCCGCATCTTACCGCCCACCCTTCCAGTCGCGCCGTTTTCAATAAAATATTAATTACACGCCACTACAAATTTGCTATAATCCGCCCCGAAAATCTACCCAACCCCTCGACAAAGGAACAAACCATGGGCATCAAAGTCGCCATCAACGGCTACGGACGCATCGGCCGCCAGGTTTTGCGCGCCATCTACGATTATCAGATTCAAGACCAACTCCAAATCGTCGCCGTCAACGCCAGCGGCAGCCTTGAAACCAACGCCCATCTGACCAAATTTGACACCGTGCACGGACGCTTTGAAGCCGACGTATCCCACGACGGCGGCAACCTCATCGTCAACGGCGACAAAATCCCCTTCTTCTCGACCCGCAACCCTGCCGAACTGCCGTGGAAAGAACTCGGTGTCGATTTGGTCATGGAATGCACCGGCGCGTTCACCAGCAAAGAAAAAGCCAAAATCCACCTCGAAAGCGGTGCGAAAAAAGTCCTCATTTCCGCACCGGGCGGCGACGATGTCGATGCAACCGTCGTGTACGGCGTGAACGACAGCGTCCTGACCGACGACATGACCGTCGTTTCCAACGCCTCCTGCACCACCAACTGCCTCGCCCCCGTCGCCAAAGTATTGAGCACAAGCGTCGGCATCGTCAAAGGCTCGATGACCACCATCCACGCGCTGACCAACGACCAAACCGTTACCGACGTGCGCCACAAAGACCTGCGCCGCGCCCGCAGCGGCGTGGAAAACATGATTCCGACCAAAACCGGCGCGGCAAAAGCCGTCGGTTTGGTACTGCCCGAATTGAAAGGCAGGCTCGACGGGCTTGCCATCCGCGTGCCGACCGTCAACGTATCATTGGTAGATTTGAGCTTCCAAGCCGCGCGCGACACCACAGTCGAAGAAATCAACGCACTGATGAAAGCCGCCTCGGAAGCAGGCGCGCTCAAAGGCGTTTTAGGCTACAACACCCTGCCCTTGGTTTCCATGGACTTCAACCACACCACCGAAGCCAGCCACTTCGACGCAACACTGACCAAAGTCGTTGACGGCAACATGGTCAAAGTCTTCGCATGGTATGACAACGAATGGGGATTCAGCTGTCAAATGCTGAACACTGCACGCCGCATGTTCGGTCTCGAAGTACGCCCGCTCAAATAAGCAATAAACCGTCAAACAAAATGCCGTCTGAAACCCGATGTTTTCAAGTTCCAGACGGCATTTTTCATTTTTCACCGTGATTTTACCCGGCTGTCGTCATTTCCAATTTTAATCCACCATATTTGAACCTGACCGAAGCATAAGCCGCCATCAAAGCCCCCTGCACGCCACTTCGCGCCGCCCGATTTCCTCTTTCAACGGCACGGCGTTCAACATCCGCAGAAGTTCGGCAAAATCAGCAAACGGCAGCAGCTCCGAACCGAAACGGCGCATATGTTCCGTGTCCTGCTGGCAGTCTATCAATTCCACGCCCAAATCCGCCAAAAACGGCATGGCGCAGGCAAACGCGATTTTCGACGCATCCGGTTGCAACGCAAACATCGATTCGCCATAAAACACGCTGCCGATCTGCACGCCGTAAAAGCCGCCCGCCAACCTCGTTTCACCGCTTTCATCGGGATAATGGCACTCGAAAGAATGCGCGTGTCCCATTTCGTGCAGCTTCAAATATGCCGTCTGAAACTCGGGCGCAATCCAAGTTCCGTCCTGATTCGGGCGCGCCGCTGCCGCACAATGCGCGACCACTTCCGCAAAACAGCCGTTGACCGCAACCCGATAGCTGCCGTTGCGCAGCGTTTTCGCCAGCGAGCGCGGAACGTGCAGACGTTCGGGAACAATCACCGCACGCGGGCCGACCGCATACCAAAAAAACCAACCGTCCCGAGAAAACCACGGAAACACGCCGTTCCGATACGCCTCGAGCAGCCGCCCCACATCCAAATCGCCGCTCACGCCGACCAGCCCGTCGCACCGGGCCAAAGCATAGGTAGGATCGGGAAAGGCATAATTGTCAGGGGCAAGCAGCGGAATACGCATGGCAGTTCTCCAAAAACACAGACGGCATCCAAAATCATGAATGCCGTCTGAACAACAAACCGTCCGGATTTAACGTTTGCCCTTGGCCTGACAGTCGCTGCACACGCCGTACATATACAGCGCGTGATCGACGATGCGGTAGCCGTTTTCCTCGGCGATTTTGTCTTGCAGGGCTTCGATTTCGGGATTGTGGAACTCCGTTACCTCGCCGCACTTCACGCAGACGATATGGTCGTGGTGGTCGCCCTTGTCCAACTCATAAACCGCCTTGCCCGTTTCAAAATGGTGGCGTTGCAAAATGCCCGCCTGCTCAAATTGCGTCAGCACGCGATAAATCGTCGCCACACCGATTTCCACACCCTCTTCCAACAAAATACGGTACACATCCTCGGCACTCAAATGCTCTTCCGCATGAGTCTCGAACAAATCCAAAATCTTCAAACGCGGGCCGGTAACTTTCAGACCGCTGTCTTTCAGTTGTGCAATATTGTTGAATTTTTCCATAATATTCAATACCCCTGTAAAACAATAGACGTTATAATACGCAATTTCGGCCTGTTTGCCCACTATCGCACCATAGCAGTTTGCAATAGCAAAACCGCAACGGCGGACGGGCAGTCGGACACAGACATGGTGAAATACCGCTTAAGCGTATGATTATCGTTCGCTTTTATAAAATATTCAAGCAGTGCTACACTAGACATCCCGATTTGCACAGAAAGGTTCTCCCGTGAACAAAACCCTCATCCTCGCCCTTTCCGCCCTCCTCGGCCTTGCCGCGTGCAGTGCCGAACGCGTCTCGCTGTTTCCCTCCTACAAACTCAAAATCATCCAAGGCAACGAACTCGAACCCCGCGCCGTCGCCTCCCTCCGCGCCGGCATGACCAAAGACCAAGTCCTACTACTGCTCGGCAGCCCCATGTTGCACAACGCATTCCATACCGACCGCTGGGACTATACCTTCAACACCTCCCGCAACGGCATCATCAAAGAACGCAGCAATCTGACCGTCTATTTTGAAAACGGCGTGCTCGTCCGCGCCGAAGGCGACGCCCTCCAAAATGCCGCCGAAGCCCTCCGCGCGAAACAAAACGCAGACAAACAATAAGGAACACACATGACACCGCTCAAAATCGCCATCGCCGGCGTCAACGGCCGTATGGGGCGCGTATTGGTTGAAGCCGTCAACAACCATCCCGACACCGTCCTTTCCGGCGCGCTCGAACACTCAGGCTCAGAAGCCCTCGGACTGGACGCAGGCTACGCCGTCGGACTCAAAACCGGCATCGCCATCACCAACGACATCGACACCGTACTCGGGCAAAGCGACGTACTCATCGACTTTACCCGCCCCGAACCGACCCTCAAACACCTGCAAAAATGCGTTGAAAAACAAGTCAACATCATCATCGGCACAACAGGCTTCGACGATGCGGGCAAAGCCGCCATCCGCGCTGCCGCCGAAAAAACAGGCATCGTTTTCGCCGCCAACTTCAGCGTCGGCGTAAACCTCACCTTCCACATCCTCGACACCGTCGCACGCGTATTAAACGAAGGCTACGACATCGAAATCATCGAAGGCCACCACCGCCACAAAGTCGATGCCCCCAGCGGCACCGCATTACGCATGGGCGAAGTCATCGCCGGCGCGCTCGGCCGCGACCTCAAACAATGCGCCGTTTACGGCCGCGAAGGCCACACCGGTCCGCGCGATCCGTCCACCATCGGCTTTGCCACCGTCCGCGCAGGCGACATCGTCGGCGACCACACCGCCCTCTTCGCCACCGACGGCGAACGCGTGGAAATCACCCACAAAGCCAGCAGCCGCATGACCTTTGCCGCCGGTGCCGTCCGCGCCGCAGTTTGGGTAAACGGCAAAACGGGTTTGTACGATATGCAGGACGTACTCGGGCTGAACAACCGTTAACCCCCATACAAAATGCCGTCTGAAAAGATATTGTTCAGACGGCATTTTGCCGACAGGCTCCGTATCGGCATATCAATGTTTCAACACACAGGACGACACATAAAGCGTCGCCCTATGTGTTGCCCTGATTCGGAAGGGGTTACGCCCCTCCCAAATAAAGTCTGATTCTACCGCCCCGAAGGACAGATGTCCGAGTGGCAGGGTTTCAACCGAAAAGGAAATACGATAAAGTTGCCTGCGCGGCATGACAAGCTACGGCTCGTTTAATTGAAACTCTCCTGATCTAAAAATTCTAACTCTATTTCCCGGCAAACTATATATATGCTGAAAGCAGTCGGAAGATCATACCTACCGCCTATCAATTCCAGCGTACCTCCATAATCCAAGATTTCATCATCCTGCTTTAATTCGCCAAGCTCCAATACATTTTTGATCTTTTTATCTTGGCTCTTCGTAGCGTATACATAGATAAATTTCAGATAGCTGAACTGCTTGAATTTAATTTTTACCCAGTCTGAATAATTAGGCATAGGGATTTCTTGAGGTAAGTCCGGATAATCCACACAATTGACAATGATATGGAATTCATCATTTTTCAAAGTATAGTTTAATAGAGCACCTTCAAATATATACAGAAATTGATAATCTTTTCTTGGAATAGTATAAGTTGTCATATTATTTTACCTTTTCAAAAACAATGGTTTTAAGGACTGTTGAGCTTAAGTCGCTTCCATCACTCTTCTGAAATTTCAGTTGTTTAAACTCCTCCTTTAACGGACCATTATATTTTAACCTTAATCCCATTTGGGCCAGTTCTGTTTCATTTGGAATTCCTCTTAGATATTTATTGGTTACTGTGCCATTAATCACAATTTCTCCCCCTTTTTTTGTAATACGTGCTGCTTCAAGAAGATAATCCATTAACCGCTCAACATCCCGCCTCTTCCAAAACCGCGCGCGCGGCCAAATCCGCCGTATCTTTTTTCAACAGCAGGTGCAATGCCCTGAAATCCTGTTGCAGCGCGGCAACCTTATCGGGGTGTTCGTACCAGTCCGCCAAAGCCGCCGCCAGTTTTTCCGGTTTTGCTTCAGATTGCAATAATTCCGGCACGGCCTCCTTACCCAACAGGATATTCGGCAGGCCGACATGCGGCACTTTGATTTTGCGTTTCACATAAGCATAGGTCAGCGGCGAAATCTTGTAGCTGATGACCATCGGACGCTTGCACAGCGCCACCTCCAAAGTTGCCGTACCGCTCGTTACCAGCACCGCATCCGCCGCCCTGCACACCGTTTCAGACTGTCTGTCGGTTACTGTCAGCGGCAATCCGGCAAACTCCGGATGCTGCAAAACTTCCGCCAAACGCCGCTTCGTCGCCTCCGTTGCGGCAGGCAGCAGGAAGCGTGCGGCGGGATAGCGTTTCAGCAGCAGCAATGCCGTCTGAAAAAACACCGGCGCCATATAGTCGATTTCGCTGACGCGGCTGCCGGGCAGCAGGGCGAATACGGGGATACCGGCATCCACGCCCAAAGTTTGCCGCGCCGTTTCACGGTCGTCTTCCAAGGGCATAAGCTGCGCCATCGGATGACCGACAAACTCCGCACGTCCGCCCGCATCGAGATAAAGCTGCGGCTCCATCGGGAACAGGCACAGCACGCGGTTGACCTGATGCACGATTTTGCCCACGCGTTCCCGCCGCCACGCCCACACCGACGGGCTGACATAATGCACGGTCGGAATCCCCGACCGTTTGAGCCGCTCCGCCACACCCAAATTAAAATCGGGCGCATCGATACCGACAAAGACATCAGGTTTCAACGACAGCAAATCCCGTACCAGCCCCCTGCGTATCCGTAAAATTTCCGGCAGCCGCCTGACCACTTCGACAAAGCCGCGCACCGCCAGCCGCTCCTGATCATAAAGGCTCTCGAAACCTTCCGCCTTCATCAGTTCCCCGCCGATGCCGGTAAACCGCGCCTGCGGGCAACGCTTTCGGATGGCGCGTATCAGGTGCGCCCCCAACAGGTCGCCCGACGCTTCGCCGACACTGACAGCAATCAAAGGGCTTTTTTTATCAACCATATTCGTTCTTCTTCACATACTTTCACGTCCCGATGCCGTCTGAAGGCTTCAGACGGCATCGGGGTTCACATTTTCGTCCCGTTTTCCAACATCACCGCAAACTGTGCCAAGTCCGGCGGCAGCTCCGCCTTCAACACCAGCGGCTCGCCCGTGAGCGGATGGTTCAAGTGCAGCTCGGACGCGTGCAAAAACATCCGCTTCAAACCCAACTTCTGCAAACGACGGTTCGCCTGATAATCGCCGTAGCGTTCGTCGCCCGCAATCGGACAGCCTTGAGATTGCAGATGCACGCGGATTTGGTGCGTGCGCCCCGTTTTCAGCGTTGCCCGCACCAAAGTCAGGTGCGACAGCCCGACACCGTGCAAAATGCCGTCTGAAAAACGGCTTAACACACGGAACACCGTGTGCGCCGACTGCCCGTCCGCACTGACGCGCACCATCTTTTCGCCTTGTGCACCAGTATATTTGAACAGGGGCAGTTTGACATGGAAATTGTCGTCCGGCAGTTTGCCCACCCCCAGCGCAAGGTAGATTTTTTTGGGGTGGTCGTTACGGATGGCTTCGTGAAGTTTGACGAGCGCGCTGCGTTTCTTCGCCACCATCAACAAGCCGCTCGTATCCTTGTCCAAACGGTGGACGAGTTCGAGATAACGCGCCTCCGGACGGGCGCGGCGCAACTGTTCGATAACGCCGAAACTCACGCCGCTGCCGCCGTGCACCGCCACGCCGGAAGGCTTATCGATCACCAAAAGCGCATCGTCTTCGTAAACAACGTCAAACGCACGCGCCGGTACGGCGGCACGCCTTTCAGACGGCATTTCCTTCTCCGCCACGCGCACAGGCGGAATCCGCACCGTATCCCCCTCCGCAATACGGCTGTCGGGTTTGCAGCGTTTCTTGTTCAACCGCACCTCGCCGGCGCGGATAATGCGGTGGATATGGCTCTTGGGAACACCCTTGAGGATTTTTATCAGATAGTTATCAAGGCGTTGACCCGCCTCATGTTCGGCAACCCCTATCAAGCTGACCGAATCTTTGCTTATTTCGTGCGTTTTCATCTATAATCCGAACATCCGTTTCAGCAAAAAGCGCGCCCGCCGCGCCCCCCTGAAACGGTTTACTTTAAAACGGAATTTTATATTAAAAACGCACTCCGCAAAGCATTTTCCCTGCGCCTGTTCCCAGCCGGCAGGCGCAGAACGTAATCAAGTTTGAATTGATTTTGCCGTTTCGGCGCGGAAGTAAGACGGCAGCCGGGCCCCAAGTCCCAAACGCAAACCGCCCAAAACACAGGCATCACGATAACAAGAAGAAGCCGGCCCCCATTTTTCCGACCGCAGCGTTCGGAACGCGGCAGACAAACCGCCGCATCGATCTTTATAGCCTTCTGTATCCGACCCTTCCGCACACGGTTCTCCGGAACGTGCATCCCTGCGGATTTTCAACTCAAAAACTGATTACCGGTTTTATCCGAAAACATCGGAAAACCCAGCCTTACGGAATGCCGAACCGGACCGGCGCGCCCGAATGCCGCCCGTCCACGAGGTGATCATGAAAAGAATGTTATTCAACGCAACGCAGGCCGAAGAGCTGCGCGTTGCCATCGTCGACGGACAAAACCTGCTGGATTTGGACATCGAAACGCTGGGCAAAGAACAGCGCAAAGGCAATATCTACAAAGGCATCATTACCCGCATCGAGCCGTCGCTGGAAGCGTGTTTCGTGGATTACGGAACCGACCGCCACGGCTTCTTGCCGTTTAAAGAAGTCTCCCGCTCATACTTCCAAGACTACGAAGGCGGACGCGCGCGCATCCAAGATGTGCTCAAAGAAGGTATGGAAGTCATCGTCCAAGTCGAAAAAGACGAGCGCGGCAACAAAGGTGCGGCGCTGACCACCTTCATCAGCCTCGCCGGCCGCTATCTCGTACTGATGCCGAACAACCCGCGCGGCGGCGGCGTATCCCGCCGTATCGAAGGCGAAGAGCGTCAAGAACTCAAAGCCGCTATGGCGCAACTCGACATTCCGAACGGTATGAGCATCATCGCCCGCACCGCCGGCATCGGGCGCAGCGCGGAAGAGTTGGAATGGGACTTGAACTACCTCAAACAACTCTGGCAGGCGATCGAAGAAGCCGGCGAAGCGCACCACGACCCCTACCTGCTCTTTATGGAAAGCTCGCTGCTGATCCGAGCCATCCGCGACTACTTCCGTCCCGACATCGGCGAAATTCTGGTGGACAACCAAGAAGTTTACGACCAGGTTGCCGAGTTTATGAGCTACGTTATGCCGGGTAACGCAGGCCGTCTGAAACTCTACGAAGACCATACGCCGCTGTTCTCCCGCTTCCAAATCGAACACCAAATCGAAAGCGCGTTCTCGCGCAGCGTCAGCCTGCCTTCCGGCGGCGCGATCGTCATCGACCACACCGAAGCCCTCGTCTCCATCGATGTCAACTCCGCCCGTGCCACACGCGGCGCGGACATCGAAGACACCGCGTTCAAAACCAATATGGAAGCCGCCGAAGAAGTCGCCCGACAAATGCGCCTGCGCGACTTGGGCGGTTTGGTCGTCATCGACTTCATCGATATGGAAAACCCCAAACACCAGCGCGATGTGGAAAACGTCCTGCGCGACGCGCTCAAAAAAGACCGCGCCCGCGTACAGATGGGCAAACTCTCCCGCTTCGGCCTTTTGGAATTAAGCCGCCAACGCCTGAAACCCGCCTTGGGCGAAAGCAGCCACGTCGCCTGTCCGCGCTGCGCCGGCACCGGCGTGATTCGGGGCATCGAATCCACCGCCCTGCACGTTTTGCGTATGGTTCAAGAAGAAGCGATGAAAGACAACACCGGCGAAGTGCGCGCCCAAGTGCCCGTCGATGTCGCCACCTTCCTGCTGAACGAAAAACGCGCCGAGCTGTTTGCGATGGAAGAGCGCTTGGATGTGAACGTCGTCCTGATTCCGAACATCCACCTCGAAAATCCGCACTACGAAATCAACCGCATCCGCATCGACGACGTAGAAGAAGACGGCGAACCGAGCTACAAGCGCGTCGCCGAGCCGGAAGAAGACGAATCCGCCAAACCGTTCGGCAGCGAAAGGGCCAAAGCCGCCCGTCCCGAACCCGCCGTCAAAGGCGTGCGCCACACCAGCCCCGCCCCGACTGCCGCCCCCGAGAAAAAAACCTCTTGGTGGGACAGCTTCAAGGCTTGGTTGAAACGCATTTTCGGCGGCACATCCGAAACCCCGGCCGCTGCCGAAACCTCCGAAAAACGCATTTCCGGCGGCAACCGCAACGCGCCGCGCCGCACCGGCAGCCGCCGCCAAAACCCGCGCCGAGGCAACAGGCACGACGGAGGCAGGGCGGAAATGCGCGAAACGGCGGATTTCAAAGGCAAAGCGGCAGACAATCAAGCGGCGGAACACGAAACCCGCAACGCCAAAGACAACCGCCGCAGCCGCAACCGTCAAAACGAACGCAACGCCGCAAACGCCGCAGCGGAAGCCGAAAACCCCGAAGTCCGAACACTTGCCGCCGCAACGCCGTCTGAAAACGAAGCCCGCCCGGCCGTGCAGGCGCAAGAAGGCAAACGCCGCCGCAACAACAACCGCAACGAACGCAACCGCGAACAGGCGGAAAACCGTGCGGAAGAAACCTTGTCCGAAGCAGCGGGCAACGTAGCGGAAGAGGGCGTGCAAACCGCCGGTGCCGATGCGCCGAAAGGCAACGAACGCCGCCAACGCGAACGCAACAATCAGCGCGACCGCCGTCAAAACGGCAAAAAACGCAATATCCCGTCTGCCGCCAAAATCGAGCAGTACCTGAATATTCACGACACCGCCGACAAAGTCCGTTCCGCCGCCGCGCACGTTTTCGGAGAAAACGATGCAAATGCTCCGATTACCGTCAGCATTGCCGGACCGGTTGCAGAAAGGGACGTTCCGACAGCATCTCCCGCCGTTTCAAACGGCGATGCACCGGTTTATGATGCGGCAGAAAAAATCCGTCAGGCCGTTGCCGCCATCCTTCCCGAAGGCGCGACACCGAAAGCCGAAGCACAGGAAATGCCGTCTGAAAACGTAACCTTTACGGCTGCGGCGGAACAGGCACGGGAAACCGTACAAACCGGCGGACTCGTCCTGATCGAAACCGACCCTGCCGCATTGGAGGCATGGGCGGCACAACCCGAAGTCCGGGCCGGACGCGGTTTGCGCCGTTCCGAACAGCCCAAGCCGTCTGAAACCGCAACCGTCCCAGCCGAAGAAATGATCCAAGTCGAAACCCGGCAAGGCTGAACCGGCGGCGGCAAAAAGAGGTTCTGTTCCGCAGAACCTCTTTTTTACATGGATTCGGATACCTGCAATGCCGTCTGAACAAGCTTCAGACGGCATTTTTTATTTTTGGGACGCGTTTTTTATTCCTGCCTGTTTTCCCTTGCCGTCGCCTGCCGCGCGCAGTATGCCGTAGGGTCTGTAGGTTTGACTGTAGGGGCGGGCTTCAGCCCGCCAATCCCACCGCCTCCGACAATCCCGCCACATCCGTCCTACCCATAACATTCCCACCGCATCAAATCAACACAAAAATCCACATCCCGCCATTCCCGTGATTCCCGCAACCTTTCGTCATTCCCGTGAAAACGGGAATCTAGAACCTCTAAACTTTCAGATAACCTTTGAATATTGCCGCCGCCCAAAGGTCCGGATTCCCGCCTGCGCGGGAATGACGGCGGCGGACGATGCCGTCTGAAACTCCGTCATTCCCGTGAAAACGGGAATCTAGAACCTCAAACTTTCAGATAACCTTTGAATATTGCCACTGTCCAATGGCCTGGATTCCCGCCTGCGCGGGAATGACGGTTTAGAAGTTGTCCGAAACCTCAAAAAAAACCGAAACCGAACAAACCGGATTCCCGCAACATTCCGTCATTCCCATGGAAACGGGAATCTAGAATCTCAAACTTTCAGATAACCTTTGAATATCGCCACTGTCCAATGGTCTGGATTCCCGCTTGCGCGGGAATGACGGTTTAGAAGTTGCCCGAAACCTCAAAAAAAACTGAAACCGAACAAGCCGGATTCCCGCCTGCGCGGAAATGATGGGTCTTTTATCATCTTTAAAGGCTGCCGCGCGCCATCTCGACGGCGGTCTCCACGGCAGTTATCAGGCTGCCGGAATCCGCCCTGCCGGTTGCCGCCAAATCAAGCGCGGTGCCGTGATCGACGGAGGTGCGGATAAAGGGCAGCCCCAGCGTGATGTTCACGCCCTGCCCGAAACTGTGGTATTTCAACACGGGCAGCCCTTGGTCGTGATACATCGCCAATACGGCATCCGCACCTTCGAGCATAAACGGTTGGAACAATGTGTCCGCCGGATATGGGCCGGCAAGGTTTATCCCTTCGCGGTGCAGGTTTTCGAGCGCGGGGATAATGGTGTCGGTTTCTTCGTGTCCGAGGTGTCCGCCTTCGCCGGCGTGGGGGTTGAGTCCGGCGACTAGGATTTTGGGATTTTTGATGCCGAATTTGTGTTTTAAGTCGTGATGCAAAATGCGTGCGACGCTTTCAATCAGCGACCGCGTAATGGCGGCGGCAACGTCTTTCAGCGGCAGGTGGGTCGTTACGAGGGCGACGCGCAGGCCTTTGCCGGCAAGCATCATCACAACCTGCCCCGTGCCGCTTTTTTCCGCCAGATATTCGGTGTGTCCGCTGAAAAAACCTGTGCTTGCGCGCGCGTCGTTGATGATGCCTTTGTGCAGCGGCGCGGTAACGATGCCGTCGAAAATGCCGTCTGAAATGCCTGTAAGCGCGGTATCCAAAAGTTGCAGCACATAGGCAGCGTTGGCGGGATTGAGTTTGCCCGCCTCAACCGCTTTGGCGGTCGGGATGTGCAGCACTTCCAGCTCGCCGTATGCCGCACCGCCTGATTCCGGATTGAAGTCGCGCAAGACGACGCTTTTGCCCAAGGCTTCGGCGCGCGCGCGCAATAGGTTTTTGTCGCCCAATACCGCGCAGCGGCAGGGCAGGCGGGCAAATGCCAAGTCCAAACAAATATCGGGGCCGATGCCGGCAGGCTCGCCGGAAGTAACGGCAAAGACGGGCTGTTTCATTTCGTTTGCTCCAAACAAAATGCGATTCTAACGCCGCAGCCGCGCGGCGATGTAAATTTTTCTGATTTTGTTGACAATCTGCTAGAATGGGCGTTTACAAAATTTAAACCCTGCTTACATACCGCCATATGTGCGGGTTTCAACTTTAAGGAAGCGATATGAACGAGAACTTTACCGAATGGCTGCACGGCTGGGTCGGTGCCATCAACGATCCGATGTGGTCATACTTGGTTTATATGCTTTTGGGTACGGGGCTTTTCTTCACCGTAACCACGGGCTTTGTCCAATTCCGCCTGTTCGGACGCAGCATCAAAGAAATGCTCGGCGGCCGCAAACAGGGGGACGACCCTCACGGCATCACGCCGTTTCAGGCATTTGTAACCGGCCTTGCCAGCCGCGTGGGCGTGGGCAATATCGCGGGCGTGGCCATCGCCATCAAAGTCGGCGGGCCGGGCGCGGTGTTTTGGATGTGGGTAACCGCCTTAATCGGTATGAGTTCGGCGTTTGTCGAATCTTCGCTGGCGCAGCTCTTTAAAGTCCGCGACTACGACAACCACCATTTCCGGGGCGGCCCCGCCTACTACATCACTCAAGGGCTGGGGCAGAAATGGCTGGGCGTGTTGTTCGCCCTGAGCCTGATTTTCTGTTTCGGCTTTGTGTTTGAAGCAGTTCAGACCAATACCATCGCCGATACCGTCAAATCGGCGTGGGGCTGGGAGCCTCATTATGTCGGCGTTGCCCTGGTGATTTTAACCGCGCCGATTATCTTCGGCGGCATCAGGCGCGTATCTAAAGCGGCTGAAATCGTCGTGCCCCTGATGGCGGTTTTGTACCTCTTTATCGCGCTTTTCATCATTTTGACCAATATTCCGATGATTCCGGACGTGTTCGGCCAGATTTTTTCGGGCGCGTTCAAATTCGACGCGGCAGCAGGCGGCTTCCTCGGCGGTCTGATTTCGCAAACGATGATGATGGGCATCAAACGCGGCCTGTATTCCAACGAGGCGGGTATGGGTTCCGCGCCGAATGCCGCCGCCGCCGCCGAAGTGAAACACCCTGTTTCGCAAGGTATGATTCAAATGCTGGGCGTGTTTGTCGATACCATCATCGTTTGTTCTTGCACCGCCTTCATCATCTTGATTTACCAACAACCTTACGGCGATTTGAGCGGTGCGGCACTGACGCAGGCGGCGATTGTCAGCCAAGTGGGGCAATGGGGCGCGGGCTTCCTCGCCGTCATCCTGTTTATGTTTGCCTTTTCCACCGTTATCGGCAACTATGCCTATGCCGAGTCCAACGTCCAATTCATCAAAAGCCATTGGCTGATTACCGCCGTTTTCCGTATGCTGGTTTTGGCGTGGGTCTATTTCGGCGCGGTTGCCAATGTGCCTTTGGTCTGGGATATGGCGGATATGGCGATGGGCATTATGGCGTGGATCAACCTTGTCGCCATCCTGCTGCTCTCGCCATTGGCGTTTATGCTGCTGCGCGATTACACCGCCAAGCTGAAAATGGGCAAAGACCCCGAATTCAAACTTTCCGAACATCCGGGCCTGAAACGCCGTATCAAATCCGACGTTTGGTAAATCCCGCCCTTACCGGAGCCGCTTCCCCACGAAGCGGCTTTTCCCTGTCCGCGCACTGTAAAAACAGGGCGAACAAGCGTACAATCCCAACCCTTTACTTTTGAATCCATTTCGTTTTTCAGACGGCATCCTGCTTGGAATGCCGTCTGAAACACCGTCAGGCAATACACACATGACCCACATGATTTACCCCAAAACCTACGATGTCATCGTCGTCGGCGGCGGACACGCCGGCACGGAAGCCGCGCTCGCCGCCGCCCGTATGGGCGCGCAGACGCTTTTGCTCACACACAATATCGAAACGCTCGGACAAATGTCGTGCAACCCCTCTATCGGCGGCATCGGCAAAGGGCATTTGGTACGCGAACTCGACGCGCTCGGCGGCGCAATGGCGTTGGCAACCGACAAGTCCGGCATCCAATTCCGCCGCCTGAACGCCAGCAAAGGCGCGGCAGTTCGAGCCACGCGCGCGCAGGCGGATCGCATTTTGTACAAAGCCGCCATTCGTGAAATGTTGGAAAACCAAGAAAACCTTGACCTTTTCCAGCAGTCGGTTGACGACGTAACGCTCGATGGCGACCGCATTTCAGGCGTAATTACCGCGATGGGCGTGGAATTCAAAGCCCGCGCCGTCGTGTTGACCGCCGGCACGTTTTTGTCCGGCAAAATCCACATCGGTTTGGAAAACTACGAAGGCGGTCGCGCCGGCGATCCAGCCGCCAAATCGCTGGGCGGCCGTTTGCGCGAATTGAACCTACCTCAAGGCCGTCTGAAAACCGGCACGCCGCCGCGCATCGACGGGCGCACGATTGACTTCTCCCAACTGACCGAACAGCCCGGCGACACACCCGTTCCCGTCATGTCCGTGCGCGGCAACGCCGAAATGCACCCGCGCCAAGTGTCCTGCTGGATTACGCATACCAACACGCAAACCCACGACATCATCCGCTCAGGCTTCGACCGCAGCCCGATGTTTACCGGCAAAATCGAAGGTGTGGGTCCGCGTTATTGTCCGTCTATCGAAGACAAAATCAACCGCTTCGCCGACAAAGACAGCCACCAGATTTTCCTCGAGCCCGAAGGCCTGACCACGCACGAATACTATCCAAACGGTATCTCCACCAGCCTGCCGTTCGACATCCAAATCGCGCTCGTGCGCAGCATGAAAGGCCTCGAAAACGCCCATATCCTGCGCCCCGGCTACGCCATCGAATACGACTACTTCGATCCGCGCAACCTCAAAGCCAGCCTTGAAACCAAAACCATTGAGGGACTGTTTTTCGCCGGGCAAATCAACGGTACGACAGGTTATGAAGAAGCCGCCGCGCAAGGACTGCTGGCGGGCGCGAACGCCGTGCAATACGTCCGCGAACAAGACCCGCTCCTGCTGCGCCGCGAACAAGCCTATCTCGGCGTATTGGTGGACGACCTCATCACCAAAGGCGTGAACGAACCTTACCGAATGTTCACCAGCCGCGCCGAATACCGATTGCAACTCAGGGAAGACAACGCCGATATGCGCCTGACCGAAGACGGCCACAAAATCGGCTTGGTGGGTGAAGAACAATGGCGCATGTTCAACGAAAAACGCGAAGCCGTCGAACGCGAAATCCAACGTTTGAAAACAACGTGGTACACGCCGCAAAAACTCGCCGAAGGCGAACAAATCCGCGTGTTCGGACAAAAACTCAGCCGTGAAGCCAACCTGCACGACCTCCTGCGCCGCCCGAACCTCGATTACGCCGCGCTGATGACGCTCGAAGGCGCGATGCCGTCTGAACGCCTCTCCGCCGAAGTGGTCGAGCAAGTCGAAATTCAAGTCAAATACCAAGGCTATATCGACCGCCAAAACGAAGAAATCGGCAGCCGCCGCGACATCGAAACCTTAAAACTGCCCGACGGCATCGATTACGCGAAAGTCAAAGGCTTGTCGGCAGAAGTGCAGCAAAAGCTCAACCAGCACAAACCCGAAACCGTGGGGCAGGCAAGCCGCATTTCCGGCGTAACGCCTGCCGCCGTCGCACTGCTGATGGTGCATTTGAAGCGCGGGTTTAAAGACGCGAAATAAACACATCGGCGCGATGCCATCTGAAACACCGTTCAGACGGCATTCCCACCATCCCGACAGGAAACATCATGCACATACTGACCGCCGGCGTGGACGAGGCAGGACGCGGACCTTTAGTCGGCAGCGTGTTTGCCGCCGCCGTCATCCTTCCGGAAACATTTGACCTGCCCGGACTGACCGACTCCAAAAAACTCAGCGAGAAAAAACGCGACGCGCTTGCCGAAATGATAAAAAATCAGGCGGTTGCGTGGCACGTCGCCGCCGCCACGCCCGAAGAAATCGCCAGCCTCAACATCCTGCACGCCACCATGCTCGCCATGAAACGCGCCGTTGACGGTTTGGCTGTGCGTCCCAAAAGAATATTCATCGACGGCAACCGCATTCCCGAACATTTGAACATCCCTGCCGAAGCCGTCGTCAAAGGCGACAGCAAAATCATCGAAATCTCCGCCGCATCCGTTTTGGCAAAGACCACACGCGATGCAGAAATGTACGCACTGGCGCAACGCCATCCCCAATACGGTTTCGACAAACACAAAGGTTACGGCACAAAGCAACATCTGGAAGCCCTCAAACAATACGGCGTGCTGCCCGAACACCGCCGAGACTTCGCCCCCGTCAGAAACCTGCTCGCGCAGCAGGCCTTGTTTTAAACCGGCACAAAAATGCCGTCTGAAGCCTTCAGACGGCATTTCCAGCATCGCAACTTCAAAGAGAAAGAACCCAAACCGTCATTCCCGCGCAAGCGGTAATTTATAGTGGATTAACAAAAATCAGGACAAGGCAACGAAGCCGCAGACAGTACAAAAACAGTACGGAACCGATTCACTTGGTGCTTCAGCACCTTAGAGAATCGTTCTCTTTGAGCTAAGGCGAGGCAACGCCGTACTGGTTTTTGTTAATCCACTATAGTTTTTTGGGTTTCAGTTGTTTTTAAGTTTCGGGAAACTTCCCAACCGTCATTCCCGCGAAAAACAAAAAATCAAAAAAGAAACCTAAAATCCGTCATTCCCGAGCAAACGGGAATCCAATCCGTCCGGTTTCCGTTTTTTTTTGAATTTCAGGTAACTTCCAAACCGCCATTCCCGAGCAGACGGGAATCCAATCCGTCCGGTTTCCGTTTTTTTTTGAATTTCAGGTAACTTTCAAACCGTCATTCCCGCAAAAGCGGGAATCCGGAACGTAAAATCTAAAGAAACCGTTTTTCCCGATAAGTTTCCGTACCGACAGACCTAGATTCCCGCCTGCGCGGGAATGACGATATAGTGGATTAACAAAAATCAGGACAAGGCGACGAAGCCGCAGACAGTACAGATAGTACGGAACCGATTCACTTGGTGCTTGAGCACCTTAGAGAATCGTTCTCTTTGAGCTGAGGCGAGGCAACGCTGTACCGGTTTTTGTTAATCCACTATAAAAATTACTCAATTAAGTACTAATCCCGCAGGGTTATTAGTATTTTTTTATATCTATCTTTTAGATATTCACTTTTTGTTTCACTATATTTCAAACTGAAGTATTGAATCAATTCTGACTTATACATCATAGGTACAAAGTAAATGTATTCTTCGACCAAGTTAGTAAAGTATTCCGCAGAAGTCTTTTTAGGAGAGAGTTTAGGTATACTCATAAAATAGGCCCATTTATTCGGGAATTCCTCAAACATTTTCATCTTAGGGAGATGAAATGCTACAAAAAGAGCTACTCCCTTTCTTTGAATATTCGCTAACATAAGGCGATATATTTCCTCACTCTCAGGAAGCTCATACCTCCACATCATCATTCCAAGAGCAGATACTATACAGCGATTGATTTTACTGTTTTCCGCATACTTATTTGCTATTTGCACCAAAACACCCGCAAATTGAACATCTCTAAAAAGCTCCGTATAATAAGAAGACATTTCTTGCCTAGGCTGTTTCTCAAAATCAACAAGAAGCTTTTCGATCTCTTCGCTTGTTTGAGTTTCCCAATTCTCAATATGATGCTTCAGTTCGATTATTTTATTAACTCGAAGCTTAATTTTGCTGTTCATATTTCTAGAAATCACGATATAAGTATTTTTATTTTAATCCGCCATATTAACGCACCCGGCCAAACAGCATAAAGGCACGGGCAGCCCGATTTGGATTGACCTATTTCCCCGACACCCTCGCCATCAGCTCGTCCGCCAAGGCAAGATACGCCTTGGCACCCTTTGCCTGCGCGTCGTAAGCCATCACCGGCATACCGTGGCTCGGCGCTTCCGCAAGGCGGATATTGCGCGGGATGACGGTTTCAAACAGCAAATCCCCGAAATGGCTGCGCAACTGTTCGCTGACTTCGGCAACCAGCCTGCTGCGGCTGTCGTACATCGTGCGCACGATGCCCGTGATGTCCAAATCGGGATTGACCGCCTGACGGATTTTTCGGACGGTCGCAATCAGGTCGGAAATCCCTTCCAGCGCGTAATATTCGCACAACATCGGCACAATCACGCCACCCGCCGCCACCAAGCCGTTAAGCGTCAAAAGCGTCAGCGAAGGCGGGCAGTCAATCAGGATAAAGTCGTAATCTTCCGCCACTGCCTTGAGCGCGTTTTTCAAACGCACTTCCCGGGCGATTTCCTGTACCAACTCGATTTCCGCACCGGCCAGCGCGCGGTTCGCACCCAACACGCCGTATCCGCCCTCTTTGCTGCGTACCGCCGCCGATTTCACGTCCGCATCGCCCAATAAGACCTGATAAACGCCGGACTGCAAACTCGCCTTGTCGATACCGCTGCCTGTCGTCGCATTGCCCTGCGGATCCAAATCGACCACCAGCACGCGTTTGCCGCGCGATGCCAGCGAAGCCGCCAAATTTACCGTCGTCGTCGTTTTGCCCACACCGCCCTTCTGATTGGCGATGGCAAGGATGTTCGCACTCATGTCCCGCCCGTGTCCCGTCTGATGTTGAAAAAAGAAAAACAGTGCGGAATTTTACCTTTATCCGCACAAAAAAGGTATTCATGCCGTCTGAAGCGCGCTCAACGCTTGCGGAGTATGGCGATATGGCGTTCCGCATCCAAGCCCGGCACGTCAAGCCTTTGGACTTTTTCGACGCACACATCCTGCGGCAGGCGGTCGATTTCCCCCTGCGGATACACGCCCTTCATCGCCGCCCAGTAGCCGCCGTCTTTCAACAGATGCGCCGTCCACGACACAAAATCCGCCAGTTCTGCAAACGCACGGCTGGTAATCACGTCGGCACGCACGTCCGAAACCGCCTCCACGCGTCCGGATACCACGCGCACATTGTCCAATCCCAACTCGATAACCGCCTGCTGTAAAAAAGCCGTTTTCTTCGTATTCGCATCCAACAGCGTAATCTGCACATCCGGACGGCACACCGCCGCCGGAATACCGGGCTGTCCGCCGCCCGAACCGACATCCAGCATCGTCTGCACACCCTCGATATGGGGCAGCAGCGTCAGGCTGTCCAAAAGATGATGGACAATCATTTTTTCCTCGTCGCGCAGGGCGGTCAGATTGTAGGTTTTGTTCCACTTTTTCAACAAATCCACATAGGCCAAAAGCCTGTCCTGCGCCGTTTCCGAAATATCCAGCCCCATCGCGGCAATGCCTGCACGCAGGCGTTCTTTGCGTTCCATATCTGCTTCCTGTCCATATTCAGGCGTAATGTTAGCGGAAAAACATGCCGTCTGAAACCGCGTGTCGGGTTTCAGACGGCACTTCCCGTTCCAAGCTATTTTTTCCTGTGAAACACCACCGGCTGCACCGGCGCGCGCGTCAAGCGTTTGGGCAGCGTCAGCATCGCCACCAGCCACACGGCAAACGCATATTCCGACACCGCCTCCCCGCGCAGCCCGCCCAAGGCGGCACTGCCCAACAACAGCTCGAAAATCCAAGCCACCGCCGCCGCCGCGCAAGCTGCCACGCCCGACAGAAACAGCGCGTAACGGGAATGCCGCCGCATCATCTTCTTATACGCCAGCTTCGTCAGACCCGCCGATACAACCACATTCAAAAACGCAAACACGCCATACACAAACCACACCACGCCGTCCCAGCCTCCCCGCCAGCCGAATCCGCCGTCCGATACCGACACCAGCAGCCCCGTCCGTCCGAACACAAATGCCAAGGCATCATGCACCGACAGTGCGAACGGCAGCGTCAAAAACACCAATCCCGCAAACAAAGCCGCATAGGGATATTTCTCGTTCACATACATCACCGACCCTCCTCACGAAGCAAACCGCATTATACCGTGCAAAACCCAGGCAGCCGCCCGAAAAGTTGCAGAAACAACCGTTCATATATATCATAACGAAAAAAGCCGGTGTAGCTCAGTCGGTAGAGCAGCGCATTCGTAACGCGAAGGTCGGGGGTTCGATTCCCTTCTCCGGCACCAATACCAAGCACAGACCCTCCCTTCCCCGGGAAGCCTGTGCTTTTTCACATTTTCGCTTCAGACGGCAACCGATATGAACACCTCGCAACGCAACCGCCTCGTCAGCCGCTGGCTCAACTCCTACGAACGCTACCGCCACCGCCGCCTCATACACGCCGTGCGGCTCGGCGGGGCCGTCCTGTTCGCCACCGCACTCGCCCGGCTGCTCCATCTCCAACACGGCGAATGGATAGGCATGACCGTCTTCGTCGTCCTCGGCATGCTCCAGTTTCAAGGGGCGATTTACTCCAAGGCGGTGGAACGTATGCTCGGCACAGTTATCGGCCTGGGTGCGGGTTTGAGCGTCTTATGGCTGAACCAGCATTATTTCCACGACAACCTCCTCTTCTACCTTACCGTCGGCACGGCAAGCGCACTGGCCGGCTGGGCGGCGGTCGGCAAAAACGGTTACGTCCCCATGCTGGCGGGGCTGACGATGTGCATGCTCATCGGCGACAACGGCAGCGAATGGCTCGACAGCGGCCTGATGCGCGCCATGAACGTCCTCATCGGCGCGGCCATCGCCATTGCCGCCGCCAAACTGCTGCCGCTGAAATCCACACTGATGTGGCGTTTCATGCTTGCCGACAACCTGACCGACTGCAGCAAAATGATTGCCGAAATCAGCAATGGCAGGCGTATGACGCGCGAACGCCTCGAGGAGAACATGGCGAAAATGCGCCAAATCAACGCACGCATGGTCAAAAGCCGCAGCCATCTCGCCGCCACATCGGGCGAAAGCCGCATCAGCCCCGCTATGATGGAAGCCATGCAGCACGCCCACCGTAAAATTGTCAACACCACCGAGCTGCTCCTGACCACCGCCGCCAAGCTGCAATCTCCCAAACTCAACGGCAGCGAAATCCGGCTGCTCGACCGCCACTTCACACTGCTCCAAACCGACCTACAACAAACCGTCGCCCTTATCAACGGCAGACACGCCCGCCGCATCCACATCGACACCGCCATCAACCCCGAACTGGAAACCCTCGCCGAACACCTCCACTACCAATGGCAGGGCTTCCTCTGGCTCAGCACCAATATGCGTCAGGAAATTTCCGCCCTCGTCATCCTGCTGCAACGCACCCGCCGCAAATGGCTGGATGCCCACGAACGCCAACACCTGCGCCAAAGCCTGCTTGAAACACGGGAACACAGTTGACGGTCAAACACGATGCCGTCTGAAACGCCTGCCGCTTCAGACGGCATCCCCAATCCGCCTACCTTGTCGTCATGCCCGAATAACGGTACTATTCGCAGTTAACAGTTTTCATGCCGTCTGAAAGGTTTGAAGCACGTTTCAGACGGCTGCCCGCTTACCTTATCTTACCGAAAGAACAATATGATCAACGATATTCAAAAAACAGCCGAAGGCAAGATGCAGCGTTCGGTCGAAGTACTGAAAGAAAATCTGGCGAAAGTGCGTACCGGCCGCGCGCATACCGGCCTGCTCGACCAAGTGGAAGTCGAATACTGGGGCAGCATGGTCCCCGTCAGCCAGGTTGCCAACGTAACGCTTCTGGACGCGCGCACCATTGGCGTGAAACCGTTTGAAAGCAATATGGCGGCCAAAGTCGAGAAAGCCATCCGCGATTCAAACTTGGGTCTGAACCCGGCAGCGGTCGGCGACCTGATCCGCGTACCGATGCCCATGCTGACCGAGGAACGCCGCAAAGACCTGATTAAAGTCGTGCGCGGCGAAGCGGAAGAAGGCCGCGTCTCCATCCGCAACGTGCGCCGCGATGCCAACGACCACATCAAAAAACTCCTCAAAGACAAAGAAATTTCCGAAGACGAGGCACGTCGCGGCGAAGAAGCGGTTCAAAAACTGACCGACAAATACATTACCGAAGCCGACAAACTCCTGACTGCCAAAGAAGAAGATTTGATGGCAATTTAACCTGCACGGTTCGGCGTTCAGACGGCATTTGAACGCCGAACCGCGAAAGGCAGACATGAAAAGCAGCACGCAGGCCGTTTTAGAACACACCGCCATTCCCAAGCATATCGCCGTGATTATGGACGGCAATGGCCGTTGGGCGAAAAAACGTTTCCTCCCGCGTATAATGGGACACAAACGCGGTTTGGACGCATTGGAAAATATGGTGAAGCATTGCGCCAAACTGGGTGTGCAATATCTGACCGTGTTTGCCTTTTCAACCGAAAACTGGCGCCGCCCCGAAGACGAAGTTTCGTTCCTGATGGGGCTGTTTTTACAGGCTTTGCAAAAACAAGTACGCCGTCTGCACGAAAACAATATGCGCCTGAAAATACTGGGCAGCCGCGAACGCTTTAATCGGCAGATTCTGCAAGGCATCGAAGAGGCGGAAGCCTTGACGGCAAACAATACCGGTCTGACCCTGAGCATTGCCGCCGATTACGGCGGACGTTGGGACATTTTGCAGGCGGCAAACAAACTGATTGCCGAAGGCGTATCCGAGATTACGGAAGACACGCTGGCGAAATACCTGATGCTGGGTGATGCACCGGAACCGGACTTGTTCATCCGCACCGGCGGCGAAACGCGCATCAGCAATTTCCTGCTCTGGCAAATGGCATATGCAGAACTATATTTCACCGATATTTTGTGGCCAGATTTTGACGGCAAGGCTTTGGACGATGCCGTCGCTTCGTTCCAAAAACGCGAACGGCGGTTCGGACGCACCTCCGAGCAACTGCCTATCGAACAGCAAAGGAACTGAATATGCTGAAACAACGGGTAATAACCGCTATGTGGCTGCTGCCGCTGATGCTGGGCATGCTGTTTTACGCGCCGCAATGGTTGTGGGCTGCATTTTGCGGACTGATTGCCCTGATTGCCTTGTGGGAATATGCCCGTATGGGCGGCTTGTGCAAAATCAAAACCAACCATTACCTCGCTGCAACCTTGGTTTTCGGCATGGTTGCCTATGCGGGCGGTTGGATGCTGCCTAATTTGGTTTGGTATGTTGTTTTGGCATTTTGGCTCGCCATCATGCCTTTATGGTTGAGACTCAAATGGAGGCTCAACGGCGGTTGGCAGGTTTATGCCGTCGGCTGGCTTCTGGTCATGCCGTTTTGGTTCGCGCTCGTATCCCTGCGCCCGCATCCCGATGATGCCCTGCCGCTGCTCGCCGTCATGGGTCTGGTCTGGGTTGCCGACGTTTGCGCGTATTTCAGCGGCAAGGCGTTCGGCAAACACAAAATCGCACCGGCAATCAGCCCCGGCAAGAGCTGGGAAGGCGCAATCGGCGGTGCGGTTTGCGTGGCAGTGTACATGACCGCCGTACGAAGTGCCGGCTGGCTGGCATTCGATACAGGCTGGTTCGATACCGTGTTAATCGGTTTGGTGTTGACCGTCGTCAGCATATGCGGCGACCTGTTGGAAAGCTGGCTCAAGCGCGCGGCAGGCATCAAAGACAGCAGCAAGCTGCTGCCCGGACACGGCGGCGTGTTCGACCGTACCGACAGCCTGATTGCCGTTATCAGCGTCTATGCGGCGATGATGTCGGTTTTAAATTGATTCTATGCCGTCTGAAAACGCTTCAGACGGCATCCGGTATAAAGTTATCCTCATTATGACACCACAAGTCCTGACCATATTAGGCAGTACCGGCAGCATAGGCGAAAGCACGCTGGACGTTGTCTCCCGCCACCCCGAAAAATTCCGCGTATTCGCGCTGGCAGGGCATAAGCAGGTCGAAAAACTGGCGGCTCAATGTCAAACGTTCCGCCCCGAATATGCCGTCGTTGCCGATGCGGAACACGCCGCCCGGCTTGAAGCCCTGTTGAAACGCGACGGCACGGCGACGCAGGTTTTACACGGCGCGCAGGCATTGGTCGACGTTGCGTCTGCCGGCGAAGCCGGCGGCGTGATGTGCGCCATTGTCGGTGCGGCGGGGCTGCCTTCCGCGCTGGCGGCGGCGCAAAAAGGCAAAACCATTTATCTGGCGAACAAAGAGACGTTGGTGGTTTCCGGCGCGCTGTTTATCGAAACGGCGCGCGCAAACGGCGCGGCAGTGTTGCCCGTCGACAGCGAACACAACGCCGTTTTCCAAGTTTTTCCGCGCGATTACACAGGCCGTCTGAACGAACACGGCATCCGTTCGATTATCCTGACTGCTTCCGGCGGCCCGTTTTTAACGACCGATTTAGGCACGTTCGACAGCATTACGCCCGCCCAAGCGGTCAAACACCCAAATTGGCGTATGGGGCGCAAAATCTCCGTCGATTCCGCCACCATGATGAACAAAGGTTTGGAGCTGATTGAAGCGCATTGGCTGTTCAACTGTCCGCCTGATAAACTCGAAGTCGTCATCCATCCGCAGTCCGTGATACACAGCATGGTGCGCTACCGCGACGGCTCCGTGCTGGCGCAACTGGGCAATCCCGATATGCGTACGCCCATCGCTTATTGTTTGGGCCTGCCCGAGCGCATCGATTCGGGAGTCGGCGACCTGGATTTTGATGCATTGTCCGCGCTGACCTTCCAAAAGCCCGACTTTGACCGCTTCCCCTGCCTAAAGCTCGCCTATGAAGCCATGAACGCGGGCGGAGTCGCGCCCTGCGTATTGAACGCCGCCAACGAAACCGCCGTCGCCGCCTTTTTGGACGGACAGATTAAGTTTACCGACATTGCCAAAACCGTCGCCCATTGTCTTTCACAAGACTTTTCAGATGGCATAGGCGATATAGGGGAGCTCTTGGCGCAAGATGCCCGGACACGCGCACAAGCGCGGGCATTTATCGGCACACTGCGCTGATGCCGTCCGAACACCGTTATCAAAGGAAAACCATTTGCACACCCTTCTAGCTTTTATCTTCGCCATCCTGATTTTGGTTAGCCTGCACGAGTTCGGACACTACATCGTTGCCAGATTGTGCGGCGTCAAAGTCGTACGCTTTTCCGTCGGCTTCGGCAAACCGTTTTTCACCCGAAAGCGCGGCGACACCGAATGGTGCCTCGCCCCGATTCCGTTGGGCGGCTACGTCAAAATGGTCGATACGCGCGAAGGCGAAGTATCAGAAGCCGATTTACCCTACGCTTTTGACAAACAACACCCCGCCAAGCGCATCGCCATCGTCGCCGCAGGCCCGCTGACCAATCTCGCACTGGCGGTTTTGCTGTACGGACTGAGCTTTTCCTTCGGAGTAACCGAACTGCGCCCCTACGTCGGCACAGTCGAACCCGACACCATTGCCGCCCGCGCCGGCTTCCAAAGCGGCGACAAAATACAATCCGTCAACGGCACACCCGTTGCAGATTGGGGCAGCGCGCAAACCGAAATCGTCCTCAACCTCGAAGCCGGCAAAGTCGCCGTCGGCGTTCAGACGGCATCGGGCGCGCAAACCGTCCGCACCATCGATGCCGCAGACACGCCGGAAGCCGGCAAAATCGCCAAAAACCAAGGCTACATCGGACTGATGCCCTTTAAAATCACAACCGTTGCCGGCGGCGTGGAAAAAGGCAGCCCCGCCGAAAAAGCAGGCCTGAAACCGGGCGACAGGCTGACTGCCGCCGACGGCAAACCCATCGCCTCATGGCAAGAATGGGCAAACCTGACCCGTCAAAGCCCCGGCAAAAAAATCACCCTGACCTACGAACGCGCCGGACAAACCCATACCGCCGACATCCGCCCCGATACTGTCGAACAGCCCGACCACACCCTAATCGGGCGCGTCGGCCTCCGTCCGCAGCCGGACAGGGCGTGGGACGCGCAAATCCGCCGCAACTACCGTCCGTCTGTTGTCCGCGCGTTCGGCATGGGCTGGGAAAAAACCGTTTCCCACTCGTGGACAACCCTCAAATTTTTCGGCAAACTAATCAGCGGCAACGCCTCCGTCAACCATATTTCCGGTCCACTGACCATTGCCGATATTGCCGGACAGTCCGCCGAACTCGGCTTGCAAAGTTATTTGGAATTTTTGGCACTGGTCAGCATCAGCCTTGGCGTGCTGAACTTGCTGCCCGTCCCCGTTTTGGACGGCGGGCACCTCGTGTTTTATACTGCCGAATGGATACGCGGCAAACCTTTGGGCGAACGCGTCCAAAACATCGGTTTGCGCTTCGGGTTCGCCCTGATGATGCTGATGATGGCGGTCGCCTTCTTCAACGACGTTACCCGGCTGCTCGGTTAGATTTTACGTTTCGGAATGCCGTCTGAAACCGCATTCCGCACCACAAGGAACTTACGATGAAACTGAAACAGATTGCTTCCGCACTGATGATGTTGGGCATATCGCCTTTGGCATTTGCCGACTTCACCATCCAAGACATCCGCGTCGAAGGCTTGCAGCGTACCGAGCCGAGCACCGTATTCAACTACCTGCCCGTCAAAGTCGGCGACACCTACAACGACACACACGGCAGTGCCATCATCAAAAGCCTGTATGCCACTGGTTTCTTTGACGACGTACGCGTCGAAACTGCGGACGGGCAGCTCCTGCTGACCGTTATCGAACGCCCCACCATCGGCTCGCTCAACATCACCGGCGCAAAAATGCTGCAAAACGACGCCATCAAGAAAAACCTCGAATCGTTCGGGCTGGCGCAGTCACAATACTTTAATCAGGCGACACTCAATCAGGCAGTCGCCGGCCTGAAAGAAGAATACCTCGGACGCGGCAAACTCAATATCCAAATCACGCCCAAAGTAACCAAACTCGCCCGCAACCGCGTCGACATCGACATCACGATTGACGAGGGCAAATCCGCCAAAATCACCGACATCGAATTTGAAGGCAACCAAGTCTATTCCGACCGCAAACTGATGCGGCAAATGTCGCTGACCGAAGGCGGCATTTGGACATGGCTGACACGAAGCAACCAATTCAACGAGCAGAAATTTGCCCAAGACATGGAAAAAGTAACCGACTTCTACCAGAACAACGGCTACTTCGATTTCCGCATCCTCGATACCGACATCCAAACCAACGAAGACAAAACCAAGCAGACCATCAAAATCACCGTCCACGAAGGCGAACGTTTCCGTTGGGGCAAAGTCTCCATCGAAGGCGACACCAACGAAGTCCCCAAAGCCGAACTGGAAAAACTGCTGACCATGAAGCCCGGCAAATGGTACGAACGCCAGCAGATGACCGCCGTTTTGGGTGAGATTCAGAACCGCATGGGCTCGGCAGGCTACGCATACAGCGAAATCAGCGTACAGCCGCTGCCGAACGCTGAAACCAAAACCGTCGATTTCGTCCTGCACATCGAACCGGGCCGGAAAATCTACGTCAACGAAATACACATCACCGGCAACAACAAAACCCGCGACGAAGTCGTCCGCCGTGAATTACGCCAAATGGAATCCGCGCCTTACGACACCTCCAAGCTGCAACGTTCCAAAGAGCGCGTCGAGCTTTTGGGCTACTTCGACAATGTCCAGTTTGATGCTGTCCCGCTTGCCGGCACGCCCGACAAAGTCGATTTGAACATGAGTCTGACCGAACGTTCCACCGGTTCCCTGGATTTGAGCGCGGGTTGGGTTCAAGATACCGGGTTGGTCATGTCCGCAGGCGTTTCCCAAGACAACCTGTTCGGTACGGGCAAGTCGGCCGCACTGCGCGCCTCCAGGAGCAAAACCACGCTTAACGGCTCGCTGTCGTTTACTGACCCGTACTTCACGGCAGACGGGGTCAGCCTGGGCTACGATATTTACGGAAAAGCCTTCGACCCGCGCAAAGCATCGACCAGCGTCAAACAATATAAAACCACCACCGTCGGCGGCGGCGTAAGGATGGGTATCCCCGTTACCGAATACGACCGCGTGAATTTCGGTTTGGCGGCAGAACACCTGACCGTCAACACCTACAACAAAGCACCCAAACGCTATGCCGACTTTATCAAACAATACGGCAAAACCAACGGCACAGACGGCAGCTTCAAAGGCTGGCTGTACAAAGGCACAATCGGCTGGGGGCGCAACAAGACCGACAATGCCCTGTGGCCGACGCGCGGTTACCTGACCGGCGTGAATGCCGAAATCGCCCTGCCCGGCAGCAAACTGCAATACTACTCCGCCACCCACAACCAAACCTGGTTCTTCCCCCTGAGCAAAACCTTCACGCTGATGCTCGGCGGCGAAGCCGGCTATGCCAACGGCTACAGCAAAACCAAAGAAATCCCCTTCTTTGAAAACTTCTACGGCGGCGGCCTGGGTTCGGTACGAGGTTACGAAAGCGGCACGCTCGGTCCGAAAGTGTATGACGAATACGGCGACAAAATCAGCTACGGCGGCAACAAAAAAGCCAACGTTTCCGCCGAGCTGCTCTTCCCGATGCCAGGTGCGAAAGACGCGCGCACCGTCCGCCTGAGCCTGTTTGCCGACGCAGGCAGCGTATGGGACGGCAAAACCTATACCGCCGCCGAAAGCGGCAACAACAAATCGGTTTACTCGGAAAACGCGCATAAATCCACCTTTACCAACGAACTGCGCTATTCCGCCGGCGGCGCGGTTACCTGGCTCTCGCCTTTGGGCCCGATGAAATTCAGCTACGCCTACCCGCTGAAGAAAAAACCGGAAGACGAAATCCAACGCTTCCAATTCCAACTCGGCACGACGTTCTAATCCCGCAAATGCCGTCTGAAGCCCTTCAGACGGCATTTCGCGGCAACATCCGAAGGAGTTTTACCATGACCCGTTTGACCCGCGCGTTTGCCGCCGCCCTGATCGGTTTGTGCTGCACCGCAGGCGCGCACGCCGACACCTTCCAAAAAATCGGCTTTATCAACACCGAACGCATCTACCTCGAATCCAAGCAGGCACGCGAGATTCAAAAAACGCTGGACGGCGAATTTTCCGCCCGCCAGGACGAATTGCAAAAACTGCAACGCGAAGGCCTGGATTTGGAAAGGCAGCTTGCCGAAGGCAAACTCAAAGACGCAAAAAAGGCGCAAGCTGAAGAAAAATGGCGCGGGCTGGTCGCAACGTTCCGCAAAAAACAGGCGCAGTTTGAAGAAGACTACAACCTCCGCCGCAACGAAGAGTTTGCCTCCCTCCAGCAAAACGCCAACCGCGTCATCGTCAAAATCGCCAAACAGGAAGGTTACGATGTCATTTTGCAGGACGTGATTTACGTCAACACCCAATACGACGTTACCGACAGCGTCATTAAAGAAATGAACGCCCGCTGACCCTTTCAGACGGCATACCGAACAGGAAAACCATGATTCCGGCCACCTACACCCTGTCCCAAATCACCGCTCGGCTCGGCGGCGAATGGCGCGGCGAGGACATTTCCGTTACCGCCGTGCGCCCGCTCGCAGACGCGCAGGCGGAACACATCAGCTTCCTCGCCAATCCGAAATACAAAGCCGAAGTCCACGACAGCAGCGCGGGCGCGGTCATCGTTTCCGCCAAAGCGGCAGACGGATTTAAAGGGCGCAACCTGATTGTCGCCGACGATCCCTATCTCTATTTCGCCAAAGTCGCCCGCCTGTTTTCACCCGTCGTCAAAGCGCGCGGCGGCATCCATCCGACCGCCGTCGTCGAACCGGGCGCGACCGTTCCCGCAAGCTGCGAAATCGGCTCGAACGCCTACATCGGCGCGAACACCGTACTCGGCGAAGGCTGCCGCATCTTGGCAAACGCCGTCGTCCAACACGATTGCAAACTGGGCGACGAAGTCGTCCTGCATCCCAACGCCGTCGTTTATTACGGCTGCACACTGGGCAGACGCGTCGAAATCCACAGCGGCGCAGTCATCGGCGCAGACGGTTTCGGACTCGCTTTTGCCGGCGATTCATGGTTTAAAATCCCGCAAACCGGCGCGGTAACGCTGGGCGACGACGTGGAAATCGGCTCGAACACCAACATCGACCGCGGCGCGATGAGCGACACCACCGTCGGCAACGGCACCAAAATCGACAACCAAGTCCAAATCGGACACAACTGCAAAATCGGTTCGCACACCGTCATCGCCGCCAAAACCGGCATCTCAGGCAGCGTAACCATAGGCAGCTACTGCATCATCGGCGGCGGCGTCGGTACGGTCGGACACATCGAAATCGCCGACAAAACCACCATCGGCGGCGGCACGTCCGTCACCCACAGCATTACCGAAAGCGGCAAACACCTTGCCGGCATCTTCCCGATGTCCGAGCATAAAGAATGGGCGCGCAACGCCGTTTACATCCACCGCTTAAGCGAAATGAACAAACGTCTCAAAACGCTGGAACAGCAGCTTTCAGACGGCAAAGACACGCAATAAATCCAAACCGATTTTTCCAAGGAACACAAAAACATGGACGTTCAACTCCCCATCGAAGCCAAAGACATCCAAAAACTCATCCCCCACCGCTACCCGTTTCTCCAACTCGACCGCATTACCGCCTTCGAGCCGATGAAAACCCTGACCGCGATTAAAAACGTCACCATGAACGAGCCGCAGTTCCAAGGCCACTTCCCCGACCTGCCCGTGATGCCCGGCGTGCTGATTATCGAAGCCATGGCGCAAGCGTGCGGCACGTTGGCGATTTTGAGCGAAGGCGGGCGCAAAGAAAACGAATTCTTCTTCTTCGCCGGCATAGACGAAGCCCGTTTCAAACGCCAAGTCATCCCCGGCGACCAACTCGTCTTTGAAGTCGAGCTGCTGACCAGCCGACGCGGCATCGGCAAATTCAACGCCGTTGCCAAAGTGGACGGGCAAGTTGCCGTCGAAGCCGTGATTATGTGCGCCAAACGCGTGGTTTGAGTGTTCAGAAAAAGGTCGTCTGAAAGTTTCAGACGACCTAATAAAAAGAAAACCCACCGGTTTAGGTTTATTCAAACCCAGGGACACGGTGGGGATTAGTTTTATCTAACTGTATCAAATATAGTTTGAAACGTCAATTTTATAGTGGATTAAATTTAAACCAGTACGGCGTTGCCTCGCCTTAGCTCAAAGAGAACGATTCTCTAAGGTGCTGAAGCACCAAGTGAATCGGTTCCGTACTATTTGTACTGTCTGCGGCTTCGTCGCCTTGTCCTGATTTTTGTTAATCCACTATACAATAAGGAATCAGGTATTAGCGTGAATTATAAGGAATGCTGTAGTATTTTTTCTGATTTCAGAATGGAACGGTATAAAAATGCCGTTGGGGAAGACAAAGCGGCTGAATTGTATTTATTGAATCTATCTTTATCAAGAGAACTTTTTCATGTTGTTTCAATATTTGAGATTGTTTTAAGAAACAAAATTGACATTTGCCTTCAACAGGAGTTTAAAGACAGAAACTGGTTATATGATAGCATACAGCCACAAACGAATCCTGCATTGAAATATCAAGGTTGCTTTTTAAGAAATGGTACGAAAGAATCTGCTGAATTAATCAAGGTTGCATTATCTAAAATACAAAATAATAGCGGGGGAAAATTTGACCACAACCAATTGGTTGCAGGACTAGGATTCGGTTTTTGGCGGTATCTGTTTGCGGGAGGGAAAGATGCTCAATTTGATGCTACAGGGAAAGTATTGATGAAAGTTTTTCCAAAAAAGCCCAAATCTACACCAAGTGTGCAATATAACCAAAAATGGATTTTTCGAGAACTTTCCAATATTAACAATTTCCGTAATCGTTTGGCACATCACGAACCGATTTGTTTTAAAGGTGCAATAAAAGATACCAACTACGCTAGAAATATTCACCAATCTATTTTTGAACTGCTTAATTACATGGATGTAGATACTACTTCAGTATTTAGCCATTTTAGCGATCAAGTGATTGCGGTCTGCGATGAAATCGACAAACTGTAATTTTCTATTATTTGTCTTAACAAGCAGCGGAGTATTAAAAACATGACCCTTATCCACCCGACCGCCGTCATCGACCCCAAAGCCGAACTCGACTCCAGCGTCAAAGTCGGCGCGTACACCGTTATCGGCCCCAACGTCCAAATCGGTGCGAATACCGAAATCGGCCCGCACGCCGTCATCAACGGCCACACCAGCATCGGCGAAAACAACCGCATTTTCCAATTTGCCAGCCTCGGCGAAATTCCGCAGGACAAAAAATACCGCGACGAGCCGACCAAGCTGATTATCGGCAACGGCAACACCATCCGCGAATTCACCACCTTTAATTTAGGCACGGTAACCGGCATCGGCGAAACCCGTATCGGCGACGACAACTGGATTATGGCGTACTGCCACCTCGCGCACGACTGCGTGGTCGGCAACCACACCATTTTCGCCAACAACGCCTCGCTTGCCGGACACGTTACCATCGGCGACTACGTCGTTTTGGGCGGCTACACGCTGGTTTTCCAATTCTGCCGCATCGGCGACTACGCTATGACCGCCTTCGCCGCAGGCGTACACAAAGACGTGCCGCCCTATTTTATGGCATCGGGCTACCGCGCCGAACCGGCCGGCCTCAACAGCGAAGGTATGCGCCGCAACGGTTTTACCGCAGAGCAGATTTCCGCCGTCAAAGACGTGTACAAAACCCTCTATCATCGCGGCATTCCGTTTGAAGAAGCCAAGGCAGACATTCTCCTCCGCGCCGAAACCCAAGCCGAGCTTGCCGTATTCCGAGACTTTTTCGCACAATCGACGCGCGGCATCATCCGCTGACCATACCCTTTTGATGCCGTCTGAAACCTCCAAAAGCGTTTCAGACGGCATTTGCGCTATAATTCAAACCATCAAATCATCTTATTCCTCAGGGCTTCATATGTTAGACAAATACTCCCCCGCCGAAATCGAATCCAAACACTATCAAAACTGGGAAAGCCAAGGTTATTTCCAGCCCGATATGGATTTGACCAAACCGTCTTTTTCCATCCAACTGCCGCCGCCCAACGTAACCGGCACGCTGCACATGGGTCATGCCTTCAACCAAACCATTATGGACGGCCTGACCCGCTACTACCGCATGAAAGGCTGCAACACCGCCTGGATTCCCGGCACAGACCACGCGGGCATCGCCACGCAAATCGTGGTCGAGCGTCAGCTTGCCGCGCAAAACGTGTCCCGTCATGACTTGGGCCGCGAAAAATTCTTGGAAAAAGTGTGGGAATGGAAAGAAGTTTCCGGCGGCACGATTACCCAGCAGATGCGCCGCGTGGGTTGTTCTGCCGACTGGACGCGCGAGTATTTCACGATGGACGACGTACGTGCCGAAACCGTAACCGAAGTGTTCGTGCGCCTGTTTGAACAAGGCTTGATTTACCGAGGCAAACGCTTGGTGAACTGGGATCCGGTATTGGGTACGGCAGTGTCTGATTTGGAAGTGGAAAGCGTGGAAGAACAAGGCTCTATGTGGCACATCCGCTATCCGCTGGCGGACAATCCTGCCGAAGCCGTGATCGTGGCGACCACCCGTCCTGAGACGCTGCTAGGCGACGTGGCCGTTGCCGTCAATCCCGAAGACGAACGTTACACCCACTTAATCGGCAAAGAATTAATCCTGCCGCTGACCGGCCGCACCATTCCCGTGATTGCCGACGAATACGTTGAAAAAGACTTCGGCACCGGCTGCGTGAAAATTACGCCGGCGCACGACTTCAACGACTACGAAGTCGGCAAACGCCACGACACGCGCCTGATTAATGTGTTCGACTTGGAAGCCAAAGTATTGGCAAACGCCGAAGTGTTCAACTTCAAAGGCGAAGCGCAACCGGGCTTTGCCCTGCCTGAAAAATACGCAGGTTTGGACCGCTTTGCCGCGCGTAAACAAATGGTTGCCGATTTGCAGGAACAAGGCCTGTTGGTCGAAATCAAAGCGCACACGCTGATGACGCCGAAAGGCGACCGCACAGGTTCGGTGATTGAGCCGATGCTGACCAGCCAATGGTTTGTCGCTATGTCCGCCACGCCGAACGGCGGCGAGCCTGACAGCGAATTCAAAGGCTTGAGCCTCGCCGACAAAGCCAAAAAAGCCGTCGACAGCGGCGCGGTACGCTTTATCCCTGAAAACTGGGTCAATACCTACAACCAATGGATGAACAACATCCAAGACTGGTGTATTTCGCGCCAACTGTGGTGGGGGCATCAAATCCCCGCGTGGTACGACGAAACAGGCAATGTGTACGTCGCCCGCAATCAGGCTGAAGCCGAAAAACAAGCCGGCAAAACAGGCTTGACCCGCGAAGAAGACGTATTGGACACTTGGTTCTCCTCCGCGCTTGTGCCGTTCTCCACACTCGGCTGGCCGTCTGAAACCGACGAACTCAAAGCCTTCCTGCCGTCCAACGTCTTGGTCACCGGCTACGAAATCATCTTCTTCTGGGTGGCGCGTATGATTATGATGACCACCCACTTCACCGGCAAAGTACCGTTTAAAGACGTGTATATCCACGGCATCGTGCGCGACCACGAAGGCAAAAAAATGTCCAAATCCGAAGGCAACGTCATCGACCCTGTGGATTTGATTGACGGCATCGGCTTGGACAAGCTGCTGGTAAAACGTACCACCGGCCTGCGTAAACCTGAAACCGCGCCGAAAGTGGAAGAAGCCACCAAAAAACTCTTCCCCGAAGGCATCCCCGGTATGGGCGCGGACGCATTGCGCTTCACTATGGCGAGCTACGCCAGCCTCGGACGCAGCGTGAACTTCGACTTCAAACGCGCCGAAGGCTACCGCAACTTCTGCAACAAAATCTGGAACGCCACCAACTTCGTCTTGATGAATACCGAAAACCAAGACTGCGGCTACGGCGCAACCGCCACCGAGCCGCGCGGCTATTCCTTCCCCGATATGTGGATTGTAGGCCGTCTGAATCAGACCATCGAACAGGTTACGCAAGCCTACGAAACCTACCGCTTTGATTTGGCGGCGGAAACCCTGTACAGCTTCGTGTGGAACGACTATTGCGACTGGTATTTGGAACTCGCCAAAGTGCAGCTTCAAACCGGTTGCGCCAGCCGCCAGCGCGCCACACGCCATACCTTGTTGCGCGTACTCGAAGCCGCCCTGCGCCTGCTGCACCCGATTATCCCGTTCATCACCGAAGAACTGTGGCAAACCGTCGCCCCTATGTGCGACGCGAAAACCGCCGACAGCATCATGCTCGCCCGCTTCCCCGAAGCCGACGGCGGCGAGATTGTTCAGACGGCATTCGGGCAAATGACCGTGTTGCAGGATTTGATCGGCGCCGTCCGCAACCTGCGCGGCGAAATGGGCATCCAGCCTAATGTCAAAGCCCCGCTGTTTGTCGAAAGCGCGGACGACTTGGCGGACTACCTCAAATACCTGCCGATGATGACCCGCCTGACCGAAGCACGGCAAGTCGCCGCCCTGCCCGAAAGCGAAGATGCGCCCGTCGCCGTCTGCAACGGCGCGCGCCTGATGCTGAAAGTCGAAATCGACAAAGCCGCCGAAACCGCCCGCTTGAGCAAAGAAGCCGAGAAGCTGCAAAAAGCCTTGGACAAACTCAACGCCAAACTTTCCAAACCCGGCTACATCGAAAAAGCCCCCGCTCATCTGGTGGAAAAAGACAAAGCCGATTTGGCGGAATTGGAAGACAAAATGGTGAAAGTTCAAACTCAATTGGCGAAGTTGAAAGACTGATTTGATTGAATAAACAAGGCCGTCTGAAAACCTGAAACCGGGGTTTTCAGACGGCCTCATCAAAAGGAAATCAAATGATGGACTTCATCGTGCCTATATTGCTCGTCGTCGCCATCGTCGTACTTCATATTCATACCTGCTTTACCGAAGCCGTCCACCTCAACAAATGGCGACCGTGGCTGATTATTCTATTGTTGATTCTGACCGGCACTTGGTTTATCTACTTCGTCAGCCGTACCGCACTGATGAAGCTGGGTATCCAGCTGGTGCTGATTGCCGGCCTCGTGATTTATATTTCTTGAACGTCCGCCTGCAGTAAAATACCCGCAAAGGCCGTCTGGAAATGCAGCTTCAATGCCGTTACAACTTTTCAGACGGCCTCTTTTAAGAAAGGAAATAGATGAAACTCTTTATTCTGCCGGTACTTTTATCCGCAACAACTGCTCTGGCTTCTCCGATTGTCGGTACATGGCATTGCATCGGCACTGATGAAAACATTCACAGTGATGCAAAAGTTGAATATCTTCAGGACGGCAGTTTCCGTGGCGATGCCATACTCAAAATTGATGATGACGGCAATATCTTGGCATACCATGTTGTCGGCTCAGGGAAATGGCGTTTTGAAAACAATGCCTTGACGGAAAGCCAAATCAAATATAGCGAAGTTTCACGACAGCACAGCCCCGAAACGCTGGCGTGGTTGGAAAAGTCGGAAGACGGCCGATTCTTAGAAAGCATGATGTACGCTGGATTGGTTGCGCAGATAAACAAGCCCGGTGAAGATGAAGTGTATCAACTGGATAAATCAGGCAAATTAGTGTCCGAAGACGGAACTTCCCGTGATGTATGTACGAAAGTGAAGTAAAAAGCGATTGCAGGTCAAATCAGTTTGACTGATTGACGGCAGAGATACTAGCATTGCAAGGGAAATTTGTTTCTGTTGGCAATACTTAACTCAGACGTGTTGACACAAAAATTGTTGTTGACAATGGTAATAAAATAAGGGGCTGAAGTAGATTAGCCCTAAAAACTTTTTGGAAGGAGATGAAGGTCATCTTGTAGTTATTTGTGCTTTATAAGAATTATTTTAATTTACACTATCTTAACCGGAGAATATTATGGGTATCAAGAAACGATATATTGCATTAATTTTATCTTCTTTTATATATAATCAAGCTTATGCCGCAACTCCTACAACTGAAGATTTAAAAAAGAATTTAGATAAATTAAACGATCGCTTGCTGAAGTTAGATTATAAAGAAAATTATGGTAGAGCTGAGGAAGCATTAGAAAGAGCGCAAGCTGTAGGATTAGGTTCTCTAGCCGTTGGTTTAGCATCAGAAAGTGCGGGTAGAAATAGCGTCGCAGTTGGTTCGGGAACTATTGCTCGTCAGGATTATTCTATTGCGATAGGTTATCGTGCTGAAACTACACCCGTACAATGGCCTGATTATCATAATGGGGAATCTCAATCTAATATTGCCATTGGTCACGGTAGTAATGCCTTGGGTTCTCAAAATATTTCAATAGGGGGAAATGCGCAGTCGAGAGGGCGTGGAGCGTATGCTATTGGTAATTCAACAACGGCAGATGGATGGTATTCACTTGCATTAGGACATACGGCTGAAGCTCATGGGAAATCAAGCACTTCAATAGGTTGGTCTTCTATAGCAAATGGAGAATATTCCTTTTCGGCTGGTTCTGGTGCTGTAGCAAACGGAGAAAATAGTATAGTAATAGGTAGTCTCAGTAAAGCTGATGGGGATAATGGTATAGCTATTGGTACAGAAGCGGTTGCTAATACAAATTCTGTAGTAATTGGTAATCAGGCCTCAGCGATTGAAGATGGCGTTGCATTGGGGAATGGAAGCAAGGCTATAACAGAAAAAGGCGTAACGGGATATGATATATCGAATACATCAGTAGATAAAAATAAAAAATTAATCCTTTCAGAAAACGATAAAGCCCATTTAGAAGAATTAAATAATGAAATAGTTGGAAAAGAAAAAGAGAGTGCAGATGTTAACTCGCTTTACTATAAATATAAAACCTTCGAAAGTGAACTCAAAACGCTAAAAAATGACGAGCGTAAAGTTAAAGAGAAAATTGGTGAAAATACACTTAAACTTGAGTATTTAAATAAAATGCTTCCAGCTTGGAAAGCAGAGTACGAACGTTTAAACAATCTAGAAACCCGTACAACTAGAGTCAATAGCTAAAAATACATTAGAGAAACGTATATCAGTAAGAGAAAACGATTCTAGAAACTTGGGAATTAACAATATTTTGAATAGGGATAAACTTCACGATATTGAAAGAGAAATTGAAGAAAAAGAAAACTTTTTAAATGAAAATAAGGATGAGTTTAACACGCATGAAAATCGTATTACCGAATTAAAGAAAGAAAAACGTAAACTTATTTCTACTTGGATTAGTACAGCCAATTCGGTTTCGGTAGGGGATAAAGAAGAAGGAATTACTCGTCAAATTACCAATGTGGCAGCAGGAAATGAAGATACTGATGCTGTTAATGTGGCTCAACTTAAAAACACCGGTTTTAACTTGAAAACTTCTGCCGTAGATTTTGGTGAGAGATTAGATGGGGATGTTGACAAGGATAAAACCGAATTTATTAAAGCCGGTAATACCGTTGAAATGATTGCAGGCAAAAATATGTCTGTGAAACAAGAAAATAATGGTAAGATTACCTATGCGACAAAAGATGATGTGAATTTCAACAGCCTGTCTCTTGGAACCTCCAAACAGGCTCCGACCTTAAGTGCTGATGAAGATGGATCGCTGAAGCTTGGCAGCAAGGACAATCAGGCACCTGTCCGTATATCTAATGTTGCTCCGGGTATAAAAGATAGTGATGCTGTGAATGTAAGCCAGCTCAGAGGCATTACAAAAGATCTTGAAGATAAAATCGACAGTGTGGCAGCCGGCTCGAATGCCGCCGCATCCCTTCCTCAAGCCTATCTGCCGGGTAAATCTATGTTTGCCGCATCAGTCGGCACCTACGGTTCTCAAGGTGCTTTGGCTGTTGGTTACTCCAGTATCAGCGATAATGGAAAATGGTTGATTAAAGGTCAAGTCAACGTCAATACTAAAGCCAAAACCGGTGGCGGTGTCGGCGTCGGCTACCTCTGGTAAACCAAGTTGGAAAACCTCCGTATTGAATACAATACGGAGGTTTTTTATATGGCTTGTAGCGTATCCCAAAAATATGATATCCCTACAAATATATCAAACTAACAATAAGGTGGTATCTCTATCTGCCCCGAACTGAAGACTGGATAAAACATCCTATTTAAATAAAAACTGTGTTTAAATAATCAGTTGATTCTGTTTCAGTAAAAATCTATTCCATTGAATAAACGGAGTTTCGTTCAACTGATAGGATTTTATCCACAACATATCAAAATACAATCTAAAGAATAGAACAAATGCCGTCTGAAACCCGTTTCAGACGGCATTGCCTGCGCCTAGTCGCGGATAAAACTTACCCCGTGAAGCTGCGACTGCATAATCGCCGCCTTCATCGCCGACAACGCCTTCGGACGGACAAAATTGCGGCGGTACGCCAATACGACCCGCCGGCTTGGCGGCGTACCTTCAAACGGAATAATGCTGAACAGCATATGATCATTCTCGGTCAGTGCGGTTGCCGGCAACACGCTGATTGCCAAACCGCTGGCAACCATATGGCGGATTGTATTGATCGAGCTGCCCTGCAATGTATTGGTCAATCCCTGTATGCGTTGTTTCGCCGCCAATTCGGAACAGCTTGAGAGTACCTGATCCCGCATACAGTTGCCTTCCGTCAGCAGCAAAACCTGCTCCTCACCCAGCATCCGGGGCGAAACGGCATCCAGTTCCTCAAATGAATGCCCTTTCGGGACAATCACGAAAAACGGTTCGTCATACAAGGGTTCGGTAACAATGCCCGGCTCTTGAAACGGTTCGGCAACGATAATCGCGTCAACGTCCCCGCGTTTGAGCGACTCGGTCAAAGTATGCGTGTAATTCTCTTCCAACATCAAAGGCATTTTCGGTGCAGTACGGCGCAACGAGACAATCAGTTTCGGCAGCAGATACGGCGCAACCGTAAAAATCAGCCCGAGTTTGAACGCACCCTCCAGCTCGTTTTGTTCTTCATTTGCCAAATGCCTGATAAGCTCCGCCTCTTCCAATACCTTACGCGCCTGTGCAACGATACGTTCCCCCGCCTCGGTCGTAATAATATCGTTGCTGCTCCGGTCAAACAAAGAGACGGCAAGCTCTTCTTCCAATTTCTTAATGGCAATAGACAAAGTGGGCTGGCTGACAAAACAACGCCGCGCCGCCCTGCCGAAATGACGTTCTTGGGCGACTGCGACGATGTACCGCAATTCGGTTAAGGTCATGTCCTATACCTTTTTCTGTTCCGGCAAAGTAATGTTCAACTCAAGCACATCCATACCATCCTGCTTTTCTTGGGAAATACGGATATTGTCTAATGAAACATTCACATATTTGGACAGGACTTCCATCAACTCTTTACGTAAAGTCGGCAGGTAATCCGGAGCCTGACCTTCCTGGGCGCGCTCTTGGGCAATGATGATTTGAAGGCGGTCGCGGGCAACGGTTGCCGTTTTCTGCTTTCTGCCGAATAAAAGTTCGATTAATGACATACCTTATCCTCCGAACAGACGCTTGAAGAAGCTTTTTTTCTCAGCTTCTAAGAAACGCATTTCACGGTTCTCGCCCAAAAGACGGGCAATAACGTCCTTATATGCCTCGGAAGCCGCTACGCTGTCCTGATGGATGACCGGTTCTCCGGAATTGGATGCCTGCAAGACGTTTTGGGATTCGGGAATCACACCCAGCAAAGGAATACGCAGAATATCGCAAATATCCTGTACAGACAGCATTTCACCTTTTGCCACACGTTCGGGAGAATAACGCGTAATCAACAGATGTTCTTTAACCGAACCGCCTTGCTCTGCCTTACGGGATTTGCTTTGCAAAATTCCCAAAATCCTGTCGGAGTCACGCACACTGGAAACCTCAGGATTGGTCGTTACAATGGCTTCATCAGCAAAATACAATGCCATCAATGCACCCTGCTCGATACCGGCGGGAGAGTCGCAAATAATATACTCAAAACCCATTTTCTTGCCGGACAGCTCCTGCATCACTTTTTCTACACCCTCGCGTGTCAAAGCGTCTTTATCCCGAGTCTGGGAAGCCGGCAAAATAAACAGGTTTTCACAATTTTTATCTTTAATCAAAGCCTGGTTGAGTGTCGCCTCACCCTGAATGACATTGATCAGGTCATAAACGACACGACGCTCGCAACCCATAATGAGGTCGAGATTGCGCAAACCCACATCAAAATCAATTACCGCCGTTTTATATCCGCGTAATGCCAAACCTGTCGCAATACTGGCACTGGTAGTCGTTTTACCGACACCGCCCTTACCTGAAGTTACTACAATAATTTTTGCCACAATATTTCCTTTTTAAAATATCAAACAATTACTCTGAGCCAATTGCACTGATAACCAACCGATTATCCTGCAACAATATCTGTACCGGCTGCTTGTGCAGATGATCCGGCAAATCCTGTTCAAAATTACGGTAAATACCCGCCACAGAAACCAGTTCTGCCTGCATGGAGTGGATAAATATGCGGGCAGAAGTATCACCCTTGGCGCCGGCCAAAGCACGCCCCCTCATCGGCGCATAAATATGTATATTGCCATCCGCAATCAATTCCGCCCCCTGACTGACCGCCCCCGTAACAATCAAATCGCCATCTTCGGCATAAACCTGCTGACCGGTACGGACAGGGGATGTAATCAATACTGTTTTCCTTGCTTTCTGACCATCCTCCGTTTTCTGCACCTCAACCTGACCCAGTTCTTTAACATTTTCCGAATGAGACAGACAAAACAGCAAATGATACTTCATAGCTACAGCAGCCCAACGTTCATTAGAATGCTTCAGACCCAAAATTTGCATACCATGCCTTGAAAACAACGAAACCAATGCAGCAAGATCCAAAGACTCGGGATAATCAAACTCTTGAACATCCAGAACAAATGGAACAACACCAGACTCTTGAAACTTCTTGCCCAATTTGACCAACACATCTTCCAAATCAAACAAGTCTGATGTATGCAAAGATATAGACAATACGTCCATCTTTGTCGACTTTATATCGAAGGCATTCATCATATAGACCATCATAGAATTTTTTAATGATGTAAGTTTACCTCGCAAACCCTAGCTATTCAATTAATATTTTAAACATAATAGCCAATACCCTATTACCTATCAGATATTGCAAAAATAACGCCACCTGCTTTTCGGCAGATGGCGTTATACGACTAAAATTACTCAGCAGCCGGTTTGTCAACCAATTCAACCAGTGCCAGAGGTGCATTATCACCTTTACGGAATCCGTATTTCAACACTCGAACATAACCACCGTTACGAGCAGTAAAACGAGGACCCAAATCGCCAAACAGTTTTACCACAACATCACGGTCGCGAGTACGGTCAAATGCCAAACGGCGGTTTGCCAATGACGGTTTTTTACCCAATGTAATCAACGGCTCTACTACACGGCGCAATTCCTTGGCCTTAGGCAGAGTTGTTACAATAGTTTCGTGAGTCAATAATGAATTCGCCATATTACGCAGCATTGCAGCACGATGACTGCTGGTACGGTTTAATTTGCGATTGCCATTACGATGACGCATATCAATTATCCTTTAATTCTTCATTAAGGCTTTTCCAAGCCTACAGGTGGCCATGCTTCCAACTTAGAACCCAGTGTCAAACCTTTAGATGCCAATACTTCCTTAATCTCATTCAAAGATTTACGTCCCAAATTCGGCGTTTTAAGAAGCTCGGTTTCAGTGCGTTGAATCAAATCGCCAATATAATAAATATCCTCAGCCTTCAGGCAATTAGCCGAGCGTACCGTTAATTCCAAATCATCTACCGGGCGCAAAAGAACGGGGTCGATAGGAGGTGCTTTTTCTTCAACCTCCTCCACAGGCGTACCCTGTAAATTAGCAAAAATAGACATCTGATCAATCAAGATACGCGCCGCACTACGTACAGCCTCCTCAGGATCGATAGAACCGTCGGTTTCAATATCCAAAACCAACTTGTCAAGATCCGTCCTCTGCTCTACACGCGCAGGCTCAACCTCAAAGCTAACACGACTGATGGGCGAAAAGCTCGCATCCAACTGGATTGCACCAATCTGACGGTTCTCATCACGAACTACCTGACGACCTGAAACAGATTGATAACCACGACCTTGCTCTACTTTAATTTCCATCTCAATTTGACCGTTATCAGCCAAATGACAAATGACATGACCAGGATTCAGAATTTCTACATCATGCGGCAACTCAATATCACCGGCAGATACGACACCCGAACCTGATTTCTTCAACACAAGTTGAACTTGGCTACGACCATGGAGCTTAAATACAATACCTTTAATATTCAGCAAGATGTCAACAACATCTTCCTGAACACCATCAACAGTAGAATATTCATGTAATACACCGGCAATAGCCACTTCAGTAGGAGCAAAACCATTCATGGATGACAGTAAGATACGGCGCAAAGCATTACCTAAGGTATGACCGAAACCACGTTCAAATGGCTGCATAGATACTTTTGCACGAGTTGCAGAAAAAGTATTTACATCAATTTGACGAGGTTTCAAAAATTCGGTTGTGCTATTCTGCATTTAACTGTCCCTCACTGAGCTAGCATTATTTAGAGTAGAACTCTACCACCAGCTGTTCATTAATATCACCGGTCAATTCCGAGCGATCTGGCATGTTTTTGAACACACCCTCAAGTTTATCTGCATCTACAGAAACCCAACCCGGCAAGCCGATTTGAGTTGCCAAACCCAATGCTTCTTGAATACGTACCTGTTTTTTGGCTTTTTCACGAACTGAGACAACATCACCAGCTTTCACTTGGAAAGAAGGAATATTAACAACTTGTCCATTTACAGCTATCGCCTTATGAGAAACAAGCTGTCTTGCTTCAGCTCGGGTAGAACCGAAACCCATACGATAAACGACATTATCCAAACGAGATTCCAGCAATTGCAACAGCAACTCGCCAGTAGAACCTTTACGACGATCAGCTTCTGCGAAATAACGACGGAACTGACGTTCTAATACGCCATAAATACGGCGGATTTTTTGTTTTTCACGCAACTGCAAACCATAATCTGACAGACGCGGTTTTTTTGCACCATGCTGACCGGGAGCGGAATCAATTTTACATTTAGAATCCAAAGAGCGGCGCGCACTCTTCAAAAACAAATCCGTACCTTCGCGACGTGCCAACTTACATTTAGGGCCAATATAACGTGCCATGTTTCAAATCACTCCAATATTAAATACGACGTTTTTTAGGCGGACGGCAACCGTTATGAGGCAACGGGGTAACGTCAGTAATGCTGGTAATCTTGAAACCAAGAGCATTCAAAGCACGTACAGAGGATTCGCGACCAGGACCTGGACCCTTAATACGAACCTCTAAATTTTTAACGCCATACTCTTGGGCAACTTTACCAGCTGCTTCTGCTGCAACTTGTGCTGCAAATGGTGTACTTTTACGAGAACCTTTAAAACCAGCGCCGCCAGAGGTAGCCCAAGACAACGCATTGCCTTGACGGTCAGTGATTGTAATGATGGTATTGTTGAAAGATGCATGAACGTGCACAATACCCTCACTCACGGTTTTACGTACTTTTTTACGTACACGTGAAGCTGTGTTTGCTTTAGCCATTAATAAAATTCCTTAAAATTTATTTCTTACCAGCAATCGCTTTGCGCGGACCTTTGCGGGTACGCGCATTTGTACGAGTGCGTTGACCGCGGCATGGTAAGCCGCGACGATGACGGAAGCCACGATAGCAGCCCATGTCCATTAATCGCTTGATACTCATAGTTACTTCACGACGCAAATCACCTTCTACTTCATACTTGGCAACTTGATCACGCAAAGCATCTAATTGAGTCTCGTCCAAATCTTTTGCTTTAGTATCAGGCGCAATATTTGCAGCCTCACAAATCAATTTAGCACGAGTAGCACCAATACCGTAAATAGCCTGAAGACCAATTACGATGTGTGCGTTATTAGGGATATTTACCCCTGCAATACGAGCCATATTTTTTCCTTTTTAGGGCAAAGTGCGTCACTATATCACAGAATCACATTAAAAGAAATATTCCATTAACCTTGACGCTGTTTGTGACGGGGATCAGTACAAATTACACGAACTACACGATTTCGACGAATAATCTTGCAATTTCGGCAAATTTTCTTAACAGATGGTTGTACACGCATTTTATTTTCCTTTTATTGGTTTATCTTGCTCTGAAAACAATTCGAGCCCTAGTTAAATCATAAGGTGTCAGCTCTACTGTGACCTTATCTCCCGGAGAAATACGAATGTAATGCATCCGCATCTTCCCAGAAATATGACCCAATACAATATGGTCATTCTCAAGTTTTACTTTAAATGTTGCATTAGGTAAAGTTTCAAGAATTTCACCTTGCATTTGGATAGTATCTTCTTTCGCCATAATTCTATTTCCGAGAAAATGATTTCATTTCTGAACGAGTCATTAACTTATCATACTGTTGAGTAAGCCTATACGAATTTATTTGTGTACTAAAATCCATCGTTACAACAACTAGAATCAACAAAGACGTGCCACCCAAATAAAAAGGTACATTTAAAACCGTAGTTAAGAACTCTGGAATTAAACAAATAGTTGTAATATAAAGAGCTCCAAACAATGTCAAACGTAATACAACTTTTTCTAAATACCTAGAGGTCTGCTCACCAGGTCTAATCCCAGGAACAAAAGCACCACTCTTTTTTAAATTCTCTGCCATTTCTTTAGGGCTAAAAAACAAAGCCGTATAAAAATAACAAAAGAAAATAACTGTCGCTGCAAATAAAGCCATATACAGCAATTGACCGTGTTGTAACAATCCAGCTATTTTGTGCAAAACACTATTTGTATCAGCCGAACCAAACCAACCTAAAAGAGTAGATGGAAATAGAATAATACTGGAAGCAAAAATTGGGGGAATAACACCAGCCATATTCAACTTGAAAGGCATATGCGTATTTTGACTACCCACCCCGCCATTAAACTGGCGTTTTGCATAATGAATAGGAATCTTCCGCTGTGCACTTTCAAAGTATACAACCAAATAAATTAATAATAAGGCACCAAATACAACAAGCAACGCCGTAAGTATACTCATAGAACCTTGGTTCGTCAGTGTAACCAGCTTTGCAATACCCGAAGGAATACCTGAAGCAATACCTGCCGTAATGATTAAAGAAATACCGTTCCCGATACCCCTTTCAGTAATTTGCTCCCCAAGCCACATAAGAAACATGGTTCCCGTTACCAAAGAAACTACCGTGGAAACATGAAACTCAAATGAACTTGTTACAACAACTCCTTGCTGAAATACGAAAGATGCAACACCTAGACTTTGAAGAATTGCTAACAAAACAGTACCATACCTAGTATATTTCGTAATTACCTTTCTACCAGCCTCCCCTTCTTTTTTTAAAGCCTTCAATGATGGCAAAATTTCAGAAGCGAGCTGCACAATAATAGAAGCTGAAATATATGGCATGATTCCTATTGCAAATATACTAAAGCGCTCTAACGACCCACCGGAAAACATATTCAACATTCCCAGGATGCCGTTTCCAGCGCTTTCGTATAATTTAGCTAAAGCAACAGCATCAACTCCAGGTACGGGTATATGGGCACCAATTCGAAAAACAATCAATGCTCCAAATAGAAACAAAAGACGTTTCTTAAGATCTCCAAACTTGGATAAACCTGATGACGTTTGTTGATTAGCCACAATATTAAACCTTACATTTCAATCTTACCACCAACAGCCTCGATAGCAGCTCTCGCACCTTTGGTAGCTTTAATACCCTTCAAAGCAACTGCCTTAGAAATTTCACCAGAAGCAATAACTTTAACATTAGAGACTGTAGATGCAATCAGACCTGCTTGCTTTAAGACCAAAATATCAATCTCATTAACAGCAATTGATTCCAGTTCACTTAAACGAAGCTGTGCATTAGCTGATGCTGTTAAAGATTTAAAACCTCTTTTAGGGAGACGTCGTTGCAAGGGCATTTGACCACCCTCGAAACCCACCTTATGAAACCCACCAGACCGGCTCTTTTGACCTTTATGACCACGACCACCTGTTTTGCCAAGACCACTACCAATACCGCGTCCAACACGACGACCAGCATGCGTAGCACCAACAGCAGGTTGAATTGTATTCAAAAACATATCAAGACTCCACTTTCAACAAGTAGCTGATTTTATTAATCATACCACGGTTTTCGGGGGTATCTAAAACCTCTACCGTATGCTCGCGGCAACGCAAACCTAAACCGCGTGCACATGCACGATGAGATTCAATTGTACCAATCAGGCTTTTAACCAATGTAACCCTAATCTTTTTTTGTTCAGCCATGGTTAACTCCCAAAATGTCTTCCACTGTCAAGCCACGTTTGGCTGCGATATCAGCAGGAGTATGCAACTTAGACAAACCATCTAATGTTGCACGTACGATATTATATGGGTTAGTAGATCCGTGCACTTTGGCGGAGATATTATGAATGCCCATAGCATCAAAAACCAAACGCATAGGTCCACCGGCTTTTACGCCACTACCCTCTTTAGCAGGCTGCATAAATACTTTAGTAGCACCATGTCGACCAATAACCTCGTGATGAATCGTACCGTTTTTTAATGGTACCTTAATCATAGAGCGTCGTGCTTGATCCATCGCCTTTTGGACTGCAACAGGCACTTCTTTTGACTTACCTTTACCCATACCAATACGACCATCCCCATCACCAACAACAGTTAGCGCAGAGAAAGCCATAATGCGACCACCTTTAACTACTTTAGTTACACGGTTAACTGCGACCATCTTTTCAATCAGACCGTCACCACGTTCTTCAATTTCATGTTTTGCCATCTGAAAGTCTCCAAATATTTAGAAGCTTAAACCATTTTCACGAGCAGCTTCAGCCAAAGCCTTCACACGACCGTGATATTGGAAACCTGAACGATCAAAAGCAACCTTTTCTACACCTGCTGCTTTAGCCTTCTCAGCAATACGTTTACCGACTATTGCAGCTGCTTCAACATTGCTTCCAGATTTCAGACTACCGCGCACCTCAGCTTCTAATGTAGAGGCTTGAGCCAATACTTTATCACCTTCAGCACTAATTACTTGAGCATAAATATGATTATTGCTTCGGAACACACATAATCTTACCATTTTCAAGTCCGCAATACGAGCACGGGTTTTGCGTGCACGACGGAGTCGGGTTGTATGTTTATCCATTAGTGAACCTCAATTATTTTTTCTTGGCTTCTTTCATTACCACTACTTCGCCTACATAGCGAACACCTTTACCTTTATAAGGCTCAGGAGCTCGGAACGCACGAATCTCAGCAGCAACTTGACCAACAACTTGTTTATCCGAGCCGGTTAAAACAATCTCTGTTTGGCTAGGAGTTTGAACGGAGACACCTTCAGGCATTTCATATACGATTGGATGAGAAAAACCCAAAGACAGATTCAAGATTTTACCTTGTGCTTGAGCACGATAACCTACGCCTATCAATTGTAATTTCTTCTCAAAACCTTCTGAAACACCTTTGACCATATTGCTGACTAATGCGCGAGCAGTACCAGACATTGCATTTGCTTGTTTACTGCTGTTATTCGCAACAAAAGTCAATTTGCCATCATTAAATTCAATGGCTACATCAGAATGCAAAGGAAAAGATAATTCACCGTTCTTACCCTTAATAACTAATGCCTCTGTTCCAAATTTTACTTCTACACCAGCGGGAACAGTCACTGGGTTTTTTGCGACACGTGACATTTCTTTTCCTCCACTAGGCTACAATGCATAACAACTCACCACCAACACCTTGAGAACGTGCTTTACGATCAGTCATTACACCTTTAGAAGTACTAACAATAGCAATACCCAAGCCATTCATAACACTTGGAATCTCACTAGACGCTTTATAAATACGCAAACCAGGGCGAGATACACGCTTGATTTGTTCAATTACAGGACGACCTGCATAGTATTTTAATTGAATTTCCAATATAGACTTTACGTCAGATGAAACTGTGAAGTCCTCAATATATCCCTCTTCTTTCAATACCTTTGCAATAGCACACTTTAATTTTGAAGAAGGCATTGCAACTGCTGCTTTATTAGCACGTTGCGCATTGCGGATACGAGTCAACATATCGGAAATAGGATCATGCATACTCATTCTTAATTACTCCTATTACCAGCTGGCTTTAACAACACCCGGAATTTCGCCACGCATGGCGATTTCACGGATTTTAATACGACCCAAACCAAATTTACGGAAAGTACCACGAGGGCGACCTGTCAAAGCACAACGACGACGTTGACGCACAGGTGCTGCATTACGAGGAATGGATTGAAACCTCAAACGAGCTTCAAAACGCTCTTCCTCAGTTGCATTCGAATCATTGATTACCGCTTTAATTGCCGCGCGTTTAGCCGCATATTTTTTAGCCAAAGCTTGACGTTTCAGATCACGATTAATAAGTGCTTTCTTAGCCATGATTATCCTTTGAACGGAAATTTAAACAATGACAATAAAGCTTTCGCTTCCTCATCGGTTTTTGCTGTAGTAGTAATAGTAATATTCAAACCACGCAAAGCATCAATTTTATCGTACTCAATTTCCGGAAAAATAATTTGTTCGCGAACACCCATATTGTAATTACCGCGACCATCAAATGACTTACCGCTTACACCACGAAAATCTCGAACACGAGGCAATGCAATAGTAATCAAACGGTCCAAAAATTCAAACATTTGATCACGGCGCAAAGTAACTTTACAACCGACAGGGTAGTTGTCACGAATTTTAAAACCAGCAATAGATTTACGGGCTACAGTTACAACAGGTTTCTGACCGGCAATTTTTTCCAAATCAGACACAGCGTGTTCCATTACTTTCTTATCAGCAACCGCTTCGCCAACACCCATATTTAAAGTAATCTTTTCAATACGGGGCACTTCCATAACCGATTTGTAACCAAACTGTTTAACCAACTCAGGAACAACAGTACTTTTATAAAACTCTCTCAAACGAGCCATGTTATCTCCTTATGCTCCAATGATAGAGCCATTAGATTTGAAGAAACGAACGCGCTTAATTTTGCCTTCAGTTTCAATCAATTTAATACCAACACGGTCTGCTTTGTTTGTCTCGGGATTCAGAATTGCAACATTAGAAATATCCAAAGGCATTTCTTTTACAATAATACCACCCTCAACTCCGCGCATTGGATTCGGCTTCTGATGACGCTTAACAGCATTTACACCAGAAACAATTACCTTCCCACCAAGCACGCGGATGACCTGACCCCGCTTACCCTTGTCTTTACCTGCGATAACAACAACTTGATCGCCTTTAACAATCTTATTCATTCCACCACCCCTTACAATACTTCAGGAGCCAATGAAACGATTTTCATAAATCGCTCAGTACGCAGCTCACGAGTTACAGGACCAAAAATACGAGTACCCAGAGGTTCGAGCTTATTATTCAACAACACAGCAGCATTGTTATCAAACTTAATCAAAGCCCCATCAGGACGACGAACACCTTTTGCAGTACGAACAACGACAGCATTATAAACATCGCCCTTCTTGACACGACCACGCGGAGCCGCATCTTTAATTGCAACTTTAATAATATCGCCAACCGAAGCATAGCGACGCTTAGACCCACCCAATACCTTGATACACATTACTCTACGCGCACCAGAGTTATCAGCCACATCTAAGATGGTCTGCATTTGAATCATGTTATTACCTTTAAATTAACCAACTTAATTTACCACTTTCAGATAACTTACAGCAAAGCTGCTGCTTATTAAATGAAACCTTGCGGTTCAAGTAAACCAGTCTTGGACCCCGAAAGGGAAGAAACTTTCAGAAGAAACTGAAAGACAGGAAACGAAGTTTACACGCAAATTAGATTTGCTGCAATACTTCGTTTCCCATTCCAAGCACGTTGCTTTAATTCTTAAATAGAACGTGCTTTCTCAACCAGCTCACTGACAACCCAAGATTTAGTTTTTGACAATGGACGAGATTCCGATATAACAACCACATCACCAATTCCATATTGATTATTTTCATCATGGGCATGGATTTTAGTAGATAATCGAATAATCTTACCATACAGCGGATGTTTTACTTTACGCTCAACCAATACTGTTACGGTTTTATCCATTTTGTCGCTTACTACTTTGCCTTGCAAAGTACGAACATTTTTAGTTTCGCTCATTACTTAGCACCTTTTTCAGTTAAAACGGTTTTAATACGAGCAATATCGCGACGTACACGTTTCAATTCACTTGGTTTGCCTAATTGACCAGTAGCGTTTTGCATACGTAAGCCAAACTGAGCTTTCAACAAGTCCAACAAATCTGCATTCAACTGCTCAACGGATTTGTCTTTCAATTCATTTGCTTTCATTATTGACCCACCTGTCTTACTACAAAGGTTGTAGGAATAGGCAATTTGGCAGCAGCCAACTCGAATGCTTCACGAGCCAGTTCCTCTGGAACGCCATCCATTTCATACAACACTTTACCTGGTTTAATTTCGGCAATGTAATATTCCACGTTACCTTTACCGCCACCCATACGAACTTGAATAGGCTTTTCAGTAATCGGTTTATCAGGGAATACACGAATCCAAATACGACCACCACGTTTGATGTGACGGGTCATTGTACGACGAGCAGCTTCGATTTGACGGGCAGTCAAACGACCACGACCTACGGCTTTCAAGCCGAACTCACCGAAACTTACCTTATTACCGCGAGTAGCGATGCCGGTATTACGACCCTTTTGTTGCTTACGGTATTTCAGTCTAGTTGGCTGCAGCATTACGTCTACCTGCCTTTCTTTGTTTACTCTCATGTTCAGGTTTGGAAGATTTAATATTGCCTTCCGTATAAACCCAAACTTTCAGACCCAATACACCATATGTGGTGTGCGCTTCGCTGGTTGCATAATCTACATTTGCACGTAAAGTATGCAGTGGCACGCGACCTTCACGATACCATTCGCTACGGGCAATATCCGCACCATTCAGACGGCCTGAAGTCATAATCTTAATGCCTTTAGCACCAGAACGCATTGCATTTTGCATTGCTCGTTTCATAGCACGACGGAATTGAACGCGTTTTTCCAACTGCAGGGCAATTCCGTCAGCAATAATTTGAGCATCCAACTCAGGACGGCGGATCTCTTCAATATTTACATGAACAGGCACACCCATCAAGGCTTGTAAGTCACGTTTCAAAACTTCGATATCCTCACCTTTTTTACCGATAACCACACCCGGACGAGCGGAGTGAATGGTAATGCGTGCAGATTTTGCAGGGCGTTCAATAACTACTCGACCAACCGAAGCATTGGCCAATTTTTGACGCAAATAATTGCGAACATCGATATCCTGCTTCAAAACAGTAGAAAAGTCGGTGCTTTTAGCAAACCATTTTGAAGCCCAGTCTTTAGTTACCGCCAGGCGAAAGCCTGTAGGGTTAATCTTTTGTCCCATAGCTTTTCCTTAGTTACCCACTGTCACATTGATATGACAAGTTTGTTTTTCGATGCGGTTACCGCGACCCTTGGCGCGAGCTTGAAAACGTTTCAAGCTTGGGCCTTTGTCAACAAAGATAGTTACCACTTTCAGTTCATCAATGTCCGCACCGTTATTGTGCTCGGCATTAGCAATAGCTGACTCCAATACTTTTTTGATCAGCTCGGCACCTTTTTTAGGACTGAAAGCCAAAATATTCAAAGCTTGGGCAACGTCTTTACCACGAATCAAATCAGCTACCAAACGAGCCTTTTGAGCAGAGATACGGGCATTTTTATGTTGTGCATTTACTCTCATGATTCACCTTATTTCTTTTTAGCCTTTTTATCGGCCAAGTGGCCTTTAAAGGTACGGGTCAATGAGAATTCGCCTAATTTATGACCAACCATATTGTCGCTGATAAACACAGGCACATGGGCGCGGCCGTTGTGCACGGCAATGGTCAGACCGATAAAATCAGGCAGAATGGTAGAACGACGAGACCAAGTTTTAATCGGGCGTTTGTCGTTGCTTGCGCGAGCAGCATCTACTTTTTTCAGCAAATGCAGGTCTACATATGGGCCTTTTTTCAATGAACGAGCCATACTAATTAACCTTTATTTGAGTAACGGCGACGAACAATCATATTATCCGTGCGTTTGTTATTACGAGTGCGGTAGCCTTTAGCAGGAGTACCCCATGGGCTGACCGGTTCGCGAGCTTCGCCCGTACGGCCTTCACCACCACCATGCGGGTGATCGACGGGGTTCATGACAACACCACGAACGGTCGGACGAATACCGCGCCAACGATTGGCACCGGCTTTACCGATTTTCTTCAGGCTTTGCTCTTCGTTACCGACTTCACCGATGGTTGCACGGCAATCTACGTTGATTTTACGAACTTCGCCAGAACGCAGACGGACTTGAGCGTATGCGCCTTCTTTAGCCAGCAATACCGCAGAAGCACCGGCAGAACGTGCGATTTGAGCACCTTTACCGGGTTTCATTTCGATACAGTGGATAGTCGTACCAACGGGAATGTTGCGAATCGGCAGGGTGTTGCCTACTTTGATGGCAGCTTCAGCGCCGGAAACTAATACAGCACCGGCTTGAATACCGCGAGGAGCAATGATGTAACGACGCTCGCCGTCTGCATAGCACAACAGTGCAATAAAGGCAGTACGGTTAGGATCGTATTCGATACGCTCTACTTTTGCAGGGATACCGTCTTTGTTACGTTTAAAGTCTACAACACGGTAATGGTGTTTATGACCGCCGCCTTTATGACGAGTGGTGATATGACCATTATGGTTACGACCGGCAGTAGAATTTTTCTTTTCGAGCAAAGGTGCATAAGGCGCACCTTTGTGCAAACCTTCTGTTACCACGCGAACCATGCCGCGACGGCCTGCAGAGGTCGGCTTCATTTTAACGATTGCCATTTTGTTTATTCCTTATCTGCAGCTGCAGCAGCGGCTTCCAAATCCAACTCTTGACCGGCAGCCAAGCTTACATAAGCTTTTTTAACATCGCTGCGGCGGCCCAAAGTACGACCAAAACGCTTAGTTTTGCCTTTAGTTGTAACTGTAGTTACAGAAGCAATTTGAACACCAAACAGCAGCTCAACAGCAGCTTTGATTTCAGGTTTAGTTGCATTTGCCAAGACTTTAAACGTCATTTGGTTGCGTTTTTCAGCCAATACGTTGCTTTTTTCAGAAACGATAGGTGCCAAAATCACTTGAGTTAAACGTTGTTGATTCATACCCATTGCTCCTCTAATTGTGCAACTGCATCTTTAGTGATGATTACTTTTTTGTAACGCAGCAAGCTGTAAGGATCAACTTGTTGAGCTTCCAAAACCAACACGTTTGGCAAGTTGCGTGAAGCCAAGTAAACATTCTCGTCGAGCTGTTTGGTTACAAACAACACTTGCTCCAGACCAAGATTTTTCACTTGTTCAGCAAAAACTTTGGTTTTAGGAGTTTCAGCAGTCAACGCTTCGATAGCAAACAAACGCTCGTCACGAGCCAATTGGGACAGAATAGTCGCCATACCGGCACGGTACATTTTACGGTTTACTTTTTGAGTGAAGTTTTCGTCAGGTTTGTTCGGGAACGCGCGACCACCTTTACGCCACAGCGGAGAAGAAGTCATACCGGAACGGGCACGGCCGGTACCTTTTTGACGCCATGGTTTTTTGGTTGAGTGTTTTACTTCGGCACGGGTTTTTTGAGCACGGTTACCAGAGCGGGCGTTTGCCAAGTAGGCATTTACCAGCTGATGAACCAACGCTTCATTGTATTCGCGGGCGAACAAAGCATCAGAAACAGACAGGCTGCCTGAAACTTGTCCTTTAGCGTCAATTACTTTCAATTCCATTACGCACCTACTTTCACGCTAGGACGAACTACAACATCGCTGTTGACCGCACCCGGAACAGCACCCTTAACCAACAGCAGTTGGCGTTCTGCATCAACACGGACAACTTCCAATTTTTGAACAGTTGCTTTGGTGTTGCCGTATTGGCCGGCCATGCGCTTACCGGGGAACACGCGACCCGGGTCTTGCGCCATACCGATAGAACCTGGAACGCGGTGAGAGCGGGAGTTACCGTGGGAAGTACGTTGGGCACCGAAGTTATGACGTTTGATCGTGCCGGAGAAACCTTTACCTTTAGAGGTACCGGTTACATCGACCAGTTGACCAACTTCAAACATAGAAACGGTGATTTCGTCACCGGCTTTCAATTCAGCCAGTTTTTCTTCAGTCAAAGCAAACTCGATCAAACCGCGACCGGCTTCAACACCTGCTTTTGCAAAGTGTCCAGCTTCGGCTTTGTTGACACGGTTAGCTTTTTTCTGACCAAAGGTAACTTGAACGGCAGTATAACCGTCAGTATCTTTGGATTTTACTTGTGTAACGCGGTTGGCAGACATATCCAAAACGGTTACCGGAACAGAAACACCCTGTTCGTCGAACACGCGGGTCATACCAACTTTGCGTCCAACCAGACCTAAAGTCATGATTATTTTCCTTTTAAAGTAAAGGGACAGGCTACGATTGGCCTGTCTTTCAGACAAAGTTAAACTTGGCACGAATGTACCAAGCTCGGCATTATATCCGACAAGTTAAAGAAATATCAATAGAAATATCAGAAATATCTTCAATATGCCGTCTGAAGCGTTTTGAATCTTCAGACGGCATAGGGTCGGATGCTTTTAAAGGGGTCGGTATCCGATTATCGCGGCGTATGCATCTTTCTCCGACAAACCGGAATATGGTTGATGACTGCATCCATTATTTCTTCGAGATGGTAGTTTTCGTATGCCGAATAGTAAACAGGTCTAGAAATCTGCAAACCTGTCGCTTCCAGAATCCTTTTTTGTACCGATTCAGCCTTCTCGTCTAGAAACTGTTGCAAATTCGGCTGCGGCTGATGCAGCACCTTATCCCAATAACGTCCTTTCATCGCCATATCCGCCTGATTGATTGCAACAACAACCCTATCCGGATCAATCATTTTAAGGATAACGTCCCTCAATAAATCATAGGCCGTACCCAAATCGCGGGAGCTGCCGTCAAGGATAACGAACACCAAATCTATCCAGCCCCACTGCCCATCCGAATGAGTGTAGGTTTTGGACAGGACATCAATCAGTTTTTTCCGATGTGCGCGGTCAGCCTCCTTCCCGTCACCCAAGCCTGCGCTGTCCCAAAACCGCAACACATCGTTCAGCATATAACTTTCGACCAATTGCGTTTCGGGATCCACGCCTGTGCCTACCTTGGCTTTTTGCTCGCCAAACAAGGCATTTAAGGTTGAGGACTTGCCGACACCTGTCGCACCGACAAGCAAGACATCCAAAGGACGGAAACCGGCTGCTGCGACTTTTTGCCCGATTTCAGAAATACGGTAACGATGCATATGCGCTCCTACCAGCCAAACCAAGAGGCAACCGTGCTAATCGCCCCTCTAATCGTTTTTGCAGCACTATCAATCAGCGTCCCGACACCGCTCGCTATCGTTGAAACAACTTCTTTAACCACGCCTCCCGCAGCCCCCAATATTTTCTCCAGCGCACTGCCGATACTGCTGTCGATTTCTTGCCTCTCCTCCTGTTTGCGGCGGCTGGTATCTCGTTCGATTTCTTCCACATTGATCTTCTCTGCCACAATCACCCGTTTTTCAGACGGCATAGCAGTAATGATGTAACGCAACAGGCGGGTTATGTTATAGGGACGCTGCTCCTCATCCTCACTCTTAAAGCCTGCTGAAAAATAAATCGGATTGACCGTAACGCCGGTAGCTTCCTGAATGCGCTTGCGTGTCGAACACACTTTCTCCTCCAAAAAGTTTTCCAAGGCGGCGTTCGGACGGCCGGCTTCCGCATCCCAATTCCGCCCTTTCATCGCCATATCGCACTGATTAATCGCAACCAGCAACCGGTCTGTACGGCCTTCCCCGCTCTTCTTCAATGTATTGATGATTACATTGTTAATCAGTTCGTACGATGTCCCCAAGTCCCTGGAACCGCCGTCAAGCAGCACCAAAACCAAGTCGATGACGGCTTTGCCGTTACTGTCTTTCTCCAGCAGCTTATTGATGATATTGCGCCGGTGCCGTTGGTCTGCCTTCTCTCCGTCGCCCAAGCCCGGACTATCCCAAATCGTCATATTTTCCAATTCATATTTGGCAATATCCATAGTTTCAGGATCTACACCCACGCCTACTTTTGCGACTTCCTTTACCGCCCCATCACTCTTTCCCGTTGCCTGATCTATGCTGAATAAGGCATTGATGGTGGATGATTTTCCGCAACCGGTGGCTCCGGTAATCAAAATATTGACGTGCGTGTCTTGCAATATCTTAACCGCCCGCTCCAAATCATGCCGTTCTTCCGAATTCAATTCTTTGTTGTTTAAAATATCTTTAAAGACATTAAGTAAGCTCATCATCTTTCCTTTATTTACTTGAGAATAAAACATCATCCATCCTTAGAATCAGATGGATGCTTCTGCCCAAACCAAGCCCGATTCTACCTTTCTTCGGGGGGAGGGCAAGCCTTCGGAAGGCTATGGATAAAAAAATATCCTGTTTTGTTCACTAAAAAATGCCGTCTGAAGATTCTTGAGGCACAAAATAAGCCGATTTCACCGGCCGCACTGTTTTTTGATTTTGTTGTTTTATCTTGAATCTGTTTGCCGCCGCATATTTTCAGACGGCATAACATAAAAAATCCCCAAGCATTGATTGCTTGGGGATTTTCGACAGTCCGAATTATTGGACTTTGATTTCTACATCAACACCGGCCGGCAAATCCAGCTTCATCAGCGCATCGGTAGTTTTGTCGGTCCAATCCACGATGTCCATCAGGCGCAAGTGGGTGCGGATTTCCAATTGTTCACGGGAAGTTTTGTTCACGTGCGGAGAACGCAAAATGTTGAAACGCTCGATTTTGGTCGGCAACGGAATCGGACCTTTTACAACGGCACCGGTACGTTTTGCAGTTTCAACGATTTCTTGTGCAGAACGGTCAATCAGGGCGTAATCATAAGCTTTCAGGCGGATACGGATTTTTTGGTTTGCCATTTATCAATATCCTTCA
>NZ_JBLRPR010000006.1:0-144186 GCF_047915665.1 Neisseria sp. LACPHL-SPEC-2024-00856
TTCCGAGGATTTGACCGCAGGCGCATCCCCTCCTCCTGAAATACAGGCGGAAAGGGCAAGGACGGATGCCATTGCAAGCAGGCTTGGTTTGAAAGGAATCGTCATAATTATCTCCTATGGCATATTTTTAATAAAAAATATGATAATTATTTATATCTGATGGTTTGAAAAATGCCGTCATACGCGGCAGAAAATACGGTTCCGCTTCACGAGCCGAGGCGAAACCGTAAAATATATCAATGCCTGTGCGGCATCATACCTTCGGGGGCTTCGGCATCGGCTGCCAAGCCGAAGGTTTCGCGCAACACGACTTTGTAGAATGCAAAGGCTTCGCGTGCGCCTTGGATGGCTTCCGCTTCGGCTTCGGGAGTCAAGTTCAAAGCGTTCAGATGCTCGACGAAGGCGCGCCAGTGTTTGCCGCGACCGTCGGGATGGGGGGCGAGGTGGCGCGCGCCGTGTTCGCCGTTGTAATCGAGTTTTTGGGCGTGTTTGAACAAAAACGCCGCGCCCAAATTGGATCCTTCAGCGCAATAAAGCCAGCCGATTGCTTTGTTGCCGGTTTCGTGTGGCAATTCTTTGTCGAATTTGTAAGGCTCTTCGCCCAAGTCTTTCAAGTCTTGCGTTACGGCATCGTATCGCGCCATGTATTCCAGCTCGGGAATGGCTTTGTTTAATTCGGCATCTTTATAGATGTGGTCGACGGCCTTGTGGAAAACGGATTGGAGTTTCAAAAATTTAATGTAGTTTTCTTTGCTGACAAACGGTTGGACAGACATAACGAGATTGTCCACGCTGTCGTGAACCGCCGTGGTATCCGCCTTCAGACGTTTGGCAAACGTCAGGGCTTGATTTTCAGTTTCGCTCATAGCTTTTCCTTTGTCGGTAAGGGATAAGGATGCGGGGCGGGCAAAATCCGCACTTGCCCGCATATATAGTGGATTAACAAAAACCAGTACGGCGTTGCCTCGCCTTAGCTCAAAGAGAACGATTCTCTAAGGTGCTGAAGCACCAAGTGAATCGGTTCCGTACTATTTGTACTGTCTGCGGCTTCGCCGCCTTGTCCTGATTTTTGTTAATCCACTATAAAAATAATAAAGAATCATAAACGAAATTTATTATCACATATTTTTGGAAAAAATATCATTTGCGTGATGTTTTTAAGCAGGTATTTTACTATTCTTTACAGAATCGGGATTTTATCAAATGGGTTCGGCAGTCGGCGGACAACCGCTCAAAAAATATTTTTGCCGGACGACAAGGGTTTGTTCATACTGCCGAACCCGACGATTTTGCATCCTGATTGGGTGCGTTGCTTTTTTCCTTTATAATGCCGCCACTTATATTTGCTACTTTCCCGATGAAGCCGTTTGCCGAAAATATCCCCCACAGCCTTCGCGGCAGCTGCCGCGACGAAACCCTGCCGCCGCATACGGTAGATTGCCCGGAATGCGGCTGCCGCGCGGATGTGCCCCGGTTGGACAGGGGAGAGGCGGCGTTCTGCCCGCGCTGCGGCTATAAGCTCTTCAGGGTGGGCAGCCACCCTTTTTCCGGCCCACCCGCTTATGCGGCGGCTTCGCTGATTTTGATGGCGTTTGCTTACGGTATGACGTATATCGAGGTCGGGATACCGGGTGCGGCATCCGTCCTTTCGCTGCCCGAGATGGTACGCCTGATGGTGTTTCAGGATTATGGTTTTTTGGCCGAAGTGATGTTTGTGCTGACTTTCGGCGCGCCGGTTCTGTTTCTGCTGCTGTGCCTGTATGTCTATGCCGCGCTGATACGGAAACGGGTGTATCCTGCGCTGCGTTTGGCAACGCGTGTGATGGTGCGCTTGAGGCAGGCGATGATGGTGGATGTGTTTTTTGTTTCCACTCTGGTGGCGTATATCAAGCTCTCGTCTGTGGCAGAGGTTCGCTTCGGGTCGGCGTTTTATCTGATGTTCGCGCTGTCGGTTATGCTGATTCGGACTTCGGTATCAGTTCCCCAGCATTGGGTGTATTTTCAAATCGGGCAGCTGACGGGGGATAATGCGGTTCAGACGGCATCAGAAGGCAAAACCTGTTGCAGCCGCTGCCTGTATTTCCGCGACAGTGCCGAATCCCCCTGCGGCGTGTGCGGCGCGGAACTGTACCGCCGACGGCCGAAAAGTCTGAGTATTTCGTCGGCGTTTCTGACGGCGGCGGTTATTTTGTATTTCCCTGCCAATATCCTGCCGATTATGATTTCGTCCAATCCTGCCACCACGGAGGCCAACACTATCCTTAGCGGCATCGCTTATATGTGGGACGAGGGCGACAGGCTGATTGCGGCGGTTATTTTCAGCGCGAGTATTTTGGTGCCGGTGCTGAAGATTGCGGCAATGTCGGTTTTGATTGCGTCCGCCCGCTTCGCTTTGCCGGCGGGCGCAAAGAAATTGTCGCACCTCTACCGCATCACCGAAGCAGTCGGTCGCTGGTCGATGATTGATATTTTTGTGATTATTATTTTGATGTGTTCGTTCCACACTTATGCCGCGCGCGTCATTCCGGGCAGTGCGGCAGTCTATTTCTGCCTGGTCGTGATTCTGACGATGCTGTCCGCCTATTATTTCGACCCGCGCCTGCTTTGGGACAAACGCGCTTCAGACGGCATTGCTTTCAACGAAACGGAAAAATATGACTGACAACAACCCTCCTCCAAACGGACACGCTCAAGCACGCGTCCGCAAAAACAACACCTTCCTCTCCGCCGTCTGGCTGGTCCCGCTGATTGCGCTGATTGCCGGTGGCTGGCTGTGGATTAAGGAAATCCGCAACAGGGGGCCTGTGGTTACGCTCTTGATGGACAGCGCGGAAGGCATTGAAGTCAACAATACGGTCATCAAAGTATTGAGCATCGATGTCGGACGCGTTACCCGAATCAAACTGCGCGACGACCAAAAAGGCGTGGAAGTAACCGCCCAACTCAATGCGGACGTATCCGGCCTCATCCGCAGCGATACCCAGTTTTGGGTAGTCAAGCCGCGTATCGACCAAAGCGGCGTAACCGGTTTGGGTACGCTGCTTTCGGGTTCGTACATCGCTTTTACACCCGGCAAAAGCGACGAGGCAAAAGACGTGTTCCAAGTGCAGGACATTCCGCCCGTTACCGCCATCGGGCAAAGCGGGCTGCGCTTGAATTTGATTGGTAAAAACGACCGCATCCTCAACGTCAACAGCCCTGTTTTGTATGAAAACTTTATGGTCGGGCAAATCGAAAGCGCGCATTTCGACCCGTCCGACCAAAGCGTGCATTACACCATCTTCATCCAAAGCCCCAACGACAAACTGATTCATTCCGCCAGCCGTTTTTGGCTGGAAAGCGGCATTAATATCGAAACCACAGGCAGCGGCATCAAACTCAATTCCGCCCCTCTGCCTGTCCTGCTGTCGGGCGCGATTTCATTTGATTCGCCGAAAACCAAAAACAGTAAAAACGTCAAAAGCGAAGACAGCTTCACGCTTTACGACAGCCGCAGCGAAGTCGCCAACCTGCCTGACGACCGTTCGCTGTACTACACCGCGTTTTTCAAACAATCCGTGCGCGGACTGACCGTCGGTTCGCCCGTCGAGTACAAAGGGCTGAATGTCGGCGTGGTTTCCGACGTTCCCTATTTCGACCGCAACGACAGCCTGCATCTGTTTGAAAACGGTTGGATTCCCGTACGCATCCGCATCGAGCCTTCCCGCTTGGAAATCAATGCCGACGAACAAAGCAAAGAACATTGGAAACAACAATTTCAGACGGCCTTAAACAAAGGCCTGACCGCCACCATCTCCAGTAACAACCTGCTGACCGGCAGCAAAATGATTGAGTTGAACGATCAGCCTTCCGCCTCGCCCAAGCTGCGACCGCATACCGTTTATGCAGGCGATACCGTCATTGCCACACGGGGCGGCGGTTTGGACGACTTGCAGGCAAAAGTAGCCGACTTGTTAGACAAGTTCAACAATCTGCCATTGGATAAAACCGTTGCCGGCTTGAACGGTTCGCTTACCGAGCTCAAGTCCACACTCAAATCTGCCAATGCCGCCCTAAGCTCCATCGACAAACTGGTCGGCAAACCGCAGACGCAAAACATTCCAAACGAGCTGAACCAAACCCTGAAAGAGTTGCGCATAACCCTGCAAGGCGTATCGCCTCAATCGCCTATCTACGGCGACGTACAAAATACGCTGCAAAGTTTGGACAAAACCTTAAAAGACGTTCAACCCGTCATTAACACTTTGAAAGAAAAACCCAACGCGCTGATTTTCAACAGCAGCAGCAAAGACCCTATCCCGAAAGGAAGCCGATAATGCGCCTTTTCCCAATTGCCGCCGCCCTGACGCTTGCCGCCTGCGGTACTGTGCAAAGCACACAATATTTCGTGTTGCCCGACAGCCGCTACATCCGTCCTGCAACGCAAGGCGGCGAAACCGCCGTCGAAGTCCGTCTTGCCGAGCCGCTCAAACGCGGCGGATTGGTCTATCAAACCGACCCCTACCGCATCAACACCGCACAAAACCACGTTTGGGCAGACACCTTGGACGATATGCTCGAAGCGGCGTTGAGCAATGCATTCAACCGTTTGGACAGCACACGCATCTTTGTTCCTGCCTCACGCAGCGGCAGTACCGACAAATGGACGGTCTATATCGACGCATTCCAAGGCAGCTACACGGGCAAAACCCTCATCAGCGGCTACGCCGTCCTACCCGACGGTACGAACAGACCCTTCCATATCGAAACCGAACAGCAGGGTGACGGCTACGCCGCCATGACCGCCGCACTCGAACAGGGACTGAAACAGGCGGCGCAACAGATGGTCGAGTAAACCGTGAACTATTGCGAATTTGCCGCCTCACTTCCCGAAAACACCGACAACCCGAACAAACATTACCACGACACGCAATACGGTTTTCCGATTGAGGACGACAATGAATTGTTTGAGCGGCTGGTGTTGGAAATCAATCAGGCAGGATTAAGCTGGACGCTGATGCTGAAGAAGCGGCAGGCGTTTCAGACGGCATTTGAAGGTTTCGACATCGATACGGTCGCCGCCTTCGACGACACCGACCGCGAACGCCTGCTTGCCGACACGGGCATCGTCCGCAACCGCCTGAAAATCGATGCCGCCATTTTCAATGCACGGCAAATCCAAGCGTTGCAACAAGAATACGGCTCGTTCAAGAACTGGCTCGACGCGCACCATCCGCTCGACAAGGCTGAATGGGTCAAACTCTTTAAAAAACATTTCAAATTTGTCGGCGGCGAAATCGTCGGCGAATTTCTGATGAGTACCGGCTACCTCAAAGGCGCGCACGCCGAAAGCTGTCCGGTTTACCGTAAAACCCTGAAATACCACCCGAAATGGCTCGATGCCGTCTGAAAAACCAATGAACAGAAGAACCTTCCTCCTCGGTGCAGGCGCGTTGCTGCTTACCGCCTGCGGCAGAAAATCCGCCCGAACCCACGCCAAAATTCCCGAAGGAAGCACCGTACTTGCCTTGGGCGATTCGCTCACCTTCGGCTACGGCGCAAACCCCGGCGAATCCTACCCCGCGCAACTGCAAAAACTGACGGGTTGGAATATTGTCAACGGCGGCGTATCGGGCGATACGTCCGCGCAAGCCCTGTCGCGCCTGCCCGCGCTGTTGGCACGCAAACCCAAGCTTGTGATTGTCGGCATAGGCGGCAACGACTTTCTGCGCAAAGTTCCCGAAGAACAGACCCGCGCCAATATCGCGAAAATCATCGAAACCGTGCAAAAGGAAAACATCCCCGCCGTCCTCGTCGGCGTGCCGCACATCACACTGGGCACGTTGTTCGGGCATTTGAGCGACCATCCGCTGTATGAGGATTTATCCGAGGAATACGGCATTCCGCTGTTCGGTGGCGCGTGGGCGGAAATTTTGGGCGATAATAATCTGAAATCCGACCAAATCCACGCCAACGGCAAAGGCTACCGCCGATTTGCCGAGAAATTGTCCGATTTCCTGCACACTCAGGGATTCCGATAAACGTGCGCCCCATCCGTTGAAACACATCATTATGAAACAAGGCAAACGCACAGACGCTTCCCCGACATCCCGTCTGAGATGCACCGACTACGCCATACGCCCCCGAGAAATATCGGCCCTCCGGCTTTGGATGTGCAAGTCATTCTGCCGCTTCAGACGGCATATCCACGCAACACTATCTAAGGAGTAGGAATGAAACTATCTGAATTGTTCAACCCCAACGAATTTGCCGCGCGGCATTTGAGTTTCGGCGACGAAGCGGCGTTGCTTGCCGCTGTCGGCGAGAAAAGCATGGACGATTTTATCGGCAACACCGTGCCGCAAAGCATCCGTATGCCGTCTGAACTCGATTTGCCCGAGGCCTTGACCGAGGCGGACGCATTGGCGAAATTGAAAGGCATTGCGTCGAAAAACGTGATCAACAAGTCCTATATCGGCTTGGGCTATTATCCGACCCGCGTGCCGAACGTGATTTTGCGCAACGTATTGGAAAACCCGGGTTGGTACACCGCCTACACGCCGTATCAGGCGGAGATTGCCCAAGGTCGTTTGGAAGCGTTGTTGAATTTCCAACAAGTGTGCATCGATTTGACCGGTTTCCCTGTGGCGGGCGCGTCTTTGTTGGACGAGGCAACTGCCGCGGCGGAAGCGATGGCGATGGCGCACCGCGTGGGCAAAGTGAAATCCGAGCGTTTCTTTGTAGATGCGCGCGTGTATCCGCAAACTTTGGACGTGATGAAAACCCGCGCCAAATATTTCGGCTTTGAACTGGTGGTCGGCGATTTTGCCCAAGCGGATGAAGGCGAATACTTCGGCGCGCTGTTCCAATACGTCGGCAAAGACGGCGACGTACAAGATTTGCAGGATGTTATCAGCCGTCTGAAAGCAAAAGGCACGATCGTGGCCGTTGCCGCCGACATCATGAGCTTGGTTTTGCTGAAGTCGCCTGCCGAATTGGGCGCGGACATTGCGTTGGGCAACACTCAACGCTTCGGTGTGCCGATGGGCTTCGGCGGGCCGCACGCCGCTTATTTCGCCTTTAAAGACGCGTTCAAACGTTCCGCCCCGGGCCGCATCATCGGCGTATCCAAAGACGCATCGGGCAAACCTGCCTTGCGCATGGCGTTGTCCACCCGCGAGCAACACATCCGCCGCGAAAAAGCGACATCCAATATTTGTACCGCGCAGGCATTGCTGGCGAACTTGGCGGGTATGTACGCCGTTTACCACGGCCCTGAAGGTGTGAAACGCATCGCCAACCGCATTCACGCGCTGGCTTCTGCCTTTGCCGATGCGCTGGTTTCAGACGGCCTGAATGTGGTTCATAAGGTCTTCTTCGATACCGTTACCGTCGATTTCGGCAACAAAGAGAAAGCAGACCAAGTGTTTGCCGCTGCTTTGGAATCGGGCTATAACCTGCGCCGCGTTAACGATACTCAAGTTGCGGCTGCATTCCACGAAACATCGGCATGCGAAGATTTGGTTGATTTGTACCGCGCGTTTACCGGCAAGGATACGTTCGCATTTGCCGATGATGTCAAAGGCCGTCTGAATGCAGAATTGCTGCGTCAGGACGATATTCTGCAACATCCTGTGTTCAACAGTTACCACACCGAACACGAAATGCTGCGCTACCTGAAAAAACTCGAAGACCGCGATTTGGCGATGAACCGCAGCATGATTTCGCTCGGTAGCTGCACCATGAAGCTCAATGCGACTGCGGAAATGCTGCCGATTACTTGGGCGGAATTCTCCGACATCCACCCCTACGCCCCCGAAGCGCAAACCGCAGGCTACCGCGAACTCCTGACCGACATGGAAAACAGCCTGAAAGCCATCACCGGCTTTGACGCGATTTCCTTCCAGCCCAACTCCGGCGCGCAGGGCGAATACAGCGGTATGCTCGCCATCCGCCGCTATCAGGAAGCCCAAGGCGAAGCGCACCGCAACATCTGCCTGATTCCCAAATCCGCCCACGGCACAAACCCCGCCACCGCCGCCATGCTCGGTTTGAAAGTCGTCGTCGTTGATACCGACGAACACGGCAACGTCAACATTGACGATTTGAAAGCCAAAGCCGAGCAACACCGCGACGCTTTGTCCTCCATCATGATTACCTATCCGTCCACCCACGGCGTGTACGAAGAAGGCATCCGCGACATCTGCCGCATCATCCATGAAAACGGCGGACAGGTTTATATGGACGGTGCCAACCTCAACGCTCAAATCGGCATCATGCAGCCTGCTGAAGTCGGCGCGGACGTGTTGCACATGAACCTGCACAAAACCTTCTGTATCCCTCACGGCGGCGGCGGCCCGGGCATGGGTCCGATTGGCTTGAAAGCCCATCTGGCTCCGTTCGCACCAGGCCATACCTTGACCGACACCCACAGCGCAAGTGCCGATCAAACTGCCGTGGCTGCCGCAGCATATGGTTCTGCGTCCATCCTGCCGATTACTTGGATGTACCTGACCATGATGGGCAAACAAGGCATGGAGCAGGCAACACGCTGGGCATTGCTCAACGCCAACTACGTCGCTAAACGCTTGAGCGAAGACTATCCGATTCTGTATACAGGCAAAAACGGCCGCGTCGCGCACGAATGTATCGTCGATTTGCGTCCGCTCAAAGCCGAAAGCGGCATCACCGAAACCGACATCGCCAAACGCCTGATGGACTACGGCTTCCACGCGCCGACGGTTTCCTTCCCTGTTGCCGGTACGCTGATGATCGAACCGACCGAGAGCGAAAGCAAAGCCGAACTCGACCGCTTCATCGCCGCCTTGAAATCCATTCGCCGCGAAGTGCAGAAAGTCATCGACGGCGAATGGCCGAAAAACGACAACCCACTGGTCAACGCGCCGCACACCGCCGCAGATATAACCGGCGAATGGGCGCATCCGTACTCTCGCGAAGAAGCCGTCTTCCCGCTGCCCTTCGTGCGCGAACACAAATTCTGGCCGAGCGTCAACCGTGTGGACGACGTGTACGGCGACCGCAACCTCGTGTGCAGCTGCCCACCGATGGAAAATTATGAAGACTGACTGTTGAAAGGCTGAAACAAAAATGCCGTCTGAAACACTTTCAGACGGCATTTTCATCAACGGAAAACCAGTTGCACCGATACACGTATCTCGACTATAACTTTAAAACAAATAAGTTAAACCAATATCCATACACCGGTTTTTTATCATCCTACTTTTTATTCATCCGATCGGGCAGACAGATTTCAAAGATGAAAAGCCTATTTGCACCCTTTGATGTCATTTCCACACGGACAAACAAATAAATTCCCATAAAAAAACGGAGCAGATACCTGCCCCGTTTTTATTTAATCCGAAATTTTAATCCGAATTTAGAATTTCGCACCGGATTGGTTTGCCATATAGTCAACAGCCGCTTTGACTTCGTCATCGCTCAAGCCGGCGTTGCCGCCTTTTGCAGGCATTGCGTTAAAGCCTTCAAGGGCGTGTTTATGCAAGGTTTCTTTACCTTGTTTGATGCGGGGAGCCCAATCGTCTTTTTTACCTATGCCGGGAATGCCGGGGATTGAACCGCCGTGGCACGCCTGACAGTTTGCTTCAAAAACTTTCTTGCCGTCTGCACCGGCTGCAGGTGCGGCAGCACCTTTGTCTTCTGCCTTCGCTTCCGCCGGAGCTGCATTATCGGCAGGAGCAGAAGCTGTTCCTGAAGCGGCACTGTCGGCAGGCGCTGCCTCATCCGGATTCGGGAAAGAACCTCCACTTTTGTTCGCCATGTAGGTAATCGCCCGTTTGAGTTCCTGATCGGTCAGGTCTGCCGCACCGCCTTTGGCAGGCATGGCGTTAAAGCCGTTCAGCGCGTGTTGGAACAAAGTATCGAAGCCTTGCGCGATACGCGGCGCCCAGTCGCCGTTGTGCTCCAGTTTCGGGGCGTTCGGCACATTGCTGTCCGCCGCATGGCATTGGATACAGATTTTGCCGAAAATCTGTTCTCCTTGGCGTTCGCCGACGGGGATACCGTCGCCCATCGTCAATTGTCCGACGGGCTGGATACGGGTCTGCGTCGCCGCCTCCGTAGTGGCATCGACATCGCCGAACGAGCCGCTGCCCGCCAGCTTAATCAGGAAATAAAGGACTGCAATAACAATAACGATACCGCTCACAAGGGTAAACAGTGCAGAGCCTTGGGCTTTATTGTCGCGGAGTTGTTTCATTTGGTAGGCCTCGCCGTCAGGTTAGGTTGTGCTGTAAATTATAGTTTGGTGTGTTAAACGCAGTTAACAATATTTTGCTGGATTATACTGAATTCACAGGGTCTTTCCAATCGCTATCATTGAAAATATGAAAAAATTTGCCAACGGTATCCATATAAAATAAATAATTCGTTGAAAATACTGGATTATCTCCAAGAAAACATCCCTCACGCCGCCATACGCCGCCTGCCGGCGCAAGATAACCTTTGCCAATTTGCAGAATTTACGTTAACCTTACGCTTTCCGCACCCATAGCTCAGTTGGAAGAGTGTCAGTTTCCGAAGCTGGAGGTCACAGGTTCGATCCCTGTTGGGTGCGCCAATTATAAAGAGGCCGTCTGAAAGATAAATACTTTTCAGACGGCCTTTTGACTTACTTCAAACTCTTATTTCAAGACTTCCGCGAATGCGCGGGCAACATAGCCGGTATTCGACGTATTCAGCCCGGCGACGCACATCCTGCCCGAATCCAGCAGGTAAACGGCAAATTCGTCGCGCAACCGGCGGACCTGCCCCACGCTCAACCCCGTGTAGCCGAACATTCCGCGCTGCTTGATGAAATAAGTGAAATCGCGGTCGGGGATTCGGTCGGTCAATACGCCGTAAAGTTTCTGCCGCATCGCACGGATGCGGTCGCGCATCATATAAACTTCGTTTTGCCACAAAGCGTAAAGTTCGGGGCTGCTCATCACGTCGGCGGCGATATACGCGCCGTGCGCGGGCGGGCTGGAGTAGATGCGGCGGACGGTAAATTTGAGTTGTCCGAACACCAAATCCGCTTCTTCCTTATTCGGGCAAACCACGCTCAAACCGCCGACGCGCTCGCCGTAGAGCGACAGGTTTTTCGAGAAGGAATTGCTGACGAACAAGGGCAATTCCATTTCCACAGCCTTGCGGACGGCGTAGGCATCGCTGTCCAAATCGCCGCCGAAGCCTTGGTAGGCGATGTCCATAAACGGAATCAGTTTGCGCGTTTTGATGATGTGCAACACTTCGTCCCATTGCTGTTCCGACATATCCGCGCCAGTCGGATTGTGGCAGCAGGGATGCAGGATTAAGACGCTGTGTTCGGGCAGGGTGTTGAAAAACGCGGTCATTTCGTCGAATTTCACGCCGGCGGCAGGGTCGTAATATGGGTAAGTGCCGACTTCGAAACCTGCGCCTTCAAAAATGCCGCGATGGTTGTCCCAAGTCGGGTCGCTGACGTAGGCGCGCACTTCGGGAAACCAGCGGTGCAGGAAATCCGCTCCGACTTTGAGCGCGCCCGAGCCGCCCAAGGTTTGCACGGTAACGATGCGTCCTTGTGCGAGCGCGGGGTTGTCTTTGCCGAACAATAAATGCTGCACCGCGCTGCGATAAGCATCCAAACCTTCCATCGGCAGGTAGGGCGACGGCGCAGGCGTGGCGGCGCGGGCGGTTTCGGCACGGCGCACGGATTCCAACACGGGCATTTTGCCTTCGTCGTCGAAATAAATGCCTATGCTCAAATTGACTTTTTCGGGGCGCGGGTCGTTTTTGAAGGTTTCGACCAAACTCAAAATCGGATCGCCGGGATAGTATTCGATGTGTCGGTACATAGTCCTTACCTCTTGCTTTTTCCAAGGATTTTCTTTTTCAACAGTACGCCGCTTTCAATATGCGGCGTGAACGGAAATTGGTCGAACAGGGCGACACGCTCTACCGTATGGGTTTGTGCCAAGGTGTCCAAATTAGCACGCAGCGTTTCAGGATTACAGGAAATGTAGATAATATTGTCGAACTGCGACACCAGCTTCAAAGTTTCCCCATCGATACCGGCACGCGGCGGATCGACGAAAATAGTGGAAAATGCGTAATCCGCCAAAGCAATACCGCCCTCCTTAAGACGTTTAAACTCGCGTTTGCCCGTATAGGCTTCGGTAAATTCTTCGGCAGACAGGCGGGCGATTTTGATGTTGCCTATCCCGTTTGCCTCAATATTCCATTGCGCCGCGCCTACTGAAGTTTTGGAAATCTCGGTTGCCAAAACACGTTCAAACTTTTCAGATAAAGGAAGCGTAAAATTGCCGTTTCCGCAATATAGTTCGAGCAAATCCCCACCCAGCCCTTCTGCCGCACCGCATGCCCATTCAAGCATTTTTTGACACACGGCAGCATTGGGTTGGGTAAAACCGCCTTCAATTTGCCGATAATGGAAATCCCGGTTGCCGACCTTCAAAGTTTCCGTCACATAGTCCTGTTTTAAGACTATTTTCTGCCCCCTGCTCCGCCCGATAACGGAAATATCCAGCTGTTGCTGTAACGCTTGCGCCGCCCGTATCCACTCATCGTCAAGCCTTTTGTGGTAAATCATAGTAACCAGCATTTCTCCGCCGAGCGTAGACAGAAATTCGACGGCATACCAACGGTTTCTCAGTTCGGCAGATTGGGCGGCAAGGGCGATCAATTCGGGCATCAGGCGGTTGACGGCCTCGGAAGCAGCATCGAAGCGGTCGCAACGGATCAGGCTTGCCCCGCCGGCCTTCTGCCCTTTTTCAAACATAGCGTAAAACATTTCACCGCCTTCGTGCCAAATACGGAACTCGGCGCGCATACGATAGTGTTTGTCCAGGGATTCATACACTTCCCACTCGGGAACATCCAAACCTGCAAAAAGGGTTTTAAGGCGGTCTTTTTTATCTTGAAGCTGCTGCGTGTAGTCATTCATATCGCTATCCTGAAAAATCAGACCGGATTATAAGCCGATTCACTGCAAAACACGCAACCCCTTACCCGTTTCCCGCCGGCTTTTATGCTAAAATCCGCCGTCTCCAACATACCGCCCACAGAAGGAAAACATGGCAGGCAACACTTTCGGACAACTCTTTACCGTTACCACGTTCGGCGAAAGCCACGGCGCAGGCTTAGGCTGCATCATTGACGGCTGCCCGCCCGGATTAGAATTGAGTGAAGCGGATATCCAATTTGACCTCGACCGGCGCAAACCCGGCACCAGCCGCCACGTTACCCAACGCCGCGAAGCCGACCAAGTCGAAATTCTTTCCGGCGTATTTGAAGGCAAAACCACCGGCACACCCATCGCCCTCTTAATCCGCAATACCGACCAGCGCAGCAAAGACTACGGCAACATCGCCCAAAGTTTCCGCCCCGGCCACGCCGACTATACCTATTGGCACAAATACGGCACGCGCGACTACCGGGGCGGCGGCAGGAGTTCGGCCCGCGAAACCGCCGCCCGCGTTGCTGCCGGAGCCGTCGCCAAAAAATGGCTGAAAGAAAAATTCGGCACGAAAATCACCGCCTACGTTACCCAAGTCGGCGAAAAAGAAATCCGGTTTGAAGGCTGCGAACACATTTCCCAAAATCCCTTCTTCGCCGCCAACCAAAGCCAAATTGCCGATCTGGAAAACTATATGGACAGCGTGCGCAAATCCTTGGATTCCGTCGGCGCGAAGCTGCATATCGAAGCCGCCAACGTCCCTGTCGGTTTGGGCGAACCCGTTTTCGACCGCCTCGATGCCGAAATCGCCTACGCGATGATGGGCATCAACGCCGTCAAAGGCGTGGAAATCGGCGCAGGTTTTGACAGCGTAACGCAACGCGGCAGCGAACACGGCGACGAACTCACCCCGCAAGGCTTCCTGTCCAACCATTCGGGCGGCATCCTCGGCGGCATCAGCACCGGACAAAACATCCGCGTCAATATCGCCATCAAACCGACCAGCTCCATTGCCACACCGCGCCGCAGTATCGACATCAACGGCGACCCCGTCGAACTCGCCACCCACGGCAGGCACGACCCCTGCGTCGGCTTGCGCGCCGCGCCGATTGCCGAAGCTATGCTGGCATTAGTTTTAATCGACCACGCCCTGCGCCATCGTGCGCAAAATGCCGACGTTCAGGTTAATACGCCCGACATTACCCTTTCAAACAAATAAAAATTTAGCCAAAACACAGACTTTATAATAGAATACCCAGCATTGCCGTGCAGCCTTGACGCACGGGTTTGTTTAGAGGAATGCAACTGAAATGATACAAGAAACCGCTTTGGGCGCAGCACTGAAATCTGCGGTCCAAACCATGAGCAAAAAGAAACAGACAGAAATGATTGCCGACCATATCTACGGCAAATACGATGTATTCAAACGATTTAAACCGTTGGCACTCGGTATCGACCAAGACTTGATTACCGCGCTGCCCCAATACGATCCTACACTTATTGCACGCGTTCTCGCCAACCACTGCCGCCGTCCGCGCTATCTGAAAGCCTTGGCGCGCGGCGGCAAACGTTTCGATTTGAACAACCGTTTCAAAGGCGAAGTTACCCCCGAAGAACAGGCGATCGCGCAAAACCATCCTTTTGTGCAGCAGGCTTTGCAACAGCAGTCCGCCCAAGCTCCCGCCGAAACGCCGTCTGTTGAAGTCGAAGCAGCCGAATCTTCCGCAGCAGAATAAATCCCCAAACGAAATGCCGTCTGAAAACCGATTTGGTTTCAGACGGCATTTTTTCGTATGCGGCAATCACGGTTCAAATATCGAGTTCCGCCGTATCGCCTTCGCGCTCCATCCAGGCACGGCGGGCGGCGGCTTCGCCTTTGCCCATCAGTTTGACGAAGATGTCGCGCGTCTCGTCCGCCGCGCCTTCGGGGATTTGCACCTGCAACAGGCGGCGGGTGTCGGGGTGCATGGTGGTGTCTTTGAGCTGGTCGGGATTCATCTCGCCCAAGCCTTTGAAACGGCTGATGGAATAGGCGGTTTCTTTGACGCCTTCTTTTTGCAGCCGCTCTAAAATGCTGTCGAGTTCGTTTTGGTCGAGGGCATAGAATTTGCGGGCGGGTTTGCTTTTGCCTTGTGCGTTGACATCGACGCGGAACAGCGGCGGCTGGGCGACGTAGATATGTCCGTCGGCAACCAGTTTGGGGAAATGGCGGTAGAACAGGGTCAACAGCAAAACCTGAATATGCGAACCGTCCACGTCGGCATCGGACAGGATGGCGATTTTGCCGTAGCGCAGGCCGCTTAAATCGGGATGGTCATTGATTCCATGCGGATCAACGCCGATGGCGACGGAAATGTCGTGGATTTCGGCGTTGCCGAAGAGTTGGTCAGGGTGGACTTCAAAGCTGTTGAGCACCTTACCGCGCAGAGGCAGGATGGCTTGGGTGGCTTTGTCGCGGGCGAGTTTGGCGGAGCCGCCAGCGGAATCGCCTTCGACGAGGAAGAGTTCGTTTTCGCGAATGTCTTCGCTTTCGCAGTCGGTCAGCTTACCGGGCAGGACGGCGACGCCGCTGCCTTTTTTCTTTTCAATCTTTTTAACCGAACGCATCCGTGCTTGTGCCTGACGGATAGCGAGTTCGGCGATTTTTTTGCCGTAATCCACGTTTTGGTTCAGCCACAATTCCAAAGGGTCGCCCGATACGGTGGCAACGAGTTTCAGCGCATCGCGGTTGGTCAGCTTGTCTTTGGTCTGACCTTGGAACTGCGGGTCAAGGACGCGGGCGGAGAGGACGAAGGCGGTTTTGCCGAACACGTCGTCACTTTGTACTTTCACGCCGCGGGGCAAGAGGTTGTGCAGATTGATGAAGTTGTTGACAGCGTTGAACACGGCTTGTTTCAAGCCTGCTTCGTGCGTGCCGCCCAGCGGGGTGGGGATGAGGTTGACGTAGCTTTCGTTGGCGCACGAGCCTTCTTCCAGCCAAGTCAGGGCAAAGGCGGCGCCTTCTCCGATGCTGAAATCGCCGTTGTGGTCGTCTGAAATATAGTTTTCGCAGGAGAACAGCGGCACGGCTTCCTGCGCGTCGGCAATCAGGTCGGTCAGATAGCTTTTCAGGCCATCGGGGTAATGCCAGGTTTGAGTGCGCGCTTCGTCTTCGCCTTTGACCGGACGGGTCAGGGAAACGCGCACGCCCGGCAGCAGCACGGCTTTGGCGCGCAGCAGGCGTTCGAGTTCGGGAATGCTGTAATTCGGACTTTCAAAATATTTGCCGTCCGGCCAGACGTGCACTTCGGTGCCGCTGTCTTTGACGGCGCATTTGCCCACTTCCGCCAACGGTTCGACCACGTCGCCACCGGCAAACACGATGCGGTGGATTTTGCCTTCGCGTTTGACGGTTACCTCAAGGCGGGTGGAGAGGGCGTTGGTAACGGATACGCCCACGCCGTGCAGGCCGCCTGAAAAGGCATACGCGCTGCCGCCGTCTTTTTTATTGAACTTGCCGCCCGCGTGCAAACGGGTGAACACGAGTTCGACCACGGGTACGCCTTCGACAGGGTGCAGCCCGACGGGAATGCCGCGTCCGTTGTCATGCACGGAAAGCGAACCGTCGTCGTGGATGCGCACGTCGATTGCAGTGGCGAAACCGCCCAACGCCTCGTCCGCCGCGTTGTCGATGACTTCTTGACAGATATGGGTCGGGCTGTCGGTGCGGGTGTACATGCCGGGACGTTCTTTGACCGGCTCCAAGCCTTTGAGGACGGTGATGCTGGATTCGCTGTATTGGTTGTTTTTAGCCATAGGAATAATCTGAAAGTAAGAAAAACAACGCTTTCAGACGGCCTGAAAGCGTTGCGTTCCGTTGTTTTACCGGTTGCCGGAAAGTTGGCGGGCGGCAAAGTCTTCATAACTTTCCATACCGCGCAGGAAACGGGAAGAGAGTTCTTCCAATGCCCCCAAGTAAACGTCTCTTTTGAAATCAATTACTTCGTCAACGGGCGCCCAATATTGATGCCAACGCCAGCCGTCAAATTCGGGGTGGTGGGTGGCGCGCAGGTTGACATCGCAATCCCGGCCGGTCAGGCGCAGGAGATACCAAATCTGCTTCTGTCCGCGATAAGAGCCGCGCCATTCGCGGCGCACCCAGTTGTTCGGCACGTCGTAACGCAGCCAGTCGCGCGTCCGCCCGACGATTTTGACGTGTTGCGGCAGAAGTCCGACTTCTTCGTACAACTCGCGGTACATCGCGGTTTCGGGACTTTCGCCCGGCTTGATGCCGCCTTGCGGAAACTGCCATGAATGTTCGCGTACGCGCTTGCCCCAAAAGACCTCGTTGCGGTTGTTGATTAAGATGATACCGACATTGGGGCGATAGCCTTCTCTGTCCAACACGGTGTCGCCCTCCGTTAAATTCAATCTTAGGATTTTCCCACAAATCGGACGGTTTTGACAAATCAGACGGCATGGCGGTACGCGTGCCGAAACATGGGGGGATTTGGGAAAATATCTTAAATTTGGTTTACAATAATGCATTTCAAATTATTCGGGAATCAGACCATGTTAGATATCCAATTGCTCCGCAGCAACACCGCCGCCGTTGCCGAACGGCTTGCACGGCGCGGTTATGACTTTGATACCGCACGTTTTGACGCACTGGAAGAACGACGCAAGTCCGTTCAGGTGAAAACCGAAGAACTACAAGCCTCGCGTAACAGCATTTCTAAACAAATCGGCGCACTGAAAGGTCAGGGTAAACATGAAGAGGCGCAGGCGGCCATGGATCAAGTCGCCCAAATCAAAACCGATTTGGAACAGGCTGCCGCCGATTTGGATGCCGTTCAAAAAGAATTGGACGCATGGTTGTTGAGCATACCCAACCTGCCGCACGAAAGCGTACCCGCCGGTAAAGACGAAACCGAAAACGTCGAAGTCCGCAAAGTCGGCACGCCACGCGAATTTGACTTTGAAATCAAAGACCATGTCGATTTGGGCGAACCTTTGGGTTTGGATTTCGAAGGCGGCGCGAAACTCTCCGGCGCACGATTTACCGTGATGCGCGGACAAATCGCCCGCCTGCACCGCGCGCTGGCGCAATTCATGCTCGATACGCACACGCTGAAACACGGCTACACCGAGCATTACACGCCCTATATCGTGGACGACACCACCCTGCAAGGCACAGGCCAACTGCCTAAATTTGCAGAAGATTTGTTCCACGTTACCCGTGGCGGCGACGAAACCAAAACCACGCAATATCTGATTCCGACAGCCGAAGTTACCCTGACCAACACCGTTGCAGGCAGTATTTTGGACGAAGGAGAACTGCCGCTGAAACTGACCGCCCACTCGCCCTGCTTCCGCAGCGAGGCGGGTTCGTACGGCAAAGACACGCGCGGTCTGATCCGCCAACACCAGTTCGACAAAGTGGAAATGGTGCAAATCGTTCATCCCGACAAATCATACGAAGCGCTGGAAGAAATGATCGGCCATGCCGAAAATATCCTGAAGGCTTTGGAACTGCCCTACCGCGTGATTACCCTGTGTACCGGCGACATGGGCTTCGGCGCGGCAAAAACGTATGACTTGGAAGTTTGGGTGCCGGCGCAAAATACCTACCGCGAAATCTCAAGCTGCTCCAACTGCGAAGATTTCCAAGCCCGCCGCATGAAGGCGCGTTTCAAAGACGAAAACGGCAAAAACCGCTTGGTACATACTTTGAACGGCTCCGGCTTGGCAGTCGGCAGAACGCTGGTCGCCGTATTGGAAAACCATCAAAACGCCGACGGCAGTATCAATATCCCAGCCGCTTTGCAGCCTTATATGGGTGGCGTTGCCAAGTTGGAAGTGAAATAAGCCTTAACCCTGAACATAAATGCCGTCTGAAACCTGTTTCAGACGGCATTTCCTTTAAACTCTTAAAACACGTCAACCGTCGGCACGAACCCCATTGCCGCAATCGCCGGTCTGTCCGACCTCGCGGATATTGGACAACGTAACTTCCGAAATATTACCCAACGCCTCTTCCGTCAAAAATGCCTGATGTCCGGTAAACAGCACATTATGACAAGACGACAGGCGGCGGAACACGTCGTCGGTAATCACATCGTTGGATTTGTCTTCAAAAAACAGCTCGCGCTCGTTCTCGTACACATCCATGCCCAATGCGCCGATTTTCCGACGTTTCAACGCCTCAATCGCGGCAGAACTGTCAATCAGACCGCCACGGCTGGTGTTGATAATCATCACACCGTCTTTCATTTTGTCGAACGCCGCTTCGTTCAGCATATAGTGGTTTTCCGGCGTGGAGGGGCAATGCAGCGTGATGATGTCCGACTGGGCATACAGCTCGTCCAAATCCACATACCTGCCGCCGAGTTTTTCCACTTCGGGGTTGCAAAACGGATCGTAAGCCAGCAGGTTCATACCGAAACCCTTTAAAATCCGCATCGTTGCGATACCGATTTTCCCCGTGCCGATAACACCCGCCGTTTTGCCATACATATTGAAACCGGTCAGACCTTCCAGCGAAAAATTCGCATCGCGGGTACGCTGATAGGCTTTGTGGATACGGCGGTTCAAAGTCAGCATCAGACCGACCGTATGTTCCGCAACCGATTCGGGCGAATAGGCTGGCACGCGCACGACCTTCAAACCCAACTCTTCAGCCGCCTTTAAATCCACATTATTGAAGCCGGCACAACGCAACGCCACAGTTTTCACGCCAATTTGCGCCAATTTTTCCAACACGGGCCGGCTGCCGTCGTCGTTTACAAAAATACAGACCGCCTCCGCGCCTTCCGCCATTTTCGCCGTTTTCGCATCCAGCATGAAATCAAAAAACTCCAGCTCGAAGCCGAAATGCCGGTTGGCGCGGGTAAAATGTTCGCGGTCATAACTTTTCGTACCGTAAATCGCAATCTTCATCAATATGTCCAGTTGTCGCCTATGGTTGAGAAACGGCATAATACACTGAATTCAAACAAATCAGTAGAATATGGTGGATTAAAATTGATTGCATGCACGGCATTTCCATTTCAAAACACAAAACTCAATCGCCCATCGCCGCTAGAAGTTCTGCCTGATGTTCGGCAATCAGTGCGTCGGTGATTTCTGCCAAATCGCCGTCCATCACGAAATCCAGCTTGTGCAGGGTAAGGTTGATGCGGTGGTCTGTTACCCTGCCTTGGGGATAGTTGTAGGTGCGGATGCGTTCGCTGCGGTCGCCGCTGCCGATGAGGGATTTGCGCTCGGCGGCTTCTTTGGCTTGGACTTCGCGTTTTTGCGCGTCGTTCAGGCGGGCGGCGAGGACTTTCATTGCCTGCGCTTTGTTGGCATGTTGGCTGCGGCCGTCTTGGCATTCGACCACCATGCCGGTGGGCAGGTGGGTGATGCGGACGGCGGAATCGGTTTTATTGATGTGCTGCCCGCCCGCGCCGGATGCGCGGAAGGTGTCGATGCGAAGGTCGACGGGGTTCAACTCGATGTCTTCCAGTTCGTCCGCTTCGGGCATGACGGCAACGGTGCAGGCGGAGGTGTGGATGCGGCCTTGGCTTTCGGTGGCGGGGACGCGCTGCACGCGGTGTCCGCCCGATTCAAATTTCAAACGGCTGTACGCGCCTAAGCCGATAATACGGGCGATAACTTCTTTATAGCCGCCCAACTCGCTTTCGTTGGCGGACACGATTTCAACCTGCCAGCGGTTGCGCTCGGCGTAGCGGCTGTACATACGCAGCAAATCGCCGGCAAACAGCGCGGCTTCGTCGCCGCCCGTTCCGGCGCGTATTTCGATGAAGATGTTTTTGTCGTCGTCGGCATCTTTGGGCAGCAGCAGTTTTTGCAGTTCGGTATCGAGCGTGTTGATTTTAGCTTTTGCCGCTTCGATTTCTTCGGCGGCAAAGTCTTTCATTTCGGGGTCGGACAGCATTTCTTCGGCATCTGCCAAGTCGCTTTGCGCCAGTTGATAGTTTTGAAATACTTCGACAACGGGCGTCAATTCAGCGTGTTCGCGCGTGAGCTTGCGGTAGTTGTCCATATCGGATGTGGCTTCGGGTTGCCCTAAAAGGTGGGTAACTTCTTCCAACCGGTCGCCGAGTTGTTGCAGTTTTTCTAAGATAGACGGCTTCATAATTCTTCCATAACAAACGCCGCCTGAATTTCAGACGGCATCAAAACGCGGTCATTATAATATATTTTCTGAATATTCAAAAAGATAATCTTAGATGGATAACCTACCGTTCCAACAGGGCATCGGCATTGCGCTCCGTTACCTTGGCAATTTCTTCTACACAGGTTCCGCGGATTTCCGCAGCAATCTTTGCAATACCCGGAATATTGGCAGGCGTATTAATCTCCTTTTTCAGCATAAACGGGCTATCCGTTTCCAATACGAAATCCCCGTCGTTCAAGGCTTTAAGCGTATCGCGTATTTTTCGCGCGTTCGGATTGAGCAACAGCGAACCGATGCCGATTTTGAAACCGAGCTTGGTCAACACGTGCGCTTCTTCCGCGCTGCCGGAAAAAGCGTGGACGATGCCGCCTCGGGTAAAGCCCGTCTGTTTGACGGCGGCGGCGATGTCGGCGGCGGCTTTGAGATTATGGATAATCACGCGCCGACGCAGGGTTTGCGCGATTTCAAGCTGGCGGCTGAAGACTTGGATTTGCCGTTCGCGCTGCTGCGGCGTTTGGGTTTTGTCGTAAAAATCCAAGCCGATTTCGCCGACCCACGCGCCGGGATAACGCGCCAATACGGCTGCCAAACCGGCGAAATCTTGTTCCGCAATGCCGTCTGAAAACCAAGGATGGATACCGAAGGCAACCCGGATGCCGTGTTCGGACGGCATTTCCGCCAAATCCGCCACGTCCTGCCAATCCTGCGGACGGGTCGCGGGAACAATAAACCGCTTTACCCCGACTTTCCGCGCGGCGGTCAGGATGTGCGGCAGGTTTTCGCGCAAGGCGGCATCGGCGAGGTGGCAGTGGGTGTCGGTGAAGTTCATTCCGGTTTCACACTAACTTCAGCCTTACCAATTCTTTTTCCACATCTTCCGCGCCCCAGCCTTGCGATACGGCGAGGATCATAAGCGCGGTGGCGGTTTCGAGGTTGCATTTGCCGCCGTTGATGATGCCCGAGTTGCGGAACGCGTTGCCTTGCGCGTAAACGGCAGCAGTTCTGCCTTGTCGGACTTGGCTGATGTTGAGCAACAATTTGCCTTGCCGCGTAAAGTCTTGCACGGCGCGGATGAAACCTTCGTCTGCGGGCGTGTTGCCGTGTCCGTAGCTTTGCAGGATAAGGGCGTGGGCGGAAAGCTGTCCGAGTCCGTCGGCAAGTTCTTGGACAGCAAAGCCGGGGATAAGCGTACGGACGGCGATTTTCGCCTGCGGATCGGGATAGCGGATTTTGAGGCCGTCTGAAACGGCTGCTGCGTCTTGGGACGGAATACGGAGATTGTGCCAACCCCGGGTTTCGTCCCATTCGGCAAGCGCGCCGAAATGCGGATTGTCGAAGCCTGCGGCGGTTTCGGTGCTGACTTTGCTGCTGCCGACGGCGGGATACAGTTTGCCGTCAAACGCGATGACGGTTTGTTTGAGCTTGAGGTTGAAGGCGGCGACGGCGGTGGAGAGATTGCGCGGGGCATCGCTATTTTCGGCGGCGTAAGGCCATTGCGAACCGGTCAGGACGATCGGTTTGTCCAAACCTTGCAGGGCGAGCGCAAACAGATTGGCGGTATAGGCGAGCGTGTCCGTGCCGTGCAGCACCAAGATGCCGTCGCATGAAGAGAGTTTGGCGGCAATGATGTTCAGCCAATCGCACCAGTGTTGCAGCGTAACGGAAGAGGAATCAATCAAGGGATTGCAGACGTGCCACTCGAAGTCGAGGCCGTCTGAAAAAGGGGAAAGGGCTTGGCTGACCAGTGCGGTATCGGGGCGCAGGCCTTCGCTACTTTGGGTCATACCGATTGTGCCGCCCGTGTAGAGGACGAAGATTTTTTGTTTCATAGCGTTGTCGTACCGTCTGAACATTAATGATGCGGCTTATTTAACTATATTTCGCACCGTCCGGCAATTTGGCGGCGGAAGCGGCTTTCAGACGGCATCGGAATAAAAAAACACCGGAGCTGCCGACATTCCGCCTTCCCGACGATTTGCATTTGAAAACCGGCAAACTCAAAAAGGCGCGGCAGCCGCCGAATACCGGCGGCCCTGCCTTATTGCCTGTTCCGCTCGGCTTTTTTGGCTGCCTTGGCGGCTTTGCGTTGCGCCCGCTTTTCTTTCAATTTGCTGCGGTAAAACTGGATACGTTGGCGTTTTTTCCACCAAACCCAAGCAACGACGGCCGCACCTATACCCAAGATAACGAAAATACCCGATTGCAGGCTGTGCATTTTCGCCATCAGCCAATCGATATTGTGCGCACCGTATTCGCCCAGATAAATCCAAATAGGGACGGAAATCAATGCGGCCAGTCCATCCATAATGATAAAACGCAAGTATGAAACCTTGCGGCTGATACCGGCTGTAACAAATACGGCCGTTCTCAAACCGGGCAGGAAACGGGCGACAAATAAGACCCAGTTACCGTATTTGTCGAATTTTTCCTGAACTTGCTCATAACGTTTCGGCGTCATGATACGCGCAATAGGTTTGAACCTTAGGATTTTCTGCCCCCAAATTCGTCCGGCGGCGAACATGATGCCGTCCCCGACCAATACGCCGAACATACCGACTGCAAACATAATATGCGGATTGGTATAACCCATACCCGAAATCACGCCGCCTGTTACCAAGGTCAAATCCTCGGGAATCGGCACGCCGAAACCGCAGATGACCAATACAAAAAAAACAGCCGCATAACCGTATTCGACAAAAAAGGCTTCTAAAAAAGCAAACATGGCGGATATTCCATTGTCGGAGATAAAAAGTCAGAACAAACCGAAACATTTTCTACATGAAACAGGCATTCTATCAAAGATTATGCCGTCTGAAAGCGGAAAAAAGGCAGATTCGCGCATCCTCCGCATGTTCAGACGGCATTTAAACAGAAAACCGGCCGGTTCTGAAAACGGTTTTTCCTGATTTTGTCTAAAGGCTGCCGATGGCGGAAGCAATACGTTCCGCCCCTTCGCGCGCCCAATCGGCCTGTCGTGCCTCAACCATCACTCGCACGACGGGTTCGGTTCCCGAAGCGCGCAACACAACCCTTCCTTTGCCTTCGAGTTCTTTTTCCACTTCCGCCAACACGTCTTTTGAGGCTTCCTGCCATTTCTGACCCTTTTGGATGCGCACGTTAATCATAGTTTGCGGATACGGCTGCCAGTCGGCGCAAACGGTGGCGAGGTCTTGGTTCAGGATTTGCAGCGCCGCCAAAACTTGCAGCGCGGAAATAATGCCGTCGCCGGTGTTGTGTTTGTCCATGCACAAAATATGGCCGCTGGCTTCGCCGCCGATGAGCCAGCCGCGTTGGTTCAGCTGTTCCAACACATAGCGGTCGCCGACTTTGGCGCGGCAGAAATCGACGCCCTGCTCTTTCAGGGCGATTTCCATCGCCATATTGGTCATGACCGTGCCGACCACGCCGCCGATGTTGATACCTTCTCGGGCGCGGGCTTTGGCAATGACGTAAATCAGGCTGTCGCCGTCGTAAACCTTACCGTTTTTATCGACCATCATCAGGCGGTCGCCGTCGCCATCTAAGGCGATGCCGTAGTCGGCTTCATGCTGTAAAACGGCGGCCTGGAGTGTCTTGGTATAAGTCGCACCGCATTTTTCATTGATATTGTAGCCGTTGGGTTCGTCGCCGATGCTGACGACCTGTGCGCCCAGTTCGTGAAACACCTTGGGTGCGACACCGTACCCCGCGCCGTTGGCGGTATCGATAACCAACTTCAAACCCCGAAGGTCGGAATGACTGGGGAAGGTGGATTTGCAAAATTCGATATAGCGGTCGTCTGCACCGCTGATACGGCGTGCGCGCCCGAGGCGTGCAGAAGGCTGGGTTTTCATTTCTTCATCGATTTTGGCTTCGATTTCCAACTCGACTTCATCGGAAAGTTTCACGCCGCCTTCGGCAAAGAATTTGATGCCGTTGTCGGAATAGGCATTGTGCGACGCGGAAATCATCACACCGGCGGACAGGCGCAGCGCACGGGTCAGATAAGCCACGCCGGGCGTAGGCAGCGGACCGGTCTGTACCACATTCACACCCGCCGCCGTAAAGCCCGCCACTAGCGCGGCTTCCAGCATATAACCGGAAATACGCGTATCCTTGCCGATTAAAACGGTCGGTTTCTGGTCAGTGTCGTGCTGAACCAAAACCTGACCCGCCGCATAGCCGAGTTTCAATACAAAATCGGGCGTAATCGGAAACTGCCCGACTTCGCCGCGCACGCCGTCCGTGCCGAAATATTTTTTTGCCATGTGTTGCTCCGAGAATGTGAACCGTTGTCCGAGATTATACAGTCTGTTTGTACCTTGCTGTCTGCACCGTTGATGCCGTCTGAAGCCGCTCCGCCCTTTTCAGACGGCATAAAGTATGCGAACCGCTGTTTACAGATTGATGCCCAACGCTTCCCACGCCTTCAAAGCATCCGCCGTCGCCTTCACATCGTGCACGCGCACGATTTTCGCGCCGCGTGCCACAGCCGCCAAAGCCGCCGCCACGCTGCCGTGTCCGCGCGCCGCCGCGTCGGTTTCGCCCGTCAGTTCGCCTATCATGCTTTTGCGCGACACGCCGATCAGCAGCGGATAGCCCGTTTCCGCCATCAATTCGGGCAGATGCCGCATCAGTGTGATATTGTGTTGCAAGGTTTTGCCGAAGCAGAAACCGGGGTCGAGTGTAATGCGTTGCGGGGCGATGCCTGCCGCGATGCATTCCGCCGCCCGCGCTTTCAAATACCGCGCCACTTCACCGACAACATCCTGATATTTCGGATTAATCTGCATATTCTTAGGCAAGCCCTGCATATGCATCAGGCAAATGCCCGTATCCGCCTGACACGCCAGCAATTCGAGCGCGCCTTCGTCGGTCAACGCCGCCACATCGTTAATAATATCGATGCCGCCGAGTGCCAACGCTTTTTCCATAACCACCGTGTGGCGCGTGTCCAAACTGACGGGAACGCCCCACCCCACCACTTCCGCCAAAACAGGCGCAACCCGCGCCCATTCTTCTTCAGGCGAAACATAATCCGCACCCGGCCGCGTCGATTCGCCGCCGATGTCGAGAATGTCCGCACCCTCTTTCAAAAGCCGTTCAGCATGCGCCAAAGCTGTTTGGGCGTTTTGCGAATACGCGCCGCCGTCGGACAAAGAATCGGGCGTGAGATTCACGATGCCCATGATTTTCGGCTTGTCCAAACCAATTTCAAACCGTCCTGCCTGCCAAACGCATCCGACCATATCCGTGCCTCCGGAATAAAAAGCAAATTATATGCCGTCCGAACAAAACTTGTCCATTTCAGACGGCATCGGTATTTCAAAAAAGCATCTTGCAGAATCCGCCTCCGTATGAAACATACACTGCCCCTGCAAACGCGGCAACACCCGCGATACCTGATCCGGCGGTATGCCTGCTTATGGGCATTACCCCTTTAATGCAAGATAATCCGCCCGCACAAAATAGGATTTCTACAAGCCGTGTTATACTGTGGCATGTTTTACAGACTTTTCAGGCTATGGATTTATTATCGGTCTTCCACAAATACCGTCTGAAATATGCAGTAGCGGTGCTGACGATGCTGCTTTTGGCGGTAGTCGGGCTGCACGCGTCCGTGTACCGCATCTTCACGCCTGAAAACATCCGAAGCCGCCTCCAACAAAGCATTGCCCATACGCACCGGAAAATTTCGTTTGATGCAGACATTCAGCGCAGGCTTCTGCCCCGGCCGACCGTCATCCTGAAAAACCTGACCATTACCGAACCCGGCAGCGACCGGACTGCCGTTTCCGTCAAAGAAACCAAAATCGGATTGGGCTGGAAAAATCTGTGGTCGGATCAGATACAGATTGAAAAATGGGTGGTTTCGGGTGCGGAACTTGCCCTGACGCGCGACGAGAAAGGCGTTTGGAACATCCAAGACCTGATCGACAACCCAAAACGCAAAGCCTCGGTAAACCGCATCATTATCGAAAACAGCACCGTCCGCCTCAACTTCCTGCAAGAGCGGTTTACCCTGAAGGAAGTCCGCCTCAACCTGCAATCCCCCGTTTCATCGGGACAACAGTTTGAAAGTTCGGGCATACTGACAAGCGAAAACCTGTCTGCCTCATGGAAAAGCAAAGGGCTTTTCATTTCAGACGGCATCAATCCGCCCGAAATCTCACCGTTCCATTTCGAAGCCGAGACCGCCCTAAACGGGCACGGCATTACCGTTTCCACCACCGGCAACCCCACTATCCGTTTTAACGACGGCGGACCGGATGCGGCCAACCTCAGCCTGCGTGCCGACACCGCCTTCCACAACCTCCACCTGACCGCCCAAATCCCAACGCTGGCACTCAGGAACAACAGCATTAAAATTGAAACCGTCAACGGGACATTTACCGCTACCGCCGACGGCGGGAACTCCCAATGGGGCGGATCGTTCAAACTCGATAAGGCCAAACTTCACCCCGGTATCGGCAACATCGGCAACGCCGAAATCTCCGGCAACGTCAAAACACCCCGCCTTCAAACCAACTTTTCCCTCGGCTCGCCATTGGTTTGGAACCGGAATAACGGTCTGGAGGCACCGCGCCTGCATGTATCAACCCTTCAGGATACCGTCAACCGCCTGCCGCAACCCCGTTTCATCAGTCGGCTCGACGGTTCGATGTCCATAAAAAACCTTCATCAGTGGCATGCCGAACTCAACGGTTCGTTCGACCGCCAAACCGTTGCCGCGAAATTCAGATACACACATGAAGACGCACCGCACCTGGAAGCCGCCGTCGCACTGCAAAAATTGAACCTGACCCCCTATCTTGACGACGTGCGGCAACAAAACGGCAAAATATTTCCCGACACCCTCGGCAGGCTGTCCGGAGATATCGAGGCTCACCTTAAAATCGGCAATGTCCAACTTCCCGGCCTGCAACTGGACGATATGGAGACCTACCTCCACGCCGACAAAGGCCATATTGCGCTCAGCCGTTTCAAGTCAGGGCTTTACGGCGGCCATACCGAAGGCGGCATCAGCATCGCCAACACCCGTCCCGCCACTTACCGCCTGCAACAAAATGCAAGCAACATCCAAATCCAACCGCTGCTGCAAGACCTGTTCGGCTTCCACAGCTTCAGCGGCAACGGCGATGCGGTCATCGACCTGACCGCGAGTGGCGAAACCCGAAAAGAGCTTATCCGCTCGCTTCAGGGCAGCCTGTCGCTGAATATTTCCAACGGCGCATGGCACGGTATCGACATGGACAATATCCTGAAAAACGGCATTTCGGGCAAAACTGCCGACAATGCCGTACCCAGCACACCCTTCCACCGATTCACGCTCAACAGCGAAATTTCAGACGGCATCAGCCGCCACATCGATACCGAACTCTTCTCCGACAGCCTCTATGTTATCAGCAACGGCTATACCAATCTGGATACGCAGGAATTGTCTGAAGATGTCCTTATCCGCAACGCCGTCCATCCGAAAAACAAACCGATTCCCCTGAAAATCACCGGTACGGTGGACAAGCCGTCCATTACCGTCGATTACGGCAGGCTGACCGGCGGCATCAATTCGCGCAAAGAGAAACAGAAAATCCTCGAAGACACCCTGCTGGAACAATGGCAGTGGCTCAAACCTAAAGAACCGTAAATACCCTGCGTACAAAAATGCCGTCTGAAACACATTAAGCTTCAGACGGCATTACCGTAAAACCTACAACCCCAATTCCCCCCAAATCTCATCAATCTTAGCCGTAACCGCAGGGTCTTTTTTAATCACCCGTCCCCATTCACGGTCGGTTTCGCCCGGCCACTTGTTGGTCGCATCCAAACCCATTTTGCCGCCGAGTCCGCTGACGGGGCTGGCGAAGTCGAGATAATCGATGGGCGTGTTTTCTACCAAAACAGTGTCGCGTACGGGGTCCATGCGCGTGGTTACTGCCCAGATGACTTCTTTCCAGTCGCGCACGTTCACATCGTCATCCACCACGATGATGAATTTGGTGTACATAAACTGGCGCAGGAACGACCAGCAGCCCATCATCACGCGCTTGGCGTGTCCGGCGTACTGTTTTTTCATACTGACCACCGCCATGCGGTAGGAGCAGCCTTCGGGCGGCAGATAAAAATCGGTGATTTCTGGGAACTGCTTTTGCAAGAGCGGTACGAACACTTCGTTCAACGCCACGCCCAAAACGGCGGGTTCATCAGGCGGTTTGCCTGTGTAGGTGGAATGGTAAATCGGGTTTTCACGCATGGTGATGCGTTCGACCGTAAACACAGGGAAATGATCCTGCTCGTTGTAATAGCCGGTGTGGTCGCCGTATGGACCTTCCAACGCGGTTTCGTTCGGATGGATCACGCCTTCCAGCACAATTTCGGCTCGTGCAGGCACTTGCAAATCATTGCCGATACATTTCACCAGCTCCGTCCGCGAACCGCGCAGCAATCCGGCAAACTGGTATTCGCTCAAGGTATCGGGAACAGGCGTTACCGCGCCCAAAATGGTGGCGGGGTCGCAGCCGAGTACGACGGCGACAGGATACGGCGTATCGGGATTGAGTTTGCGGAATTCCTGATAATCCAACGCGCCGCCGCGATGCGATAGCCAGCGCATAATCAGCTTGTTTCTGCCGATTAATTGCTGGCGGTAAATGCCGAGATTTTGGCGTTTTTTGTGCGGTCCGCGCGTAACGGTCAGGCCCCACGTTACCAGCGGCGCAACGTCTTCCGGCCAGCAATGCTGAATCGGAAGTTGGTATAAATCAACGTCCTCGCCTTCCCACACGATTTCCTGACACGGCGCGTTTTTCACCACGTTCGGCGCCATGCTCCAAATATCTTTCAGCAGCGGCAGTTTGGAAAACGCGTCTTTGATGCCTTTGGGCGGTTCCGGTTCTTTCAGATACGCCAGCGTCTGCCCGATTTCGCGCAACTTGGACACACTGTCCGCACCCATACCCAGCGCCACGCGTTCGGGCGTACCAAACAGATTCGCCAACACGGGATAATCATAACGCGTACCGTCAGGCTTAATCGGGTTTTCAAACAACAACGCCGGCCCTTCGGCGCGCAGCACGCTGTCGGCGATTTCGGTCATTTCCAAATGCGGCGACACCGGATGCTGAATGCGCTTGAGTTTGCCTTGCTGCTCGAGCATGGTGATGAAGTCGCGTAGGTCTTTGTATTTCATATTTATCCTTTTTGTCCTTTTTATCCTTTTTATCCTGAACAATCCGATTCGGATACCGCCCCTATCCTTGCCTGCGCTTCGGCATATTCTATGCCGTGATAAAAGTCGCGTACCAGCGGATGTCCGCCGCCTTGATGGAGTTGTAGCAAAGGACGTTGACCATCGGGTTGGGTAACGACATTGCAATGCAAACCGAAGGTGTCGGTTTCATAAGGGGGCAGCCGGTTGCAGATCATACCGAAATAAACGGCGTTTTCCGGATTGTCGTAAAAGCGGCTTTGATAGTCGTTAAAACTCTTTTCGCTGACGGATACCCACACGCCGTATTCCAGCGTTTCCTGATGCCCGATAATCGGAATCGGCAGCACCGCGCGGATAAAGCGGTCGGTTTGGTCGGGATAGCGGATGATGCAGAAATCACCGTTACACTCAGCTTGGTAGATGCTACGTTCGTCCTCGCTAAACTCATTATAGGGATCGGGGGTGATAAAGCCGATTGCGGGCATCTCTTCATGGTTTTCGCCGCAGGAAGTGCAAGTGTACATAAGGTTTCAGACTTTCAAAACGAGTTTGCGGTAAAGCCATTCGCCGGCAAACAGCATCCCCATCAATACATAGGCAATCACGCCTGTATAAACCGCCCACCAATCATATCGCCCCAACCGGGCCAACAAAGCGGCAAGCGTCCCGTTGATTATAAAAAATACGCACCAAACCTGCGTTACCCGGCGGGTATAGCGCACGGCTTTTTCAGGCAGGTCGGGCTGTTGCAGCCGCGCGAGCCTTTCTATGACCGTCTGTTTGGCAAACAGGCTTCCGCCGAACACCGCCAACATCATCAGATTGACGAGGACGGGATACCAATACATCGAATCATGCCGCCCGAACACCAATACTGCGGCAAAAAACAGTGTAATAAACAAAGCCGCATAACGCTGTTGGGGCAGTTTGGCAGTCAGGGCGCGCAGCAACCACAATCCGCACATCGCCGCCGCCAGCCAGACAAACCAGCCCGCCTCCCTGCCGTAATACCACAAAGCCGGATAGGCAATGCTTAATACGGTCAGAAAAATATGTCCGAAAAAACCGGGTTTCATTTTGAATCCGCACAAATGTTTTCAGACGGCATCCGATAAAAACATGCCGTCTGAAAAATAATCAGAGATGCCGCCTACCCCGCCTGAATCTTCAATACCGCCTGTACCACGTCGTTGACGGTGCGGACATTGCGGAAATCTTCGGCCTGCAGCTTGCGGCCGGTTTCACGCTTGATGCGGTCGATCAGGTCGATGGCATCGATGCTGTCGATTTCCAAATCTTCGTAAAGGTTGGTATCGGGCGTAACCCGTTCTGGTTCGATTTCAAACAACTCGGTCAGGGTATCGCTCAACAACCGGTAGATTTCTTGTTCGGTCATATGTTTCATCCTTATGCTTGGCGGCTTTTGACAAAGGCGGCGAGTGTTTTGACATTGGCAAAATGTTCGCGCAAGTTCTCCTGCTCGCCGTCCAATCGGAAACCGAAATGTTTTTGCACCGCCAAGCCCAATTCCAGCGCATCGACGGAATCCAGTCCCAGCCCTTCGTCGCCGAACAGCGCGTCTTCGCTGCCGATGTCGGCGGCGGTTATATCCTCCAAAGCCAAACTGTCGATAATCAGTTGTTTGATTTGGTTTTCCAAGTCGTTCATATGGTTTTCCTTGTAAAATAGTCCTGCAGATATTCATTCAGCCGCCGCGCCGCAATCGGCAACGGTTTCTCGGCGAGCCAGTCTTGGGGGAGGATGTCGTCTCCGACGGTAATTTCATACCGTATCCTTTTCGGGGGGATGCGGTACCACGGCTGCCCCTTTTTAAAATTGGGCGGATTCATTTTGATACATACGGGCGTAATCACTTCGGCATAGCGCAGTCCCAAAGAAACCGCGCCCCGGTGCATTTTTACCCGTCCGTCCCAGCCCGTCCTCGTTCCTTCGGGGAACACCAGCAGGCTCTGCCCGCTGTCAAAAACCGCCTTTACCGTTTCCAGCATTGCTTCCGACTCTTCGTTCGGAATATAGCCCGCACCTTTAATCTGGCTGCTCATTGCCGGATTGTGCTGCAAATCTTTTTTCACGATGCAGTTCATTTCGGGCACATGGCCGACAAGCAGCACCACATCCAGCAAAGACGGATGGTTTGCCAAAATCAACTGTCCCGGGCGGTTGAGTTTTTCAACACCCTTGAACGCTACATCCAACACGCCCGACCATTTCAGATAAGCAACGAACAAACGCCAAGATGTTCCGATAATCCGGCGCGCCGCCAATTGGCGGGCGACAGACCCTGAAGTGCCGTTCAAAGTATAAGGCAGCAAAACCAATTTCATCATAATGCCGCCGACACCGAAAATCACAAATCCTAACCAAGTCGCAAAAAAACGGCGGCAATAATCCAATTTATCCATTCCGCTGCCACAGCCATTCACGATTGCGATATACCCGGCGGCATTCCCGACTGCCGTTCAGCAGAAAGCGCACCCATTCCAAACCGCTCCAATATGCCTCGGGCAGCATACCGGCTTCAGACGGCATATCGTCCAAAGCAGACAAAGTCAGACTGTAACGCGTCCCTTTGGTCAGGACCATCGCCAAAGCATAAGCAAACGGAGCGCGAGTCGCCGATACGGCATATCCTTCCGGCAGCGGATCGTCCGCCACCAAAACCAAAACCGACCCGAATCCCTCTTCCAACAGGGACACCGCTTCTACCAAAGCTGTCTCCACACCGTCGGCACACACGGCCAATGCCGTCTGCTCACTCATATCCTGCCTCAATATCGACCATTGCCCCGCCGTCGCATTGTGCACCGACAAACCGAACGAAGTCGGTGAAACGGTTTGCGATTTCAACAGTTCCAACCACAAATCGAAACTACGCGCCATTTCCCCATCGTGCGAGGCATAAACTACCGGACTGCCGGGATGGGCGGAGACAATGTCCCAAGCCGCGTCGCATACCAAACGCGCCGCCTTACTCAAACGGCGGCGCTGTATAGCGGGCAGGAACGGCAATTCCGGCCTGACATCGGGCAAACCGTCGGCAAAATCCGGACATTCCGCCCATTTTGCCCACTGCGCCATATCGCGCATTTTGCTGCCCGAAACCCGCCAGTCGGCGATGTCGAAGTGGAACCGGCAAATAATCGGCGGCATAGTTTCTTTCAAAAATTTACACTGTGCCGCATTCTAACCAAAGCCCATTCCCCTGACAATGCCGAAATTCAAACGCATCCACGCCATTTTCTCCGACAACGCCGCCCCTCGGCAAACCGCCAGAATTAGCCTGAATTTACATTTATCATTATAATGCCCGTATTTGCCAGCCTGCCGCCGCAATATATGGACACACTGCCAGAATGCCCGATTACCGACACCGCCTCCCTGCTGCCGCACAGCGGGCGTATGGTTCTGATAGACCGCATTACCCGATACGGTGATGATTTTGTCGAAGCAGGGGCGCAGATAAAACCCGACCACATCCTGCTGGCCGGCGGCATACTGCCCTACACGGCATTTATCGAACTGATGGCACAGGCTGTCGGCGCGTATGCCGGCATCCAAGCCCGAAAAAACGCGCAACCGGTTCGGCTCGGCTTCCTGCTCGGCACGCGCAAACTTGAAATCTTCGCCCAATCCGTCCCTGTCGGCACGCATCTGCTGGCAACGGCGCATATGTCTATTCAGGATGCCGGGGGAATGGGCGTGTTCGACTGCGAACTGCGTTGGACAGACGCGCCGGAAACTTCGTCCGGAACACTCCCTTCAGACGGCATTTTGGCGCGCGCCTCACTCAACGTGTACAGCCCCGAACACCCTGTCAAAACAACTTAATGCCGTCTGAACAGGCACACACATACGGAGAACAACGATGACCGAAACCGTCCTGATTACCGGCTCCAACAGGGGCATAGGCAAAGCCGCCGCACTCGGTTTGGCGGAAGACGGCTATGATATCGCCGTCCACTGCCGCAGCCGCCGCGACGAAGCCGAAGCCGTAGCGGAAGAAATCCGCGCTTTGGGCAGAAATGCGCGCGTGTTGCAGTTTGACGTGTCCGACCGCGAAGCCTGCCGCGAGATTCTGACCACCGACATCGAAGCGAACGGCGCGTATTACGGCGTAGTGTTAAACGCCGGACTGACGCGCGACAACGCCTTCCCCGCGTTTTCAGACGACGATTGGGATGTGGTGCTGCGGACTAATTTGGACGGTTTTTACAATGTATTGCATCCGCTAGTTATGCCGATGATACGCCGCCGCAAAGCCGGACGGATTGTGTGTATGGCATCGGTGTCTGGTCTGACGGGCAACCGCGGGCAGGTCAATTACAGCGCGTCAAAAGCGGGCATTATCGGCGCGGCAAAAGCTTTGGCGGTTGAGTTGGCAAAACGCAAAATTACCGTCAACTGCGTGGCACCAGGTTTAATCGATACAGAGATTGTCGATGAAAATGTACCCGTCGAAGAAATCTTAAAGGCTGTCCCTGCCGCGCGTATGGGGCTGCCGGAAGAAGTGGCGCACGCGGTGCGTTTCCTGATGGATGAAAAAGCGGCGTACATCACGCGCCAGGTGATTGCGGTGAACGGAGGTTTGTGTTGAATACCAGAAGGGTCGCAGTAACAGGCATAGGCGGCATTACCGCCTTCGGCCGGGATTGGCAAAGCATACAGGCAGCATTCAAAGCCGAAAAAAACGCCGTCAAATATATGGATTGGCGCGAACGTTTCCCCGAATTGGAAGCGCAACTGGGTGCGCCGATTGAAAATTACGCGCCGCCGAAACATTGGACGCGCAAGCAGCTCAGAAGTATGGGGCGCGTGTCGTATTTGTGCGTCGATGCGGCGGAGCAGGCTTTGACGGATGCCGGTTTGCTCGGAGACGAAAGTATTACCGACGGACGGATGGGCGTTGCCTGCGGCTCTTCCAGCGGCAGCACCAAAGACATCGGCGATGTGGGCGAATTGTTGCTAACCGGCACGTCGCGCAACTTCAGTGCCAACACCTATGTGCGTATGATGCCGCACACCACCGCCGCCAATATCGGCATCTTTTTCGGGCTGAAAGGGCGCATCATCCCGACATCGAGCGCGTGTTCGTCCGGCAGCCAAGGCATAGGTTATGCCTACGAAGCCATCAAATACGGGCTGACCGATATGATGCTGGCGGGCGGCGGCGAAGAATTTTGCCCGTCCGAAGTGTATGTTTTCGACTCGCTTTATGCCGCCAGCCGCCGCAACGGAGAACCGGAAAAAACCCCGCGCCCATACGACGTAAACCGCGACGGTCTGGTCATCGGAGAAGGCGCGGGGATTTTCGTATTGGAAGAATTGGAACACGCCAAACGGCGCGGTGCGAAAATTTACGCCGAACTCGTCGGCTACGGTGCCAACAGCGACGGCAGCCACGTTACCCAGCCGCAAAAAGAAACTATGCAGAAATGTATGGAACTCGCGCTGCAGGACGCGGGCATCACGCCTGACAAAATCGGTTATGTGAACGGGCACGGCACAGCAACCGAAAAAGGCGACATCGCCGAAACGCTGGCGACTGAAGCCGTGTTCGGATTTGTGCCCATCAGTTCGCAAAAAAGCTATTTGGGACACACGCTCGGCGCGTGCGGCGCGCTGGAAGCGTGGTTCTCGATTGAAATGATGAACGGCGGCTGGTTCGCCCCGACCCTGAACTTGAACGACATCGATCCGCGCTGCGGCAAGGCGGACTATATTTTAAGCGGCGGCCGTGAAATCGAAACGGATTATGTGATGAGCAACAATTTCGCCTTTGGCGGCGTGAACACTTCACTGGTGTTCAAACGTTGGAAAAACGGATAAAGCCGCACAATCCGATTACATCATATTGATTTAAAACGGAATAAAACAACAAACTGCCCTTTCAGACTTCCTTGCCGCCTATCCGCTCGATATGGCAAACCGTCCGGACGGCATCCGTTCCGCAATATTGCCACGCCAATTCGGCAGCACCGCGCCACACGCAGGCGACAACCGCGTCGCCGCACCAGATTGCGCTGACGGCGTGCCAACCGGCCCCGCCATCCGCACGCAAGCCGCAAACTACCGAACCGTCGGTCAGATAACCGACTTTCGCCATATCTTGCGGAAAACCCAAACCGCAGGCTTTAAGCAGTGCTTCCTTAATGCACCACAGGCGGTAAAAAGCCTCTGCCTGCCAACCGGAACGTGCCAAAAAAACCCGTTCTTCAGGGGAACAAACCCATTCGGCAAGTGCCTGAAAATTGCGCGGACGGACCGTTTCAATATCGACACCGCAAACCGTGCCGCCGCCGCAGACCAAAACCGCCGCCCGCCCTTTGCTGTGCGAAAGCGAACATATCTTGCCGCCCTGCTGCTTCAGGAAGCGGCTGACCCGCCAATCTGTCCGCCCTGCCAATTTCGGCGCACGCAGCAAACGTGCCCTGTCCGCATCATCCAGACAGGATTCCCGATAGGCGGCAGCCGCCGACGCATCGGCAAGGCGGCACTGCAATACTGTTTTATCATCCGGCACGACACCCTCCGTTCTGCCATTTGGAATATATGACCCGAATGTTTGACATCAACTTCTCCGACAATACGCCGATTGCCCTCGACCCGCTATGGACCCGCGCCGATTTTATACGCACGGTACACACCCTGTCGTTAAAATTAAAGCAAAACAACATCCGTTCGGCGGCATTGTGGTTTGACGATGCCGCGCTGTTCGCAGCCGCATTGCTTGCCGTTTGGCGCAGTGGCGGCAAAGCCCTGCTGCTGCCGAATACCGCACCCGGAAACCTGACTTGGGCGAAATCCGCACAAATCCTGCTGACCGACACCGATATTGTTTCAGACGGCATCCGCGTTTGGCAAATGCCGGAATCTTGCGGCGGTATGCCGTCTGAAAGCCGCATACCGAAAACATTGGACATCCCGCCCGAATCAGAAGTGCATTTGCGTACATCAGGCTCCGGCGGGGAAGCCAAAACAATCGTCAAAACCGCCGCGCAAATCGAATCGGAAGCCCGCGCGCTGGCTGCGGCAATCCCATTCGGACGCGGCAAAACCGCCGTCCTCGGCAGCGTATCGCCGCAACATATGTACGGACTGACCTTCCGCTTCGCGCTTCCGCTGCTGATGGGGTGGGCGATGATCCGCAGGCAAAACGCCTATCCCGAACTGCTGCTGTCGGCAAGCCTGAACGTGCCGTCCGATTATCAAAATGTCTGGATTGCCAGCCCCGCCCTGCTCAACCGTTTCGGCGAAAATCGGGATTGGGCGGCGTTAAACGGAAGGATAGACGGCATCGTTTCCGCAGGCGGGGAACTCCCACCGGAAACCGCCGCCCTGTTGGAACAATATGCGGTACGCCCTTATGAAGTTTACGGCAGTACGGAAACCGGCATCATTGCATCCCGCCAAAAACAGACCTTATGGCAACCGTTTCCCGATGTTGCCGTCCGCAATACTGGCAAATCGGCGGAAATCTCTTCGCCGTGGACAAACGGCGTGCAATACATTGCCGATTGCATCGAAACCCACGAAGACGGTTTTGCCCTGCTGGGCAGGCAGGACAGGATAATCAAACTGGCAGACAAACGCATTTCGCTCAACCAAATCGAACACGAATTGCTGAAACACCCTTGGATTGCCGACGCACATTGCACCCTGCATCCGGAACACGGACGCATTGCCGTTTGGGCGGCACTCGATACGGAAGGCATCACGGCGTGGCTGGAACAGGGGCGCACCGCCGTTATCGCCGCACTCAAGCAACACCTTGCCCAAACGCAAGACACGGCTGCCCTGCCGCGCTACTGGCGTTTTACAGACCGTCTGCCGCGCAACGGACAAGGGAAAATTACCGCAGCGGATTTTCAGACGGCATTGGCAGAACCCGCCGTGCCGCAATGGCACACCTTGCCGCCCGAAGGAAACCGGTTGCGCTATCAAACCCGCGTACCGCCGGATTTGCCCTATTTCGGCGGACATTTTTCCACCTTCCCACTCGTCCCCGGCGCAGTCGAATTGGAATGGGTACGCCGGCTTGCCGCACGGCACCCTTTCGGCAGGCAAAACATTATCCGCATCGAAAACCTGAAATACCAACAGTTTATCCGCCCGTATGACGACATTTCCGTAGAACTCGGATACGATGCCGATAAAAACAAACTGTCATTTAAAATCCAAAAACAGGATGCCGCCTGCGCCTCGGGGAAACTGGTATTCGACACGCCGCAGGACGGCCCCAACCCAACCGCAAGGGAAGAACGATGAACTGCCTTCGCAAAGGCAATAAGATTACCGCCTTACCTTGATATAAATATGAACATCCTCGCCCTCATCCCCCATTACAACCACCCGACAACCGTCGGCACGGTCGCGCGCGGCCTGCGCGCCTGCGGTTTGGACGTGTTGGTCGTGGACGACTGCTCCCGCCCCGACTGCATACCCGTTTTAGAAAATCTGGCTTCAGACGGCATCCGCGTCATCCGCCGCACAAGCAACGGCGGCAAAGGCGCGGCAGTACGCACAGGTTTCGAGGCGGCGGCGGAGCTTGGATACAGCCACGTCCTGCAAATCGATGCCGACGGCCAACACTGTTTGGACGATGTGCCGAAGTTCGTCCGTGCCGCGCAACTCAATCCCGAAGCCCTCATCTGCGGTCAGCCGCAATACGGCGGCGACGCGCCCAAATCCCGATTGTACGGGCGCAAAATTACCGACTTTTGGAATATGGTCCATACCTGGTCGTCCGATATTAAAGACGGTATGTGCGGCTTCCGCCTTTATCCGTTGCCGCCTGCGTTGGCGGTCATACGCGGAGAATACATCGGCAACCGTATGGACTTCGACATCGAAATCCTGATCCGGCTATATTGGCGCGGCATCAAAACCGTTTGGATACCCACGCCCGTCCGTTACGCCGCAGACGGCATTTCCCACTTCCGCGCCCTTGCCGACAACATCCTTATCAGCCAAATGCACACACGGCTGTTTTTCGGTATGCTCAAATGGCGTTGGCGCATCTTGAAAGGCGCATTCCGATGAACGGCGCATCCCGACACTGGGCGGAACAAAACGAACGCGGCAACCGCCTGTTCCTCAAGCTGACGGTGGTGATTGTCCGTTATCTGCCCCCTTTTTTAATGAGACCGTGTATTTGGTTCGTCGTCCTATATTTTTACCTGACCTCGCCCCAGGCGCGGAAAAACCTCCATACCTACCAAAACCGCCTGCGGCATACCTTTCCCGACGCTATGCTGTCTGAAAACCGCATATTCGCGCAGTTTTTGGCATTCGGCGAAGCCGTTTGCGACCGGTTTGCCGTATGGCAGCGCAAAATACGTTACGAAGACTTGATTATCGAAGACCCCGACAACCTGACCGCCGCCATGTATCAAAACGGGCGCGGGCAGATTTTTGCCTGTTCGCACCTGGGCAATACGGAAATCTGCCGCGCACTGGTTTCCCACCACCGGAATTTCAAACTCAACGTCCTCGTACACAGCCGCCACGCACAAATGTTCAACGAAGCCCTGCAACAGGCGGGAGCGGACAAAATCCAACTGATACAGGTAAGCGACTTGGACGCATCGTTGATGATGACGCTTAACCGGCGCATTGAAGCAGGGGAATGGTTGGCAATCGCCGCCGACCGCATTCCCGTCCGGGGCGAAAAAACCGTAACCGTCGATTTTTTGCAACACCGTACCGAAATACCCCAAGGGGCGTGGATTCTGGCATCGCTGCTGAAAACCAAGGTCAACGCGCTGTTTTGCATCAAACAGGACGGACGCTACCGCCTGAAACTTCGCCCTATGACCGACACATCGGATTGGACGCGGGTGGAACGCACGCAAAAAATCAAAGAATCCGCGCAACATTTCGCCCGCATTTTAGAAGAAGAATGCCGTCTGAATCCGCTGCAATGGTTCAATTTTTACGACTTTTGGCACACGGAGCACCATCCCTGATGAACAAAAAACACATTTTCTGCCGCCACAGCCACATCATCCAAGTCCCATTTTTCGATGTCGATCCGATGCAAATCGTCTGGCACGGCAACTACGTCAAATACCTCGAAGTCGCACGCTGCGCCTTCCTTGAAAGCATAGGCTACGGCTACGATGAAATGGGGCGGCTCGGCTTCGGCTGGCCCATCGTCAAAATGGACTTGAAATACATACGCCCCGCACGGTTCGGACAAACCATCCGCATCGATATGGCCATCGTCGAAATCGACACTTGCCTGCGTATCGACTACACTTTGTCCGATGAGCAAACCGGCGAAAAACTGACCCGCGCATCGACCACGCAGGCGGCAGTATCCTTGGAAACCGGAGAAACACAGTTCCAAACGCCGGAAAGCTGGCTCGAAGCCATACGGAGTCATCCGACTTTTCAAGCCGCATAAGCCCTGCCGCCCGCTTTCAGACGGCATTTTTACCCATTATTGCCACACCGACAGACAACCATGAAAAAATACCTGCTTGCCGCACTCCTTGCCGCAACCGCCCTTTCCGCCTCAGCATTTTCCACTGCCGAACTGACCCGGATACTGCAAAAACCCGAAAACATCCAAGGCAGCTTTATCCAATACCGCCATCTGAAATCCCTATCCAAACCGATGGCTGCAACCGGAAAATTCGTACTGATGCCCAAACGCGGACTGCTCTGGCAGATGCAAAAACCGTTTGCCGCCACCCTGCGCGTCCGTTCAGACGGCATCAGCCAATGGAACGGCAAAGGCTGGATAATGCCCGACACCGGAAAAATGCCCGGACAAAGCAGGCAAATCAAACTCTTTCTCGACCTGATCGGCGGCGATACGCAAGGGCTGGAAAAACAGTTCGATCTGAAACTCGAAGGGTCGGCGCAAAAATGGACGCTGCAACTCACACCGAAAACACTGGTGATGAAACAAATCTTCAACCATATCGACATCAGCGGGGACAGCGTCGTACGCCGCATCGAACTGCACGAAAAACAAGGGGACAAAACCGATATGCAGTTTAACGGCATCACCATCGGCAACCCGCCGGACAAGTTTGCCGAACAATCACTCTGACACCGTCCGAACCGCTATGATCCGCCTGATTTACACCCTGCTGATGTCGGCACTTGCCGTCTTTGCCTGCTACAACATCACAACGCACGATTGGCTGCAAACCGATTTAACCGAGCTGCTGCCCAAAAGCAGCCAGGACGCCGTTTTGCAGGCGGCGGAACGCGCCGGCGACGCGCAAATCAACAGTCAAATCATCCTGCTGGCGGGCAGCCCCCGACCCGAAACCGCATTTCAGACGGCATCGGAAATCGCCGACTTGTGGCGGCAAAGCGGGATATTTTCCGAAGTAAACAGCCAAATCAGCCCCGACCTTGCACAAATCCGCCAAGACATCGGCAGAATCAGCTTGGCGGTCTTACCCGAAGCCCAACGGCGTTTGCTGATCGAAAAACCCGCCGACTATTTCCGCCAACGCGCCGAAGATGCCGCCAACCCGTTTGCCGTATCCCCCCTGCCCTTAGACGAGGACTGGCTGGGTTTCGGGCGTTTCGTTGCCGGCAAAATCAATCCCCAAACCCGTCTGCAATGGCACCCCGAAAACGGTATGCTGTTCAACGAAGACAACGGAAAAACCTGGGTTTGGATACGCGCCAAGCTGCCCGATAACGCCCTTCCTCAAGATGCCTTGGCAAACCTGCTCCAAAAAACACAGACATTGGCATCCGGCAGGCACGCCGAAATCCTGACCGGGGGCGGCGCACTTTTTGCAGCAGCCGCCAAAGCCGATGCAGAAAAAGAAAGCCGGATAATGGGTTTTGCCGGCACCGTCCTGACCGTCGCCCTCATCTTGTGGGTTTTCCGCAGCGCGCGCACCTTTTGGCTGCTGCTGCCGCCTGCGGCGGGAATGCTGGCGGGTTTGGCGGCGACGCTGGCGGTATTCGGGCATATTCACGCCCTGACGCTGGTTATCGGTACGAGCCTGATCGGGATGCTGGTCGATTTCCCGCTGCACTGGCTGACCCCGTCGGTATTCTCGCCGTGGCAGGCGAAACCGGCGATGAAACAGGTATTGCCCACCTTTGCCGTCAGTCTGCTGATTACCGTTTCGGGATACGCGCTGCTCTGGTTCACACCTTTGCCGGTTTTACAACAAACTGCCGTTTTCTCCGGATTCTCGCTACTTGGCGCATTCGGCGCGACCATCTGCCTGCTGCCGCCCCTGTTTGCCCGTTATCAGGCGAAACCCGTACCTTTTGCCGCCTTGAGTGCCGCGCTCAGCAAACACATCCGAAAACAACTTCCCCCGTCCTTCACTTATCCCGCAGCAGTTTTCCTGATGGTTTTCGCCACCGTCGGACTGTGGCGCAGCAACTGGCATGACGACATCCGCCAATGGGTGAATATGCCGTCCGGACTGTTGTCGCAAATACAAAAAATCGGCACATTGGGCGGAACCGATTTCAGCGGTCAATATCTGGTTGCCGAAGCCGCAAGCGAAGACGCGCTACTGTTGAAAAATGCCGAGTTGCGCCGCGCCCTCGCCCCCCTGATTCGACAAGGCAAACTGAAAGGCATCCAATCGCTGGATCAATTCATCCTGCCGGCAGCCGAACAAAACCGCCTGAAACAATATTTGCGCGCGATTGCAGACAAACCCGGCAACTACCGCGCCCTGCACGAACTGGGTATTCCGGAAGACACGCTGAAATCCGCCCTGCTGCAAGCGGCCGGCACGCCCACCCTCACGCTTTCAGACGGCATCGCCCTGCCTCTGGCGCAGGCTTGGAAACCCCTGTATCTCGGCGAAGTCGAACCGCACCGTTATGCCTCCGTTATCCGTCTGAACGGCTTGACCGAACCGGAAACCGTCCGCAAAACGGCAGAAACCGTTCCGGGAATCAAATGGGCGGACAAACGCGGCAGGCTCAACGAACTGTTCCGCCATACGCGCAATCAGGCGGCTTGGCTGAAATTGTCGTCTTACCTGTTGGCATGGCTGCTGCTGTGGCGGCTGTTTGGCGCACGGCAGGGTGGAAAAATCCTCGCCGTACCCGTCGCTGCCGCCATCGGCACTGTTGCCGTATTGGGTTGGCTGGGCATTCCCGTCAGCCTGTTTGCCATGTTCGGATTGCTGCTGGTTTCCGCCATCGGCATCGATTATGCCGTTTACGCGCTCAATGCCGGACACAGCACCGATGCGCGGCTAGGCGGTATGCTGCTTGCCGCGCTCACGACCGGCATCTCCTTCGCCATACTTGCCTTCAGCGGCACACCGGCCGTCGCCGCATTCGGCATGACCGTCGGCATCGGGGTCATATTGAACCTGTGGCTGGCGGCACGGCTGATGTACTCCGCCCCCGATACGCAACATCCCAACCATCAGCCGCCCTGCCGCCGTTTCCGCTTCAGACGGCATTTTTGAAAGGAACTTATGCGCCCGACCACGACCCTGCTTGCCCTATTGACCGCAAAACTGCTCACCGCCTGCGCCCCATATGCCCTGCCCCTGCCCCTGCCCCAAACCCAACCGCGCCTTACCCAAGACGTACAATGGTTCAAATGGGAACGCTACAATAAGGGGCAAGAACCGGTACAAACCGGCATACTGGCGGCCGAACAGCTGGAAGACGGCATCCGGTTTGTACAAACCGACATATTGGGCGCACCGGTTTCACGCCAGACTATCAACAGCGGCGGCTGGCAAAATGACGGGTTCGTGATGCCCAATATGCCGTCCCGCCGCCTGTTTGCCGCACTGCTCCCGCTGATAACAGCCGAAAATGCCGCGCCCCCCTATCCCGACCTCAAACAGGCAGGCGGCGGCGCGTCCTTCTGCAAAGAGGGGGCATTGTTCCGCTACCGCAATCGGGACATATGGTGCGTCAACCATATTGGCGGACAGTTCCTGATTACCCTTCCCGACCAAACCCGCTGGTCGGTTACACCGATTGAACCATTATGAACATACCTGTTTACCTCGGAAGTCCTGCACTCACCAGCGCATTGGGCAGCGGCCTGCACACCCACATCGATGCCCTGCTGTCCCCTTCTTCCAAACCGGCACTGACATTTTCATCCGACTGGATTGACGGCAAAAACCTTGCCTTCGGTATGGTAAAAGAAACCCTGCGCCCCTTTTCAGACGGCACGCCCGCACACTGCCGCAGCCGCACCAACCGGCTGCTTTGGCACACGCTCGAACAAATCGAACCGCAAATCCGCGCCGCCATACGACGATACGGCGCAAACCGAATTGCCGTCGTCATCGGCACATCCACCGGCGGCGCAGACGAAAACATCCCGATGTTCCGACAGGCAGTGCAGGGAAAAGCCTGGCAAGACCTCACGTTCAACCAATGCCAACACCTTATGAACGCGCCCGCCGATTTCATTGCCGATGCTTACGGGCTAAACGGCCTGCGTTACGTCGTTTCCACCGCCTGCACTTCCGGCGCGCGCGCATTAATCAGTGCCGCCCGCCTGCTTCGCGCCGGTATGTGCGATGCCGTCATCTGCGGCGGCGCGGACACACTCTCGCCGCTGACCGTCAACGGATTCGCCTCACTGGAAGTCTTGTCCCCAAACATTGCCAACCCTTTCTCCGCCAACCGCGACGGCATCAATATCGGCGAAGGCGCAGCCGTATTCATCATGACGCGCGATGCGGATTTTTCCGGCGGTATGCAGCTTCTGGGTTATGGCGCAAGCAGTGATGCCTACCATATTTCCACGCCGCGTCCCGACGCTCAAGGCGCAATTCTTGCCTTTCAGACGGCATTGCAACACGCAAACCTTGCGTCCGAAGACATCGGCTGGATTAACCTGCACGGCACCGGGACGCACCACAACGACAGTATGGAAAGCCGTGCCGTTGCAGCGGTTTTCGGCAACAATACGCCCTGCACGTCCACCAAACCGCAAACCGGACACACGCTGGGCGCGGCGGGCGCAATCGAAGCCGCGTTCGCGTGGGGCATTGCCGACCGGCAAAGCAATCCCGAAGGAAAACTTCCGCCCCAGCTTTGGGACGGGCAGAACGACCCCGACCTGCCCGCCATCAACCTGACCGGCAGCGGCAGCCGCTGGGAAACCGAAAAACGCATTGCCGCCAGCTCGTCATTTGCCTTCGGGGGAAGCAACTGCGTTTTACTCATCGGATGAAATAAGTTTGTCAATCCCACCGCTATGCTATACAATACGCGCCTACTCTTGACGGGTCTGTAGCTCAGGGGTTAGAGCAGGGGACTCATAATCCCTTGGTCGTGGGTTCGAACCCCACCGGACCCACCAATTCCCAAGCCCGGACGTATGTTTGGGCTTTTTTGCCGCCCTGTGAAACCAAAATGCTTTGAGAAACCTTGATAATGAAAAAAGTCAGCGTATTGATTGTTGCTAGAAATGAAGCAAACCACATTCGGGAATGTATTGAAAGTTGCCGTTTCGATAAAGAAGTTATCGTTATTGACGACCACAGCACCGACAATACTGCCGAAATTGCCGAGAGTTTGGGTGCAAAAGTCTTCAGACGGCATTTGAACGGGGATTTCGGAGCGCAAAAAACATTTGCCATCGAACAGGCAGGCGGAGAATGGGTTTTCCTGATTGATGCAGACGAACGCTGCACGCCGGAACTATCTGATGAAATCTCAAAAATTGTCCAAACCGGCGATTATGCCGCCTATTTTGTCGAACGCCGCAACCTTTTCCCCAACCATCCCGCCACACACGGCGCGATGCGTCCCGACAGCGTATGCCGTCTGATGCCGAAAAAAGACAGTTCGGTGCAAGGCAAAGTACACGAAACCGTACAGACCCCCTACCCCAAACGCCGTCTGAAGCATTTTATGTACCATTACACATACGACAACTGGGAACAATATTTCAACAAATTCAACAAATATACTTCCATTTCAGCCGAGAAATACCGAGAGCAGGGAAAGCCCGTGCGTTTCGTTAGGGACATTATCCTCCGCCCGATTTGGGGTTTTTTCAAAATTTATATCCTGAACAAAGGGTTTCTCGATGGGAAAATGGGTTGGATTATGTCCGTCAACCACAGCTATTACACGATGATTAAATATGTCAAACTATATTATCTGTACAAATCCGGCGGAAAATTTTAAATGGAAAAAGAATTCAGGATATTAAATATCGTATCGGCCAAGATTTGGGGCGGGGGCGAACAATATGTCTATGATGTTTCAAAAGCATTGGGACTGCGGGGCTGCACGATGTTTACCGCCGTCAATAAAAATAATGAGTTGATGCACAGGCGCTTTTCCGAAGTTTCTTCCGTTTTCACAACGCGCCTTCACACGCTCAACGGGCTGTTTTCGCTCTGCGCGCTTACCCGCTTTATCCGGAAAAACCGCATTTCCCACCTGATGATACACACCGGCAAAATTGCCGCCTTATCCATACTTTTGAAAAAACTGACCGGGGTGCGCCTGATATTTGTCAAACATAATGTCGTCGCCAACAAAACCGATTTTTATCACCGCCTGATACAGAAAAACACCGACCGCTTTATTTGCGTTTCCCGTCTGGTTTACGATGTGCAAACCGCCGACAATCCCTTTAAAGAAAAATACCGGATTGTTCATAACGGTATCGATACCGGCCGTTTCCCTCCCTCTCAAGAAAAACCCGACAGCCGTTTTTTTACCGTCGCCTACGCCGGCAGGATCAGTCCGGAAAAAGGATTGGAAAACCTGATTGAAGCCTGTGTGATACTGCATCGGAAATATCCTCAAATCAGGCTCAAATTGGCAGGGCACGGACATTCGGATTATATGTGCCGCCTGAAGCAGGACGTATCTGCTTCGGGAGCAGAACCATTTGTTTCTTTTGAAGGGTTTACCGAAAACATTGCTTCGTTTTACCGCCAAAGCGATGTCGTGGTTTTGCCCAGTCTCGTCCCGGAGGCATTCGGTTTGTCATTATGCGAGGCGATGTACTGCCAAACGGCGGTGATTTCCAATACTTTGGGCGCGCAAAAGGAAATTATCGAACATCATCAATCGGGGATTCTACTGGACAGGCTTACTCCTGAATCTTTGGCGGACGAAATCGAACGCCTCGTCTTAAACCCCGAAGCAAAAAACGCACTGGCAACGGCAGGACATCAATGCGTCGCCAACCGTTTTACCATCAACCATACCGCCGACAAATTATTGGATGCAATATAAGCCGCTTTCAGACGGCATATGCCGTCTGAAAGCCTTTGATGCAACAAACCGCCAAATTATATTCATTCATTGGAAAGAAACACCCCGAATCCATCCTTCAAAATAAGAAAATCCCAATATCTCCCGATATTACGCAGCCTATTGGCAAAGTTTTGCAGCGTCTTCCCCGGCTTGTACTGCCGCATCAAGTGCTTTGTTACAATGTATAGTGGACTAACAAAAACCAGTACAGCGTTGCCTCGCCTTAGCTCAAAGAGAACGATTCTCTAAGGTGCTGAAGCACCAAGTGAATCGGTTCCGTACTATCTGTACCGTCTGCGGCTTCGTCGCCTTGTCCTGATTTTTGTTAATCCACTATACTACTTTCACATTTCTTAATAAATTTTATGAGTAACCATACTTCTTGGTCGTCCAAAATCGGTTTCGTGCTTGCTGCGGCAGGTTCAGCCATCGGTTTGGGCGCGATTTGGAAATTTCCTTATACGGCAGGCACCAACGGCGGCGCGGTGTTTTTCCTGCTGTTTTTGATATTTACTATCTTGGTCGCCCTACCCGTTCAGCTTGCCGAATTTTATATCGGGCGCACGGGCGGTAAAAATGCCGTCGATTCCTTCAGGGTTCTGCGTCCGGGTACGCAATGGCTTTGGGTCGGGCGTATGGGCGTTGCCGCCTGCTTTATTTTGCTGTCGTTTTACAGCGTGGTCGGCGGATGGGTATTGAATTATGTCGTCCACAGTTTTACGGGGGCAATCCATGCGGGAGCGGACTTTGAAGCCCTGTTCGGCACAACGATTTCCAATCCGGCAGGTTCGCTGTCCTATCAGGCACTGTTTATGCTGATTACGGTTTGGGTGGTCAAAGGCGGGATTTCAGACGGCATTGAAAAGGCAAACCGTTATCTGATGCCGGGGCTGTTTATCCTCTTTATTGCGCTGGCAATCCGTTCGCTGACGCTGCCGGGTGCAATGGAGGGCGTGTCATTCCTGCTCAAACCGAATTGGTCGTACTTTAAAGCCGATACGATGATTACGGCTTTAGGACAGGCGTTTTTTGCCCTGAGCATCGGCGTTTCCGCCATGATCACCTACGCTTCGTATTTGGGAAAAGATCAGGATATGTTCCGTTCCGGCCATACGATTATGTGGATGAACCTCTTGGTTTCGCTGCTTGCCGGCCTGGTGATTTTTCCGGCGGTGTTCGCCTTCGGTTTTGAACCGAGCCAGGGGCCGGGATTGATTTTTATCGTATTGCCCGCAGTGTTCATGAAAATGCCGTTCGGTACGGTTTTGTTTGCGGTATTCATGCTTCTGGTCGTTTTCGCCACGCTGACTTCGGCATTTTCGATGTTGGAAACGGTCATTGCCTCAACCATCCGCCAAGACGAGCGCAAACGCAAAAAACATACTTGGCTTATCGGCACGGCTATTTTCATTGTCGGCATCCCGTCCGCACTGTCTTTCGGCATCTGGAGTGAGTTTAAGATTTTCGGCAAAACCATTTTTGATTTGTGGGACTACCTTATTTCCGCCGTCATTATGCCGATTGGTGCTTTGAGTGTTTCCATCTTTACCGCCTGGATTCAGGACAAGCAGTCTGTGTTAAAAGATGCCGGCGCGGGCAGCACCGTACCACGGGCAGTGCTGCTGCTGTGGCTGAATACCTTGCGCTACCTCGCCCCGATTGCCATTATTATTGTTTTCATCAATTCTTTGGGCATCCTTTAAAAGCCATCCAAACAGCAAAAATGCCGTCTGAAAGCCTTTCAGACGGCATTTTTGCTTCAGGTTCAGCCTATTTCGTTCAAAGTATTGTCCAGCATGACCAGCCAAACTTTAAGCCGCCTGCTTTCGGCAACCGACCGTATCAAAGGCAAATCCATAATGGAAAACGCCGTCGACAAGGCATCGGCAATCGCCGCATCATCCGCCATTACGCTCATGCTTTTATAACGCGGCGTACTCACGCCGGTTCGCGGATCGAACAAATGGGTAAACCTGCCTGCTTTGTCCATCACCGTCCCATAGCCGCCCGAAGTGGCAAACGCCTTGTCTTTCATCGTGATATTTGCCAACACGCCTCCTTCGTCGTCCGGATTGCGGATGCCGACATTCCAAGTCCGTTTACCGTTTGTATCAAACCCGCGGATTTCACCCATATCGGCCAAAGCGGCAGGCACGCCGTTTGCCTTCAGCAACGCGACGACCTTATCCGTAATATAGCCTTGCGCGATGCCGTTCAAGGACAAACCCATACCCTTTTCGGCAAAACGGATTTCACGGTCGTCAAACGAGACTTTGCCGAAGCCTACCCGTTTCAGGGCTTCCTTCACGCTATTCTCCGGCGGCGGCGTTTCCGCATCGGGACGGGCGGCAAAATAATCGGCATACAGTTTCCACAACGCCTGAACCGTCGGATCGAACGCGCCTTCCGTCAGCGCGTGAATATCGCGGCACAGGCTCAACAGTTCCAAGAAATCCGCCGGCGGCGAAGCCAGATAACCGTCGCGGTTCAGACGGCTGATCAGGCTGTCTTCACGGTAAAGGCTGAACATTTTTTCCAAACGCGCCACTTCCGCCAAAACCTTGTTGACCAAATCCGCCGCACGCCTGTCGTCCACACCGAACAGGCGCAGCTCCGCGCCGGAACCCAGCGCGACACCTTTCCAGAAAAACACATTTTCATTGCGTTTTTCATCTTTATTGCGTTTTTCATCATCGGCGGCAAAAGGATTCGGCAAAAAAGAAACCGCCGCGCCTGCCGCCGCAACGGCGGCAACTGTCAAAAAACGCCTGCGCCCGAAATGCCTGCCCATACCGCCTCCTAAACCGACACTGCCGCCTTGATATGCGGATGAGGGTCGTAACCTTCCAACTCAAAATCTTCAAACTTGAAGGCAAACAAATCTTTGACTTCAGGATTGATTTTCATCACAGGCAAGGCACGCGGTTCGCGTTCCAACTGCAATGCGGCCTGCTCGAAATGGTTGCGGTACAAATGCGCGTCGCCAAACGTATGGACAAACTCGCCCGCCTCCAATCCGCACACTTGCGCCATCATCATCGTCAACAGCGCGTAGCTGGCAATATTAAACGGCACGCCGAGGAAAATATCCGCGCTGCGCTGGTAAAGCTGGCAGGACAGTTTGCCGTCGGCAACGTAAAACTGAAACAGCGCGTGGCAAGGCGGCAAGGCCATCTCATCGACCAAAGCCGGATTCCACGCCGACACAATCAGGCGGCGCGAATCGGGGTTTTTCTTGATTTGTTCCACCACATTGGCAATTTGGTCGATATGGCGGCCGTCAGGTGCGGGCCAACTGCGCCATTGGTAGCCGTAAACCGGGCCTAAATCGCCGTTTTCATCCGCCCACTCGTCCCAAATGGAAACATTATTGTCTTTCAGGTATTTGATATTGGTATCGCCTTTGAGAAACCACAGCAGCTCGTGGATTATCGAGCGCAAATGCAGCTTTTTGGTCGTCAGCAGCGGAAAGCCCCTGCCCAAGTCAAAACGCATCTGATAACCGAATACGGAGCGCGTGCCCGTACCGGTGCGGTCTGATTTGTCCGTACCGTTGTCGAGGACGTGGCGCATCAAGTCCAAATAGGCCTTCATCATCATCTTTCATCAAATTAAACGGCGCATATTGTAACATTTCCAGCCAACGCCCGAGTCCGAACAAACGCGCAGGCCGCCCCACCTGACGATAAAAACGCGAGTACGGTCAGGCAGGATTGTTGACAATTTTAGTCCTTTTTCCACAGTAAAACCCGGATGGAAAACAAAATTACCTTGATTGTAATCAAAAAATCTAGTTTAATTACTTAGAATAAAATTTCAATAATATTTTTATTTGCGAAATTAATTTATGATTATTAATTGATTATCAGCAACAAACATCAAATATCGAAAATATGGAAAAAATAATGTCAACAATTTGTGCAAAATCAGACTTGGCATCAGAAAAAAATAGGTTTATATTGCCAACTACAAATTTGTTTTCCCATTAGTACAACATCAACCAAAAGGAGTATCCGAATGACTGACCTGAACACCCTGTTTGCCAACCTCAAACAACGCAACCCCAATCAGGAGCCGTTCCATCAGGCGGTTGAAGAAGTCTTCATGAGCCTCGATCCGTTTTTGGCAAAAAATCCGAAATACACCCAGCAAAGCCTGCTGGAACGCATCGTCGAACCCGAACGCGTCGTGATGTTCCGCGTAACCTGGCAGGACGATAAAGGCCAAGTTCAAGTCAACCGGGGCTACCGCGTGCAGATGAGCTCCGCCATCGGTCCTTACAAAGGCGGCTTGCGCTTCCACCCGACCGTCGATTTGGGCGTGTTGAAATTCCTCGCTTTTGAACAAGTGTTCAAAAACGCCTTAACCACCCTGCCTATGGGCGGCGGCAAAGGCGGTTCCGACTTCGACCCCAAAGGCAAATCCGATGCCGAAGTAATGCGCTTCTGCCAAGCCTTTATGACCGAACTCTACCGCCATATCGGCGCGGACACCGACGTTCCGGCCGGCGACATCGGCGTAGGCGGACGCGAAATCGGCTACCTGTTCGGACAATACAAAAAAATCCGCAACGAGTTTTCTTCCGTCCTGACCGGCAAAGGTTTGGAATGGGGCGGCAGCCTCATCCGTCCCGAAGCGACCGGCTACGGCTGCGTCTATTTCGCCCAAGCGATGCTGCAAACCCGCAACGATAGTTTTGAAGGCAAACGCGTCCTGATTTCCGGTTCCGGCAACGTGGCGCAATACGCCGCCGAAAAAGCCATCCAACTGGGCGCGAAAGTGCTGACCGTTTCCGACTCCAACGGCTTCGTCCTCTTCCCCGACAGCGGTATGACCGAAGCGCAACTCGCCGCCTTGATCGAATTGAAAGAAGTCCGCCGCGAACGCGTTTCCACCTACGCCAAAGAGCAAGGCTTGCAATACTTTGAAAACCAAAAACCGTGGGGCGTTGCCGCCGAAATCGCCCTGCCCTGCGCGACCCAAAACGAATTAGATGAAGAAGCCGCCAAAGCCCTGTTGGCAAACGGCTGCTACGTCGTTGCCGAAGGTGCGAACATGCCGTCAACTTTGGGCGCGGTCGAGCAATTTATCAAAGCCGGCATCCTCTACGCCCCGGGCAAGGCCTCCAACGCCGGCGGCGTGGCGACTTCGGGCTTGGAAATGAGCCAAAACGCCATCCGCCTGTCTTGGACGCGCGAAGAAGTGGACAACCGACTGTTCGGCATTATGCAAAGCATCCACGAGTCCTGCCTGAAATACGGCAAAGTCAGCGACAAAGTGAACTACGTCAATGGTGCGAACATTGCCGGCTTCGTCAAAGTTGCCGATGCCATGCTGGCGCAAGGTTTCTAAGCAAACGCCGCCGCCCCGCAAACCAAATGCCGTCTGAACCGCAAATGCTGTTCAGACGGCATTTCCTTGTCCGCCCGTTCAAATCGGGTGAGACTACCGATACATCTGAATATGCTATGCCGTCTGAACGGCATTCACACCGCCCAATCCTGCACGCGCTTCAAATCGTTTTGCGCCAAAGTATCCGCGTGGCGGTTACGGCTCTGATATTCCCTGTCTTTCAATATGCTGCTCGCCACATAATTCAAATGTGCCTTTGCCGCCTCCGAAGCCTCGCCCGGCCGGCGGTTCGATATCGCCTCATACAATACACGGTGCTGCGCCATCAGTTTCGGACGCGGATCTTCTTCCTGATTCAGATAAATAAGGCTGCTGCGCGTCTGCCGGTACAGCATTTTCAACAAACCGCCTGACAAATGGCTGAACAACAAATTGTGCGCCGCATCCGCAATCGTCTGATGGAAGCTGACATCGGCTTCGCTCTGATGTTCCAAATTGCCGCTTTCGCACGCTTCCTCAAACTTTTCAAGCCAAAACCGAATCCGCTTCAAATCGGCATCCGTCCGGCGTTCTGCCGCCAATGCCGCCATACAGCCTTCGATGTGGCAGCTGAAATCAAAAACATCCTGTTCCCAATTGGAATGCTTGCCCAAAAGCTCCTGCCAACTTTGCAAAAAATCCTGCTGCGGCTTGACCGAAACATAATAACCGTCTCCCTGCCTCGCTTCCAAAACCTGACGGGCAACCAAAACATTCAATGCCGACCTGACCGACGGGCGCGAAACGCCGAACTCTTCCGCCAAAACGCGTTCAGGCGGAATCTTGCCCCCTTCCGCGTAAACCCCTTCCACGATGCGGCTTTCCAATACCGACAATACCTGATCGCTGATTTTCTGAGGCCTTACCAGTTTCATCACTCCTCCTTTATAAAGATTCCCTGCAGAACCCTTCCGAAATATAGTGGATTAAATTTAAATCAGGACAAGGCGACGAAGCCGCAGACAGTACAAATAGTACGGCAAGGCGAGGCAACGCTGTACTGGTTTAAATTTAATCCACTATACATCAAACATCAAATTGGACTGACCAATCAGGGCGGATTCTAATGACACGCCGTTCCCGCCGTCAACGGCATTTACCTCGCACCGCCCCGAAACATAAGAAAAAACTACACCAAACTACAATTTTTGTTCATACAAATATTTGTTTTAACTGAATTTAAACGAAAGCTCCGATTCAAATCTGCCTAACCGCCCAAAAATATATTGACCTGAATAATAAAGTTTCGTAAAGTAATGCAACGTTGCTTTAATTGGTTTGACCACTATTGCCGACGATTAGAAAAATATTTTCGGAGATGTTCAATTATGGAAACTTGGGTTCAAAACTACACGGCAATCGGCGGCAGCCTGTATCTGACTGCCGCCGCCGCACTCTTACCCATCGTCTTTTTCTTTGCCGCGCTGACCGTCCTGAAGCTGAAAGGTTATCAGGCGGGGCTTTATACGCTGCTGATTGCGCTTGCCGTTGCTGTATTCGGCTTCGGGATGCCGGCGGGTATGGCAGTTTCTTCCGCGCTGTACGGCTTCGCTTACGGTTTGTGGCCGATTGCCTGGATTATCGTTACCGCCGTATTCCTGTATAAAATTACCGTAAAAACAGGGCAGTTCGATATTATCCGCGCCTCCGTTATTTCAATTACAGAAGACCAACGCCTGCAAATGCTCTTGGTAGGTTTCTCTTTCGGAGCCTTCTTGGAAGGTGCGGCAGGTTTCGGCGCGCCGGTGGCAATTACCGCCGCTTTGCTGGTCGGTTTGGGCTTCAATCCGCTCTACGCCGCAGGTTTGTGTTTGATTGCCAACACCGCGCCTGTGGCTTTCGGCGCGATGGGTATTCCCATCTTGGTTGCCGGCCAGGTGTCCAACCTCGATCCTTACCATATCGGTCAGGTAGCCGGCCGCCAACTTCCGATTTTGTCAGTTATCGTTCCCTTTTGGCTGGTCGCTATGATGGACGGTATGCGCGGCATACGCCAAACTTGGCCTGCCGTGTTGGTTGCCGGCGTATCCTTTGCCACAACCCAATTCATTACCGCCAACTTTATCGGTCCCGAGTTGCCCGACGTTACCTCCGCACTGGTCAGCCTAATCTGCCTGTCTGCCTTCTTGAGAAAATGGCAGCCTGAAGAAATCTTTACATTCAACGGCATGAAAAAACCGTCCGAACGCAAAGCGGGCGAATACACTGCCGGACAAATCATCAAAGCCTGGTCGCCTTTTGCCATCCTGACCGTTTTCGTCAGCGTGTGGACGATTAAGGGCGTAAAAGAGGCTTTGGGCGTTGCCACCGTCAAATTCGACTGGCCGATGCTGCACAACCTGGTGCAAAAAGCCGCGCCCATCGTCAGCGAACCGACACCATACGCCGCCGTGTTCAAAATTGACTTCCTCGGCGCGGTCGGTACGGCAATCCTGTTTGCTTCCATCGTTTCCGCCGCCTTGCTGAGAATGAAACCCTCCGAAGCCGTCGGCACGTTCTTTGAAACGCTCAAAGAACTGCGCCTGTCCATCCTGTCTATCGGTTTGGTACTCGGCTTCGCATTCGTGGCAAACTATTCAGGACTGTCATCTACATTGGCACTCGTCCTCGCCGCTACCGGAGCCGTGTTCCCGTTCTTCTCGCCGTTCCTCGGCTGGCTGGGCGTATTCCTGACCGGTTCGGACACTTCCGCAAACGCCTTATTCGGTTCTTTGCAGGCAAGTACGGCGCACCAAATCGGCGTTACCCCCGAATTGACCGTTGCCGCCAATACAACCGGCGGCGTAACAGGCAAAATGATTTCCCCTCAATCCATCGCCATCGCCTGTGCGGCAGTAGGCTTGGAGGGCAAAGAATCCAACCTGTTCCGCTTCACCGTGAAACACAGCCTGATTTTCTGTAGCTTCGTCGGCCTGTTGACCCTGCTACAAGCTTACGTCTTGCCGTGGACGCTGATTTTCTTTAATAAATAACCCGTCTTTCAAAATGCCGTCTGAAGCCGTTTCCGCTTCAGACGGCATTTTTTTATCAGGCCGATACATTCGTTATTGATGTATGTTAAATAAAGTGCAACTTCTGATACATCGTTCAGTTTAGTTTTATATACTACTTTAGAACTAACACAACAACCCTCCATTTAAGGAGATTAGATATGAAAACCACCCGTTTCCTACTCCTCCCCCTCGCAGCCGCGCTCAGCCAAGTATGGGCTGCCCCTGTTGCGGAAGAAACCGCCGAGCTCTCCCCCGTTACCGTTACCGGGACACAGCAGCAAAAAGCCAACACCGTCAAATTCAATCCTAAAGCCACCCTCCAACCGCTGCCGGCAGGCGACGGCGCGGATTTGCTGCAATCCGTCCCCAATATGAGCATCATCCGAAAAGGCGGCAGCTCGGGCGATCCATTGTTCCGAGGTTTGGGCGGCTCGCGCCTTGCCATCAACGCAGACGACCAGTTCGTTTACGGCGGCTGTTCCAACCGCATGGACCCGCCCACTTCCTACATCCACCCCAGCACCTTTGATGAAGTTGTCGTTACCAAAGGCCCGCAAACCGTTACCCAAGGGATGGGCTTGATCAGCGGTTCGGTTCATTTCGTCCGTAAAGATCCGACCTTCCGCGAACAACCCTACTCCTTCAACGGCAGCACCACATTAGGCAGCAGCGGCAGACGCGATGCCTCCTTTGAAGCAGGTGCGGGCGGCAAATACGGTTATGCCCGCCTCAATGTCTCACACAACGAATCCGGCGACTATAAAGACGGGGCAGGCAACCGCGTACATTCCAACTTCAAACGCGACAGCCAAATGGTTCAGTTGGGCGTTACCCCGACCGAAAACACCACCATCGCCGGCACATACGAACGCAGCCGCGGTAAGGCCGCCTACGCCGACCGTATGATGGACGGCAGCAAATTCGACCGCGACGCGTGGAATGTCCGCATCAGCCAGCGCCATCTGACACCATGGTTCAGCGAACTCGAATTGCGTTACGGAAAAAGCGAAATCGACCACGTTATGGACACATACAGCCTCCGTCCGGTTACTATGATGATGGGCAAACGTGCCATGAACCCGAAACGCAACACCGATACCGGCAACCTCAAAGCCGTATTCGACTGGGACAATCTCAACCTGCAGACCGGCATCGACTATATGCGCGACAAACGTGTCGAACGCATGGAAGGAAACGGCGGAGGATACCGCCACAAACCCTACAATCCCGACCAAAGTTTCAAACACTGGGGCGGATTTGCCGAAGCCACATGGCAGCGCACCGATAACCAGAAATGGGTAGCAGGCATACGCCGCGACAACGTAACCGGCGTGTACGACCCCTATCCGGACACCGATCCCGCCAAACGCCAAACCTACCGCCTGACCTCCGGTTTTGCCCGTTTGGAACAGATTTACGGCAACGCCAAATACTATGCGGGCTTCGGTATCGCCCAACGTGCGCCTGACTACTGGGAACGCAATCGGGATGAAGACCTGAAAAAAGAAACCAACCGCCAAATCGATGCAGGCATGATTTGGAACAAGGGCAACCTCCACCTTGCCGCCTCACTCTTTGCCGGTAAAATCCGCGACTATATCCTGATTGAACAGCACATGATGCACCACGGCGGACATGTCATGACCATGGCGCGCAACATCGACGCTACCCGTTTCGGCGGCGAACTTGAAGCCAAATGGCAGTTTGCACCAAGCTGGAGCATCAGCAGCAACCTTGCCTACACGCGCGGTAAAAACACGACCGACAATCTGCCGTTGGCACAAACACCTCCGCTCGAATGGAACAACACCCTTGCCTTCGACAACGGCAAATTCAGCGCGGGCGCACTGTGGAAACTGGTTGCCAAACAAAACCGCTACGCCAAAGGACAGGGCAACATCATCGGTCAGGACATCGGCGCATCCGCAGGCTTTGGCGTACTTTCCGTCAATGCAGGTTGGAAATTCAACAAATACGCCACCCTGCAAGGCGGCGTGGACAACGTCTTTAACAAAACCTATGCCGAATTCGTCAGCAGAAGCGGAGGATTTGTCGATCCTGCCGCCGGCATCAAAACCACCCGCGTCAACGAACCCGGCCGCACCGCTTGGTTAAGGCTGCAAGCCAAGTTCTAAACGCCTGCATTTTAAAATGCCGTCTGAAACCTTATCGTTTCAGACGGCATTTTTTGCAAGGTGCGACAATCCGTCGTTCCGCTAGCATTGCCTTTTTCCCCTCATATCACGGTTTAATATAAATCTTTATAACTAGATAAATAGATATATTTTGACAACAGTCAAACTAATCCTAAATAATATTTACACTAACTGGTATAATTACAACATTTTGCTAAAATCCCGCCGCCCAAACCACTAAAAGGAAAAATCATGCATACCCCCCCCCCGCCATTCACGCACTGCGCTTGCCGTATCATCCGCACTCATGCTGTTATGCGCCGCGCACGTCTCCGCCGCAGATATTGCCGCCCTTCCGGAAATACACGTCAAAGAACTGGGAAAACAAACGGCTTCCAACTACACCATCCCCGCTTCTTCCGCCGCCACAGGCATCAAGCTGACCCAGCGTGAAACACCGCAATCCCTGTCTGTCATAACGGCAAAACAAATCGAAGACCAAGGCTTGGATACCTTGCAGGACGTATTGAAACAAACACCGGGCGTATTCCACAGCAAAATGGGCAACAACGTCTCCGGCCACAGCCAGTTTATTTCGCGCAGTCAGGCGATTGACAGCATTTCCGTAGATGGCGCGCCCAAATTCCTTTACGAGGGTAAAGCCATCCGCCGCAGTACCAACAATCTGGACAGCACGTTGTACGACCAAGTCGTCGTCGTGCGCGGCGCAAGCGGTTTGTCCAACGGCGGCATGGGCGAGCCGGGCGGTACGGTTGCTTTGGAACGCAAAAAACCGACTGCCAAACCTGCCGTCAGCGTGGAAGCCGGTGTCGGTTCGTGGAAACACTACCGCTTCGTCCTTGATGCCAATCAGCCTTTAAATGCAGACAATACCTTGCGCGGACGCACTATTTTGGTCAGCGACCACGGCGGTGATTACCTGCCGAACACTTCGCGCCACAACCACACGTTCTACGGCATTCTGTCCTACGACCTCACCCCTCAGACTCAATGGAATATCGGTACAGAAATACACCGTTTCCGCAATAAAGGCAGCTCGCGTTTCAGCTATCTGACCGTGGCAGGCAATGATAAAGACGGATACATACCGTTTGAGGCTTCGCCGCGTAGCAATTCCTCGGCAAAATGGGCTTACGGCAAAGACACCAGTGCCGAAGTGTTCACTTCCCTAAGCCATGAGTTTGCCAACGGCTGGAAGCTGACGGGCGATTACAGCTATCTGACAGGTAAAAGCGATATTGTTTCAGGCATCGCAGGGACATTTGAAATCTATCCCGACTACTCCGCGCTTTTCACTTCAGACCGCGACCGCAGCAAATACCGCGACCAGAATTTTTCCCTGATTTTGGACGGCGATTATCCGGCGTTGGGCCGCTCGCACGAATTTAATGCGGGCATCAGCTATCAGGACAACAAAGAAAACCTGTCTTTCTATGAAGAAGGCGAGTCGATGATTCCCGATTTGCGTAAATTTGACGGCAACATCGCCAAACCCGATATGCCGTATTCGCGCGATGGTTTTACCGATATGAAAAACCTGTCGGTTTACGGTTCGACCCGTTTCAAACTGACCGACAAGCTGGCATTGATAGGCGGCAGCCGTTTTGTGAATTGGCGATACCGTTACAGCACTGAGCGCAACAAATTCGCTTACAGCAGCCACAAACAAAACGTTTTCATTCCTTATTTGGGCGCAACTTACGACATAGCCGACAATCTGACCGCCTACACCTCCTATACCACCATATTCCGCCCGCAAGTGCGCTATTTGGATCAAAACGGCAAACCGCTCGAACCGCAACGCGGCAAAACATATGAACTCGGCTTAAAAGCCTCGTGGTTTGAAGGCCGTTTGAACGCTTCTGCATCTGCCTTTATGAACAAACGCGACCATTTGGGCGTGGTTGCAGGCAAATTCGCGAATGGTAAGGACAAATACTACCGTGCAGCCAACAACACTACAACAAAAGGCGTGGAACTCTCTATCGGCGGCCGCCTGAGCGACAAATGGCTGCTGAATGCGTCTTATGCACGTTCCAAAATCAAAAACAGCGAAGGCAAGCAACTGCATCCGTCTTATCCGGTTCATTTGTTCAAACTCTTTACCGCGTATGACCTAACCGACCGTTTGAACCTGGGTGCAAACGTCAACTGGCAAAGCCGCAGCCACACGCTGGACGAATACCCGGCAAACATCAACCCTGCCACCGCAGCCGCATTGACCCAACGCCCATACGCCACGCTGGATTTGACCGCGCATTACAAAATCGGCAAATCCACCCGCATCGGTTTGGACTTTGAAAACGTGTTCAACAAACGCTACCGCACGATGCCCGACATTCACGTTTACGGCACGCCGCGCAGCCTGACCGCAACCGTCAAACATACCTTCTAAACGGATACGGCCTGCCGTCTTGAAAGGCAGGCACCGAAAACCGTTTTAAAGAAAGAAATGCCGTCTGAAACCTTATCGTTTCAGACGGCATTTGATTGCCCGGGCGGTTATTTGTCGGTTTGGGTATCCCGTTTCAATCCGCCGCCGAGCGCCTTGTACAAATCGGCAAGGTTTTCGGCGCGGGTCAGTTGTGCCGACAAAGCCGCACCCTCCGCCGAATAGCTGCTGCGTTCCGCATCGAGCAAGTCGAGCGCGCCGGATACGCCGTGTTTGTAACGCAGGTCGACCAAGCGCAACGCTTCTTTAGAGGCGCGGCTTTGTTTGCTTAAAGCGTCATAGGCTTTATCCAACTGCTCGCGCGCGGTCAATGCGTTTGCCACGTCTTGAAAGGCGGATTGGACGGCGGATTCATAGGCAACGATTTGTGCCTGTTGGCGCAGCTTGGCTACATCAAGGTTGGCTTTGTTCGTACCCCAGGTAAAAATCGGCAGGGTAATAGACGGCGCGAACGACCAAACGCCCGTGCCGCTTTTGAACAACCCACCCAATTCGGCAGAACCCGTACCGACGGTTCCGGTCAGGCGGATGGATGGGAAAAAGGCGGCGCGTGCCGCACCGATATTGGCGTTTGCCTGTTTGAGCGCGTGTTCGGCGGCGCGGATGTCGGGACGGTCGAGCAATACTTCGGAACTCAAACCGGCCGGCAGCTTCTCAACAAAAAACTGCTTGTCCAACGGCAAACCGGCGGGCAGGTCGTCGGGTATCGGTTGGTTAATCAGGGTTGCCAAGGCATTGCGCGCCTGTTCGCGGCTGCGCGCGGCATGGGCATAATCGGCTTTGGCAGATTCAATCAAGGCTTCCTGCTGGCGCAGGGCGACGGCGGAAATCACGCCTGCCTTGTACCGCAATTCAGACAGCTTGTAGGTTGCTTCGCGCGTTTTCAAAACACGCTGCGCCAAAGACATCGCTTCTTCGGCATAGCGTTCGTTGAAATAGGCTTTGGCAACGGTGGCAATCAGGCTCAAATGTGCCGCATCGCGGTTGGCGACACTTGCAAAATAGCCTTGCAGTGCTGCTTCGCTGCTGCTGCGTACACGCCCGAACAGATCGAGTTCGTAAGATGCCGCACCCAGTCCGACATTGTAGCTGCTGCTGACATTGCCGCCGCTCAAGCTGCCTTGGCGCGAGCCGTTCGCATTGGCGGCAAGCGTGGGCAGGAGGTTGTTGCGCTCGATCATGTATTGTTTGCGGTAGATTTCGCTGTTCAATACGGCGGTACGCAAACTGGTATTGCGCTCAAGTGCGATGTCGATCAGTTTTTGCAGGCGCGGGTCGGCAAAATAGTCGTGCCAACCCAAATCAACCGCGCGGATGCCGCTGTCGGCAGTATCGTTTTTAAACGTTTCCGCAACTTCGACTTTGGGCTGCTCGTATTGGGGAATCATGGTGCAGGCAGACAATGCAAAGGCTGCTGCAACAGAAGTCAAGGTAGTTTTCAATGTAGTATCCATAAAAAAGTCCTGATGCCGTCTGAAAACCCGTGGGCGTTCAGACGGCATGGTTGCTTAATGTTGGCTGTCGTCCGAACCGGTGATGCCCGCTTCGGCAGCGTGTTTTACTGCCATTTCGTGTTCGTGTGCAGTTTCTTTGAAGAATTTGCGTACCACCACATAGAAAAGCGGAACAAGGAACACGGACAAGAGCGTGCCGATGAGCATCCCCCAGAATACGGTTGTACCGATGGCGCGCTGGCTGGCGGAGCTTGCACCGCCGGCAATATACAGGGGAACCACGCCTAAAATAAAGGCAAACGAGGTCATGATAATCGGACGGAAACGCAGGCGGGCCGCTTCCAAAGCGGCTTCGACCGCGCTTTTCCCTTGCGCTTGAAGGTCTTTGGCAAATTCGATAATCAAAATCGCGTTTTTCGCACTCAAACCCATCACGGTAACGAAACCGACTTGAAAGTAGATATCGTTGGCAAATGCAGGAATACCGCCCAACATCAGCTCGGTCAGGTTGCGCCCGGTTACACCTGCCGCCGCCCCTGCCAAGCCTAAAGGCATCACCAGCAGAACGGCCAGCGGAATAGACCAGCTTTCATAAAGTGCGGCAAGCACCAAGAAGACTGCAACGGCGGCAAGCGCGTAAAGGGCAATGGTTTGCGAGCCGCCTTTTGCCTCTTCGCGCGACTGTCCGCCCCACTCCAGGCTGTAACCGCCGCCCATTTCGTCAACCATTTTTTGAACCGCCGCCATAGCCTGACCGGTGGAAACACCGGTTGCGGGCGAACCGGACAGTTCCATAGCGGGATAACCGTTGAAACGAACGCTCTGTTCCGTACCCATCTGCCACGAAACGGTGGCAATCGAAGAAAGCGGAACGGCAATGCCCGAGCTGTTCGGCACAGTCAGATTCAAGATGTCGGCAGGCTGCATACGTGCCGAAGCATCCGCCTGAACCATCACGCGCTGCAAACGGCCTTGGTTCGGGAAGTCGTTGACGTAAGACGAACCCAGCGCATTTGCCAGTGCAGTACGGATGCTGGCAAAAGAAATACCTTGTGCCGAAGCCGCCGAACGGTTAATGTCGATTTTCAACTGCGGCGCGTCTTCCAAACCGCCAGCACGGACGGTGCTGGGGTTAAACAAACCGCTGGTACGCATTTTCTGAATCAACTCGTTGCGTTTGGCCAGCAATGCGGCATGACCGGTATTGTTGCGGTCTTGCAGGTTGATGCTCAAACCGGAACCGTTGCCCAACTCCATAATCGGAGGCGGAACGATGGCGATGCCGAAACCGTCTTTAAGCGTCCCCATCATCATACCGGTCAATTTGCCTGCAACCGATTCCGCATCGCTGCCCGGAGTTTTACGCTCGTTCCAGTCTTTGAGCATGGCAAAACCCATTGCCATATTCTGGCCGCTGCCCGAAAAGCTGAAGCCGGAAACGGTAATGATGTTTTCAATTTCCGGAATGCTTTTTGCCAACTGAGTTACTTGCGCCAGCGTCGCATCGGTGCGCTCTTTGGTCGCACCCGCAGGCAGTTGCACGCTGACCATGACGAAGCCTTGGTCTTCGGTCGGCAGGAAGGAAGTCGGCAGACGCATAAACAGGAATACGCCCACAACCGCCAAACCAACGTAAACAACCATCATGCGCAAAGTCTTGCGCAATACTTTGGCAACCCAGCCTTCGTAGCCGTGTGTCCAGTTGTCGAATTTTTTGTTGAACCAACCGAAGAAACCCTTTTTCTCTTCGTGATGCCCTTTCGGGATGGTCTTCAACATCGTGGCACACAAAGCAGGTGTGAGTGTCAGAGCAAGGAAGGCGGAGAAGGCTATCGATGCCGCCATAGTCAGTGCAAACTGTTTGTAAATATTGCCCGTCGCCCCGCTGAACATTGCCAGCGGCACAAATACCGACATCAAAACGGCGGTAATACCGATGACCGCGCCGGAAATCTGACCCATTGCTTTTTTGGTTGCAGCCTTAGGCGGCAGGCCTTCACCCGCCATAATGCGCTCGACGTTTTCAACCACCACAATCGCGTCATCGACCACGATGCCGATGACCAAAACCATCGCAAACATGGTCAGTACGTTAATCGACATGCCCATATAAGAGATGAAGGCGAAACCGCCCAACAGGGAAATCGGTACGACGATGGTCGGAATCAGCGTATAACGGATGTTTTGCAGGAAGAGGTACATCACGACAAAAACCAGCACCATCGCCTCTAACAAGGTATGGATGACTTTTTCAATCGAAATTTCGACGAATTTGGAAGTATCGTAAGGGGTTTTCCAGCTCATACCTTGAGGAAAGTATTTTTCCAACGTCGCCATGCGTTCTTTGACCGCTTTTGCCGTCGCCATCGCATTGCCGCTATTGGACAGCATCACCGCCATACCGGTGGTATTTACCCCGTTCAGACGGGTTGAGGAAGAATAGTCTTCCATACCCAATCCGACTTTCGCTACATCCTTCAGGTAAACATTAGAACCATCAGTATTGGCGCGGAGGATGACGTTGCCGAATTCTTCGGCCGTACTCAACTGCCCTTGCGCCGTTACAGTAGCCGTAACCGTCTGTCCGCGCACAGCGGGAAGCGAACCGATGGAACCTGCGGAAATCTGGATATTCTGCGCCGACAGCGCGCTGCCGATATCGGCAAACGACAAATTGTAGTTCTGCAGTTTCTTAGGATCGACCCAAATCCGCATCGCGCGTTGCGCGCCGAACAGGCGTACCTGCCCCACGCCTTCGATACGCTGCAACTCGGGAACGATATTACGCTGCGCGTAGTCGTTCATCTCTTCGGTTGACTGCTCATCCGACGACAGCATCACAATCATCAAGAAATTGGAACGCGCTTTGGATACGGTAACGCCGTACTGTTGAACGGTTGCCGGCAACATGCTCAATACTTCGGAAAGCTTGTTTTGCACCTCCACCTGAGCCAAATCTTCGTCGGTTTCAGGCGTAAAGGTCAGGCTCACGCTGCCGCTGCCGCTCGAATCGGCAGAAGTGGACATATAATCCAAACCTTCCACGCCGTTCATATTCCGCTCGATAACGGAAAGTACGCTGTCTTCCATCACTTGTGCGGATGCACCCGGATAAGTAGCCCTCAGGGTAATATTCGGTGCGGCAACAGACGGATATTGCGAAACAGGCAGGCTTTTAATGCCGAAAATACCCGCCGCAATAATAAAAATTGAAATAACCCACGCAAAAATGGGGCGGTCGATAAAGAATTTAGCCATCGATGCCTTCCTTATTTCGCTTCAGAAGCAGGTTTGGCTTCAGATGCCGTCTGAACGCCGGCTTGATGAGCAGAGGCTTGGTTTTCAGACGGCATCCATTCTTTAGGCGTTACTTTTTTCGCACCCGTCATGCCGGCGATACTGATGCCTTCCACAACCACCTTGTCCCCATCCTTCAGACCTGACGTAACAATCCAATTCGCACCCTGCTGTTGTGCAACCGTTACCTCGCGAGGTTCCATACCGCCTTGGGCGTTCACAATCATCACGGTATCTTTCGTACCGCGCGTTACCGCCTGCTGTGGAACGATGAATGCATTATCCACCGCCACTTGATCCATCAGCACACGCACATACAGGCCGGGCATCAGGATATTCTGATCGTTCGGTACGGCGGCGCGCAGGGTAATCTGACCGGTCGATTCGTCAACGGTCGGATCGGCAAACAGCAGGCGGCCTTTTTCAGGATAAACCGTGCCGTCATCAAATTTGATGCCGACCGCTACCGCACAGTCTGCCGCCAGCAGCTTGCCTTCGGCTATCTGCCGGCGCAGTTTCATCACTTCGGATGCAGACTGGGTAACGTTCACATACATCGGATTGGTTTGGCGGATGGTCGCCAGTACGGTCGCATCGCCAGCGTTCAGCAACGTACCTTCGGAAACTTTGGACTGGCCGATAAAGCCCGAAATCGGTGCGGTAATGCGCGAACGGTTTAGACTGATGCCGGCGGATTTGATTGCCGCCTGTGCCGCTTTGACGCCTGCCTCGGCAGAACGTTTCGCCGTTACCGCAGCATCGTACTCTTGTTTACTGATGGCATCGGCGGCAACCAGCGGTTTGTAACGCGCCAAGTCGGCATCCGCTTTGGCAAGCGTTGCCTGTGCCGTTGCCAGTTGCGCGCGCGCGCTTTCCAGACTTGCTTCATAAGTGGAACTGTCGATCTGATACAGCGGCTGTCCGGCACGGACATAGCTGCCTTCTTGGAACAGGCGTTTTTGGATAATGCCGCCAACTTGCGCACGGACATCGGCGGTACGCAGCGATTCCAAACGTCCCGGCAACTCGACGGTCAATGCGACGGTTTGCGGATGGACGGTAACAACGCCGACGACGGGGGCAGGGGCTTCTCGACCAGCAGGCTGCCCGCCCTGTGCCGCGTCTCCGCCTTTACCGCAAGACGACAGTGCCAACGCGACAGAGGCAGCCAACGCGGCCGCACGCATTGCCTTAGAAGCATAAAAAGCCATTATTTATCCTATCTGTATGATTTTATTAAAGGATTTTAGATTTAACAGAAATTCCCGTTTCAAAATACAAAACCGCCTGCTTCGGCATCCCTGTATTCAAACGGGTTGCAAAGCAGGTGGGTTCGGCACTTCGGCACTGGGAAACTGTCTCAATTTCAGGGGCGTTATTATACATACACGATTGCACGGATACAAAGTCTTTTTTTATAATCCCAACCGTCAAACCGCGCCGGAACGAAAACGCCATTATGAGAAAAACCAAAACCGAAGCCTTGAAAACCAAAGAACACCTGATGCTTGCCGCCTTGGAAACCTTTTACCGCAAAGGGATTGCGCGCACATCGCTCAACGAAATCGCCCAAGCCGCCGGCGTAACGCGCGGCGCGCTCTATTGGCATTTCAAAAATAAGGAAGACTTGTTCGACGCGCTGTTCCAACGTATCTGCGACGACATCGAAAACTGCATCGCGCAAGATGCCGCAAATGCCGAAGGAGGGTCTTGGACGGTATTCCGCCACACGCTGCTGCACTTTTTCGAGCGGCTGCAAAGCAACGACATCCACTACAAATTCCACAACATCCTGTTTTTAAAATGCGAACACACGGAGCAAAACGCCGCCGTTATCGCCATTGCCCGCAAACATCAGGCAATCTGGCGCGAGAAAATTACCGCCGTTTTGACCGAAGCGGTGGAAAATCAGGATTTGGCAGACGATTTGGACAAAGAAACGGCGGTCATCTTCATCAAATCGACCTTGGACGGGCTGATTTGGCGTTGGCTCTCTTCCGGAGAAAATTTCGATTTGGGCAAAACCGCCCCGCGCATCATCGGAATGATGATGGACAACTTGGAAAACCATCCCAACCTGCGCCGGAAATAATCAAGACTTGGTAAAAATGCCGTCTGAAAACCTATTTGCTGTTTTCAGACGGCATTTGTCTTTCTATCCTGTTATGCTTTTTCTATGCTGCTCCGGCCTCTTCCCTTTTTTCCGCTGCGGCAAGCGTGTCGGCAAGCAGGCGGGTGAGGTTTTCAAACAGGGGCTGTTCGAGCGGGTTTTGGCTTGCGTTGCCGAACACGAGGGCGACTTCGGTATAGTCTTTCTGCCCTTTGCTGACTTTGCTACCGTAATAGGCGGTTTGGGCTTTTTTCAGGGCGGCTTCCCAATCTTGTTTTTGGGCAAACGCTTCGGCGGCGGCAAGCGAGGTTTTGGCAAAAAACGGCAGCGGGCGGTTTTGCCCGATATTGAAAAACGCCATCCATTCCGACAATAGCCGCAATGCCCTGCCTTGCGCGATTTCCGCCAATACTTCGGTTTCTCCGGATTGGATGATAAAGGTTTGCCGCGTTTCGGCCTCAGACGGCATAACGGCGCAAAATATCAGGTGTTCCAGAAGAAAAGCCACACGTTGCGGCGCATTGGGTTTGCCATAGGCGTAAAACACTTGTCCGCATTGGTATAAATTGCTCAAACTGCCTTTCAGGATTTGCCCGTCCGACGGTATGGCGTATGAAAGCGGTGGCAGTTTGGGGCTGTTTAAAACCGCCGTGTCGATTTGTTTGGCGGCAAGTTGGAAAGACTGCTGCCAAAGTCTACCCAACTCTCCCGACGGCAGCAGGCTTTCCGCCCCGATGCGGGCGGCGGTTTGGGCAAAATCTTGTCCTTCGCGGCGCGCCTCGATATAGATTTCGGCAATTTGCTCCGCGTGTTGCGGCTCGAAGGGTTCGGCAGGCTCCCAAGCTTCGCCGATATGGGGTTCGCTCCACGCAAGCTGCTGCTGAAGCCATACTTTGACGGGGTTGCGCCAGAAGCGGATAAATTCGTCCTGTCCGATTTCAGCAACAGGTTCGGTGTTTTCTACGGATTGGTCGAAAAAGGGTTGTGGCGGTTCGGGCGTTTGTCCGAGCGCGGCGGCGTAGTCGGTACGCGTGCCGAATATGCCGTCTGAACGTCCGCCTTCTTGGAAATATCGGCGCGAGAAGGCTTGCAGCGGATGCTGTTCTATCCAGTTTTGTGCAAGTTGGCGGCTACCGATGCCCGCCATAGCGGCAACGGTATCGATGAGTTCGCCCAACAGCGAAGACGGGGCAAGCTCTTCGTCTTTGCGGATGTCGCGCCCGATGTAGGACAAATACAGGATTTCACGCGCGCTGATGAGGGCTTCGAGGAAGAGGTAGCGGTCGTCGTCGCGGCGGGCGCGGTCGCCTTTGGCGGGATGTTTGGCAATCAGGTCGAATACGGCGGCTTTGGTATTGCGGGGAAAATCTCCGTCGTTCAAACCCAACAGGCAGATGACTTTGAACGGCAGGCTGCGCATCGGCACCATACTGCAAAAAGTGATGCCGCCGCGTAAAAAGCCTGCCTCACTTTCGCTGTCGAGGAAGCGGCGGATGTGGCGGATGACGGTTTGTTGCGGCAACTGTCCGACGAACCCAGCCAGAGTACTCTCTTCCTGCCATTTGACCCATTCGTTTTCGAGGTTTTGGACTGCCTTTTGGTCATCGGCTTCGGCTTGGAACAATATTTCAAGCAAATCCCGGCAACGCGCCACCCATTCGCCGACCGTCGCAGGTTGCCGCCATATCCGTACAATATCCGACAGGATTTCGAGGAAAGCGGCAAAACGTCCGAACATGGCGGTTTGATTCACGTCGGCATACCACGCGCTGACATCCTGCCACATCGGATTGCCGCCTTCGGGCAGCATCCAGCCCAATATCATGCGTTCTACCGCCTGCTTCCAGGTGAACAGCTGATCCGTGCCGCCGCGCATTTCTCCGTCCAAACCCCAGTGAACGTTCAAATCGGCAACCATATCGTGCAAAAGCGGTAAATCGTCCTCAGTCAGTCCGAAACGGCGCAACACGGGCGCGGTTTCTAAAAGCACAAGCACTTTATCGACTTCAAATCGGCTTTCCAACAAGTCGAACAGGCATGACAAAGCATGAAACAGCGGTTGGCGGCGGCTGATTTTCACGTCTGACACGGAATACGGCAATGCCTGCGCACCGGGCTGCGCCTGTCCGAACACGGCTTCGATAAAAGGCGTATAGGATTCGATATTCGGGGTTAATACGGCGATATCGTGCGGCTGCCAATCGTGATGTTTATGCAGAATTTTCAACAGCTTGTCTTTGAGTATCTGCAATTCGCGCAAAGGGCTGTGTGCCGATACGATGCGTATCGAGCCGTCGCCCATGTTGACGCTTCCCGCCGTTTCAGACGGCATTTTCAGATTTTGGATATCGGTTTGCAGGGCGTGCAAAAGCGTATCGCGCCCGCCTTCTTCAAATACCGGCGTTTCTTCTTCTATTTCCATTTCGTTCAAAAAGTCGAAAAAGTCGCGCCCCTGCTTGCCCAATGAGGCGAGCAGCGGATGCCCTGCCTGAGTTAAATCGGGATCGCCGCCGCCTTTGAGGATTTGCGCCGCTTCGATGACGTTGCCCCAATACATCCCGCTCGGATTGAGTGCAAACACGAACACATCGCAATGTTCGGACAGCTTGTGCAAAAGCTGCAGATACATCGGCGCCATAGTGGAAATGCCGAACACGAAATAACGCTCGGGCAGCTTATCACTGCTCAAAGATTCCAACAGCTTTTCCCACAACGCAACACGGTGCGGCGCGCTTTGCCTGCCGTCGTCGAGGTAACGCCACAGTTTGGACTGCCAGATTTCATCGTCGCCCAAACCGAGCAGCCTGCCCTGCTGCCAAGCATCTATCCACTGGGGACGATACACGAGGTATTGGTCGAATATGTCTGCAAGCTGGCCAGCAAGCTGATAATCTGCCGATTCGCCGCTGCCCAGATAGTCTTGCAGCACATTCCTCACATCTTCAAATTCTGCCGTATTCCGGAATGCCTCGCTGCGGAACAAATCCAGCAGCCGCCAGCGCATGACTTCGGGGGCAAACGGGCTGAGTTCTGGAATACCGGGAATCAGTTTTTTCATCAACTTCCATGTCAGACCGGCAGGCAGGCTGAACGACAAATTCGCCGCCACGCCCAAATCGCGGGCGAGGCAGGTGTTGAGGTAGCGGCGCATCCCCTGACTCTGCACAATAATCTGTTCGGGCTGTAAAACCGATTTCAGCGGTTTGACTTTTTGAATGAGGGCAAACAGTGCCGCCAGCGTTTCAAGACGGTTGGATTGATACAGATAAAACATGATTTCAAACAGAAGCTGTGGTCAAGTATTCGGGATTATATAGCCTTTTCCCCGCCCGCCTTCAAACAAAATGCCGTCTGAACGCTTCAGACGGCATCGGGTCATTTAAACCATCTCCTCAAAACAGGAATCCGCGACAGCAGCAAGGTATCCAACAGCCAAATCACGGCAATGGCAAGCAGCGCGGTCGGGAAGAGCAGTGCGATTGCCAATAGCGGCAATGCCATCATCCACCAAACCGGCAGCTTGACTTTCTGCGCCGGCGGAACGATGCCCACCGCTCCGGTCGGACGGCGTTTCCACCACATCACGCAGCCGCTGATGCCGATAAAAATCACGGCAAGGCAGAACACGACGTTCGCCAACACGCTCCACCAGCCCAGAGTACCCATATGCAGCGCAATGCTTGCCGCCATGAATTTACCGAACGGGTTGTAATCGTCAAAGCGGATGTCAGCAAGAATTTTTCCGCTGTACTGGTCGATATGCACCGTGCGATCGGCAAACGGACTAATCATATCGTAACTCATAGAGTCTTGCGACAAAGTCCATACGCCGTCCTCGCCTTTGGGCAAATTCAGCTGATAACGCCCTTTGAAACCGATTTCCCGCGCGAAACGATCGACGGTTTCCAATGTCATCGGCTCGTCAGGGTTAATGCCGTCTTTGCCCACAGTCGTCCCTGAAACAGGCATAGGCGTAAGCTCCAAAATCCACGGCACTTCCTTAACCTTGCCGTCATTCAATACCTCGCCGTGGGTCGGCACAACTGAAACAGGGTTCGGTTCGACACCCCATTTGCCTGCCGGGAACTGACTCCAAGCCTGCACGAACTTGCCGCCCCAAATACCTGCCCAAGCAATTCCGGACAGACAGAACAACAGCAAAATCAGCGACACCCAAGTTCCAAACGAACCATGCAGATTCCGCCACCAAGAACGTGCCCTGCCTTTTGGCGGCAGCAGCATCGCCTTGATGCCACGCCGTTTCACCCACCAAAGGTACAAGCCGCTGACAACCATAATAATGGTCAGTGAAGCCGCCGTTTCCAAAAGATAATCGCCTGCCGCACCGAGCATCATATCGCCGTGGATTTCATCCATAGTGTGATACCAACCCTGATTACGCGGCATGGTGTTGACCACTTTTGCCGTATAAGGATCGACCGCAACCATGGTTGCCTTACCTTCATTGTTGACACGGAACACAGCAACCATATCATCAGCACGCGGTGCAATATATTGGACGACAGACGAAGTCTCCGGATTAACGGCACTGCGTGCCGCTTCTGCCTGAACAGACAGAGGTTGTACCGTTGCCTGCGGCACAACATGAATCCGCTCGCCCTCCTTGCCGGTAATATTGGCAAACAGCAGCATACCCAAACCCGTAACGGCAAGCAGGGTCAAGAAGGGCATAACCAGCAAACCGGCATAAAAATGCCATCTCCAAACGGTCAGATAACGCCGGTTATTCTGCTGACCGGCTTCAGTTTTGATTTGTGTATCCATTAATCGTCCTTTTGAAATTAGAGTTATCGTGATGATGCGCGATTATAAATAATAAAGACTAATTCTTTATGACTAAAATCAATATTTTTTGCAACATATGAAAAAAGATTCAATTTTGAAGAAACAAACCTATATGCCGTCTGAAAGCATCAAACAATGCTGTCCGACACCCAACTGCACCATTCTTTAAACCATACAAAAATATCAGTCGGTCTGACCGTTTAAGCATCAAAATCCCCACTTTCAGACGGCATAAATCAAAAACAGGATTTCCATTCAAAATAAAAAATCCGGATTCGATATGAATCCGGATTTCTGCATCCGACAAAGTCGGAAAACAACGGTTAGAATTTGCCGCCTGACTGGTTGACCATATAGTCAACTGCAGCTTTGACCTCATCATCGCTCAAATCGCCGCGACCGCCTTTTGCGGGCATCGTATTGAAACCTTCGATTGCGTGTTTGTGCAATGTGTCCTTACCTTTTTTGATGCGGTCGGCCCAATCGGCTTTGGTGCCGACGTGGGGAATACCCGGAATCGCATTGCCATGGCAGGCGGCACAAACGGTTTCATAAACCTGTTTGCCGTCCACTTTGGCAGCAGGTGCGGCTTTTTCCTCAGCTTTAGGTTCTGCTGCGGCAGGTTTGGCTTCAGAAGCGGCTTGTGCTGCTTCTGCAGGAGCAGATGCTGCGGGTTCTGCCGCCGGTGCGGGAGTCGGTGCAGGCTCGGCTTTTTTCACCAGAGCTTTACCGTCTTTATTGGAAAGACCCCATACATAAGCAGTCATGATATGCAGTTTGTCTTTATCCAAGAAATGTCCCCACGCAGGCATTTGGCTGCTACGGCCGTTGGTAATGGTTTCAATAATGGATTTTTGCGTACCGCCCCACAACCACACATCATCAGTCAGGTTCGGACCCAAACCTTGGATACCTTGTCCCTTATCGCCGTGGCAAGTGAAACAGTTGGCAGGCGGACCGCTGAATAAGGCTTGTCCGCGTGCAGCACGTTCCTCATCATACTGGCCTTTGGGTTTTGAAAGAGACATCACATAATGCGCAACGTCTTTTACGCCTTCCTCACCTAAAGCAGGACCCCATGCAGGCATGGTAGCAACACGGCCTTTTTCGATGGTCTCGTGGATTTTATCGGGATCACCTCCCCACAACCAATCGCTGTCGGTCAGATTCGGAAAACCTTTAGAACCTTTGGCATCAGAGCCGTGGCACTGGATACAGTAGGTATTGAACAGGTTTTGGGCGATTTGCTTGGCCTGTGGGTCTTTTGCCACTTTTTCAATCGGCATATCCGCAAACTTGGCATACAGTTTACCGTATTGCTCATCGGCTTTTTTGACCTCTTTTTCATATTGGTTGTGACTGGTCCATTTCAGCAGGCCTTTGTAGTCGCCGACACCCGGATACATAACCAGATAACCGATACCGAACAGCCATGTCAAAACATACAGCCAAAACCACCAGCGCGGCAGCGGGTTGTCGTATTCGGCAATACCGTCCCACTCATGGCCTGTAGTTTGTACTTCTTCGCCTTTTTTCGGGCGTTTGACAACATTTTGAGACAGCAGCAGCCAAGCCAAAGCGATAAAGCTCAGTAAGACAATAACTGCAATATATATATTCCAGAAGTTACTGGTAAATTGGGATGTTGTGTTCATTGTTTTGCTCCGTTATCACAATATTAACGGTTTTCGCTTTTCTTATCTTGCGCATCTTGGTTTTCATCAAAAATGCTGTTTGCGGCATCATCGTAATTTTTCTTATTCCGCCTGTTGAAGACGATATAGAGTACCAACAGGAAACAGATAAAGATCCATACCGTGAAAAGAGCGCGAATACCGTTAATATCCATGATGTTACCTTACGTTTTTCAAAGCCAGACCCAATCCTTGCAGATAGGCGACTACAGCATCCAGCTCGGATTTGTTTGCCAAAGCATCAGGCGCTTTCGCAATTTCCTCATCACTGTAAGGAGTACCTACTTTACGCAAAGCCTTCATGTTGGCAACGGTTGCATCGACATCGACTTTATTGCGTGCAAGCCACGGAAATGCCGGCATATTGGACTCAGGCACGACATCACGGGGATTCAGCAGGTGGATACGGTGCCATTCGTCGGAATAGCGGCCGCCCACACGTGCCAAATCAGGACCGGTACGTTTGGAACCCCATTGGAACGGATGGTCGTAAACCGACTCTCCGGCAACAGAGTAATGACCGTAACGCTCGGTTTCCGCACGGAACGGACGAATCATTTGCGAGTGGCAGTTGTAACAGCCCTCACGGATGTAAATATCGCGTCCGGCAACCTGCAAGGCATTGTAAGGCTTCACGCCCGGAGCCGGCTGTGTTGCCGCCTTGGTAAAGGCCAAGGGCACAACTTCAATCAACAGACCGACACTGACTACAAGCAGCGTGAACACAATCAGAACACCGATTTTTTCTTCAGCCAATTGTTGTAATTTCATTTTGGTAGCCTATCTTTCTTAGTATTTTAGTGGTGCTGTGTTTGGGAAACCGCAGGGATTTCGGCATCGACTGCTTTACCACCGATGGCTGTGCGGTACACGTTGTACGCCATAATGCACATACCACTCAGATACAATAAACCACCTGCAAAACGAATCATGTAGTAAGGCATGGTGCGTTTTACGGATTCGACAAACGAGTAGGTCAGCGTACCGTCATCGTTCAAAGAACCCCACATCAAACCCTGCATCACACCGGCAATCCACATCGCGGCGATATACAGAACCACGCCGATGGTCGCAATCCAAAAATGCGCCTCTACCAGTTTGGTGCTGTGCATCTGTTCTTTGCCGAACAGACGGGGAATCATGTAATAGACGGAACCGATGGTTACGAAGCCTACCCAGCCCAACGCACCAGCATGAACGTGCGCGACAGTCCAGTCCGTATAGTGGCTCAATGCATTGACCGTTTTAATCGACATCATCGGACCTTCAAAGGTAGACATACCGTAGAAGGACAAGGATACAATCAGGAATTTAAGAATTGGGTCAGTACGCAGTTTGTCCCACGCGCCGGACAAGGTCATGATGCCGTTAATCATACCGCCCCAAGAGGGTGCAAACAGAATCAAAGACAGAACCATACCCAAAGATTGAGTCCAGTCAGGCAGCGCAGTATAGTGAAGATGGTGCGGACCCGCCCACATATAGGTGAAGATCAGCGCCCAAAAGTGAACGACAGACAAGCGGTAGGAATAAACGGGGCGGCCTGCTTGTTTGGGGACGAAGTAGTACATCATACCCAAGAAGCCGGCAGTCAGGAAGAAGCCTACGGCGTTATGCCCGTACCACCATTGAACCATGGCATCAATCGCACCGGAATAAACAGGATACGATTTCATCAAACCGGCCGGGATGCTGATGTTATTGACAATGTGCAAAAGTGCAACCGCCAAAATAAAGCCGCCGTAGAACCAGTTGGCAACGTAAATATGTTTCACCTTGCGTTTGGCAATCGTACCGAAGAATACAATAGCGTATGCAACCCAAACCAAAGTAATCAGAATGTCAATCGGCCATTCCAGTTCGGCATATTCCTTACCTTGGGTCCAACCCATAGGGAAGCTGACGGCGGCGGCAACGATTACCGCCTGCCAGCCCCAAAAGGTAAATGCCGGCAGCCAACCGCCAAACAGGCGGGTATTACAAGTACGTTGGACAACGTAGTATGATGTACCGATCAGACCGCAGCCTCCGAATGCGAAAATAACCGCATTGGTGTGCAGCGGACGCAGGCGACCGAAGTGGAACCAAGGTCCGATATTAGACAAATCAAGGGCGGGAGCAAACAGTTGGGCAGCTACGATAACGCCGACCAACATACCCACGATACCCCAAACTACAGTCATGATGGCGAACTGGCGCACCACTTTGTAGTTGTAAGTTTGTGTGTCCATGAGAGTCTCCATGAATTATGGGAATAAAAATTTTTTATCCTGCCCACTTTTGCGACCTCTTAAGGTACAACTTGGGCAAGCGTAATTTTTTCTAAATTTAACATATCTGCTTTCTTACGCCAAGCAGAATTACATTTGCAACATAAAGGAAAATTTTTCTTAAATTCATTCTTATTATATATAAATCATATTGTTATAATAAATTGCAACCAGTTTGACATTGCTTTGTTTTTCAAGCCTCCTTTTTTGTAACACTTTATTGATGTAGATTAAGCTGCATTTTAAAGACATTTTATCAATAATATTTAACGATATATTTAATAGCCATGATTAATTATGAAATTGCCCCCTCCCCTCTAGACCATGAGTGGCACATCCTGCTGACATTCACACAAGATGATGATTTTCCTATAGAAATAAGCCTGCCAAACTGGGTTCCGGGCAGCTATCTGATTCGGGATTTTTCCCGCCACATTACATCTATCGATGCATCCTGCAACGGTATACCCGTCCGACTCGACCAAATTGCAAAAAACTGTTGGCGTGCCGCCTCCATACGCGGCGAGTGGCAAATCTGCTACACCGTATATGCATTCGATTTGTCGGTTCGAGGTTCTTTCCTGACAATAGAACGCGGTTTTTTTGACGGATCGTGCCTGTTTTTGAAAGTCGAAGGAACGGAAACGCTGCCGCACCGCTTGGAATTGACAGGCATTCCACCCGAATGGCGTATTGCCACAACGCTGCCGGAAACAGGGAGGTTTGTCTTTCAGACGGCATCTTATGCCGAATTGATTGACCGACCTGTCGAGATGGGCTTGATTGAATTTTTAGATTTTGAGGCGGCAGGCATTCCGCACACGATTGCCTTAAGCGGCATCTATCCCGATTTCGACCGCGACAGGCTGGTTTCGGACATCAAAAAAATCTGCGAAACAGAACTGGCAGTGTTTTCCTCCCCTGCCCCGTTTCAAAAATATTTGTTCCTGCTCCACGTCGGCGACCATATTTACGGCGGTTTGGAACACGCCGACAGCACCGCCCTGATCGCCGACCGCCACAGCTTTCCGCCGTACGGTATGACCGATACCGACGATGCCTACACCACATTGCTCGGACTTTTCTCCCACGAATATTTTCACGCGTGGAACGTCAAATCCATCAAACCTGCCGCATTCGCCCCTTATGACCTCGACAAAGAAAACTATACCGAACAACTATGGGCATTCGAAGGCATTACATCCTATTACGACGATTTGTTTTTGGCACGCAGCCGCACCATCCCGCCCGAATCTTATTTAAACCTGCTGGCACAAGGCATTACGCGCGTACAACAAACCCCCGGCCGTTTGAGGCAGACCTTGGCGGAATCGAGTTTTACCGCGTGGAACAAATTTTACAATCCGGATGAAAACAGTCCGAACGCCATCGTCAGCTACTACCAAAAAGGCGCGCTTGCCGCATTGTGCCTTGATTTGCTCATACGGAACAAAAGCGGCGGCAGTCATTCCCTCGATACGGTAATGGACAAACTCTATCGGGAGTGGGCGGATACGCGCGCGGGCATTCCGGAAAAACACTGGCAAATCTACTGTCAGGAAATTACCGGCTTGGATTTGGAAGATTTTTTCCAAAAAGCGTTATACAGTACCGAAGATTTGCCGCTTGCCGAATGCCTGTCCGCCGTAGGAGTGGGGCTGACCTTCCTGCCGCTTCCACGACAACACGGCGGCGGATATGCGGAACACATCTGCCCCGTTCCGCCGGCAGGCGATTTCGGCGCACGTTTCAAACAAAACACCGACCACATCATCTTAACGCATATCCTTAACGGCGGCAGCGCGGAATCTGCGGCACTGTGTCCGCAAGACAAAATCATTGCTTTAGACGGTTATGCCTGCACCGACTTTGCCGCACAATGGGCCCGATACCCTGCCGGTTCAAAAATCAACCTCCACTTCTTCCGTGCCGGCATATTGCGTCAAACCGTCTTGACGGTTCAGGCAACGGCGGCGGATACCGCACTTTTACACATCACAGACCGCAACCTGTTGGAAAACTGGTTGTTCGGTTAAACTTTCAGACGGCATTGCACACAAAATGCCGTCTGAAAACCAACCGCAAAGCAAAGGAAACAAAATGGCGATTCTAAAACTTGACGAACATCTCTACATCTCCCCGCAACTGACTAAAGCAGATTCGGAACAAATCGCGCAACTGGGCATCAAAACCGTCATCTGCAACCGTCCCGACTGCGAAGAAGAATCGCAACCCGACTTCGCACAAATCAAACAGTGGCTGGAAAAAGCCGGCGTTACCGGATTCCATCACCAACCCGTTATCGCCCGCGACATCCAAAAACACGATGCCGAAACCTTCCGGCAACTCATCGGACAAGCCGAATATCCCGTCCTTGCCTATTGCCGGACCGGTACGCGCTGCTCCCTCCTGTGGGGCTTCCGCAAAGTGGCAGAAGGTATGCCGGTTGACGAAATCATCCGCCGCGCAGAAGCGGCAGGCGTGAATTTGGAAAACTTCAGAACCCGTTTGGAAGACGCAGCGGTCAAACCATAAAACCGACCGATGCAAAAATGCCGTCTGAAAGGCTTTCAGACGGCATTCGTTCAAACGTCAAACTTTATTGCGCCTTGGTTTCCGTTACAAAACCGATTTTGGTAATCCCCGCCTGACGGGCGGCTTCCAACGCTTTGTTTACATAGTCGTATTCCACCGCCTTGTCTGCCGCAATTGCCACAATCACGTTTTCATTCTGCTCCTTGGCGGCTTTCAGACGGCTTTCCACTTCCCCGATTTCCACTTTGCTTGCAGAATCTCCGCCGACATAATAACCACCGTTCGCATCAATCGTCAGGCGCAAGGGGTCTTTAGGCTGTTTGTCCTGCTTGTTCGCCTGCTCGGACGCGGTCGGCAGTTCCAAAGGGATGGAATGCGTCAGCACCGGCATAGTAATCATAAACACAATCAGCAACACCAGCATCACGTCCACCAACGGCGTAACGTTGATGTCGGACATCGGCGCATCGTCGCCGGAATTCATCGAACCGAATGCCATTTCATTAATCCTTTTGATTCAACAGGCGGACATGCAAATCGTGCGCCATCGCATCCAAATCCTGAGTAAGCGTCTTCGTGCCGCGATTGAGGAAGTTGTATGCCAACACCGCCGGAATCGCCACGAACAAACCCGCCGCCGTCGCCACCAAAGCCTCGCCGATCGGACCGGCAACCGCCGCAATGCTCATCTGCCCGCTTTGCCCGATATTGATCAGGGCGTGGTAAATCCCCCAAACCGTGCCGAACAGCCCGATAAACGGCGCGGTCGCACCGATGGAGGCAAGCGCGGTCATCCCGTAATCGAACCGGCGCATAATTTGAGCCATACTGTTGCGGATTTGAATAACCAAATACTCGTTCAACGGCAAAGCCTGCGCCAGTTCGGACGCTTCGCTCCGGCGGTAGTTGCGGTAAGACTGCAACGCCTCTTGCACCAGCTTGGACAAAGGCGCATCGACGGCGCGCACTTTTTCGACCGCGTCGCCCAAAGGCAGAGTATCGCTCATATGCCGTTTGACGGCGGCGTTTCCTTTACGCGCCTGATACAGCTTGATGCAGCGCAAGACAATCAGACACCACGTTACGATACTCATCAGCAGCATCAACACAAACACACCGATCAGGACGGGATCGCCCGATTCAAACACTAATTTCAAATTCATAATGATTCCAACACTGAAAAAACCAATCAAACATCCAAGCTGCCGCAAACCGCTGCGGCAACCGCCTAATTCAATTCAAACTTGACGGGGACTTTAAACTCCGTCCAGGCATTGGCTTGAAAATGCCCGTTTTGCGCCGCCTTGCGTGCCGCATTGTCCAAACGGGAAAAACCGCTGCTTTTCACGACTTTGACGGACTCGACCCTGCCGCCCGGAGAAACCAAAACGCTCAAAACAACCGTACCCTGCTCGTCATTTTCCATAGAAAGCGTGGGATAGGCCGGGCGCGGGATGCTGCCGTTGGCGCGTAAAGGATTGCCTTTGCTGCTGCCGGCACCTGTTCCGCCGCCGCTGCCGCCGGTTCCTTCCCCGTGTTCGCCTTTGGCTCCGCCGCTGCCTTTGCCGCCGCCTTCACCGCGCCCTGTTCCGTCACCTTTGGTACCGCTGCCTTTACCTTCCCCGCCGTCCTGTCCTGCGCCGGCTTTGGCGGGCGCATTGCCGGGATGTTCGGCAGGTTTTTCAGACGGCTTCTCTGCCGGTTCTTCCACCGGTTTCGGGGCAGGCTTCGCTTCCGGTTTGGGTTCGGGCTTCGGTTTTTCTTCGGGTTTCGGCTTTTCCTTGGGCTGCCGGATATCCGCATCCGCCTTTTTTGTAACCACCGGCTTCAAAACCGGTTTGGGCGGCTCGACAGGTTTGGGCGGTTCGGGTTCGGGTTGCGGTTCGGGCGCGGCAGGCGCGCCTGCGCCTTCGGGTGCGCCGTCCCCTCCGCCAAAGTCGCCCAAATCGACAAATTCAATAACATTTCCTGACTCTATCACGGGCAGCTTGTGCGCCTGCCAGAGCAATGCCACCATTGCCAAATGCAGCAGTGCGACGGAAAACACGACTGCGGGGGTTAAAATTCGTTCTTTATCCATAATTCGGGCATAATAATAGCAACAATTCCTATTTGCAACCTATTTTTATCATTCGCCTTTATATGAATACTGTAGTTTTGGTTTTGCTCTTTGCCGGCGGATTTAAAGCCGAAACCGGCTTCGACGGGCAGCAGGGTGGCGCCAAAAATTATCTGCGTTAAAGTTCATTTTCATAGTAAGGTGTTAAAAAAATATTCTCCTCTTCCCAAGGAGAAGATACGCCATTTTGATTCATAAATATTTCATAATTATAAAAATCTTTATCATAATCTCCATATGTAATTTTCATTCCTTTTAACCACATGGCATCACATTCATCACATAGAATAATTTCTTTCAAAATGTATTTTGATTTAAAAATATACAATATTCCTTGGTTGCAGCGCGGACATATTTTTGGATTCATAATGTATCTCTAATCTATTTTATTACAGGTTTTATATTCACAAAATCCATATTGAAACAATATATTATGATAAATTCTCAGATGCCTGCGGACAAATGGAGCGGATTTGCCGTCTTCCCGTTCCAACAAAATCGGGTTAAATGATATATTGCCGCCTTTATCCGGCAGCCGGTTGCGGCTGTGTATCAACCTTTATAAAGGAAAATTATGTTTCGGAACTTTGACTTGGGCGTGTTCCTGCTTGCCGTCCTGCCCGTACTGCTTGCCATTACTGTCAGGGAGGTGGTACGCGGCTATACGGCGCGCTACTGGGGAGACAACACTGCCGAACAATACGGCAGGCTGACACTGAACCCCCTGCCCCATATCGATCCGGTCGGCACAATCATCGTGCCGCTGCTTACTTTGATGTTCACACCGTTTCTATTTGGTTGGGCGCGTCCGATTCCCATCGATTCGCGCAACTTCCGCAATCCGCGCCTTGCCTGGCGTTGCGTTGCCGCGTCCGGCCTGCTGTCGAATCTGGCGATGGAGGTTCTGTGGGGCGTGGTTTTGGTGCTGACTCCGTATGTCGGCGGGGCGTATCAGATGCCGCTGGCTCAAATGGCAAACTACGGTATTCTGATCAATGCGATTCTGTTCGCGCTCAATATCATCCCCATCCTGCCTTCGGACGGCGGCATTTTTATCGATACCTTCCTGCCGGCGAAATATTCGCAAGCGTTCCGCAAAATCGAACCCTATGGGACGTGGATTATCCTGCTGCTGATGCTGACGGGCGTATTGGGTGCGTTTATTGCACAGATTGTGCGGCTGGTGATTGCGTTTGTGCAGATGTTCGTCTGACTGGTTTTCAGACGGCATAAACGTTCCAAAAAACGCGGCAGGACATATTTCCCTGCCGCGTTTTCCTGTTTTACAATGCCCTGTCAAAATAAAGCGGCACGCCTGATTTTTCACTCATCGTCATCAGATAACCCATCACCTTTTGAGGCCATTCGATGCCGCGCACCACGGTCAGATTCCTCAAAACGGGGAAAACCAAAATATCCTCCATGCCGATTCCGCCGTTGATGCCGTCCGAACCTTCGTGCATCAGTTTTTCCAATATATTCAAGTCGTCGCGGACGCGTTGGAGGTATTGGGCGGTTTTATTCAGATTGGCGGAGAAGCTGCCGATGCTTTTCTCTTTTTTGTCCGTGAAATATTTAACCGCTTCGGCAGTAGCGAACTCGGGCAGCCCGATTTTGATTACGCGCGGCTGAACCAGTTTGTTGTTGTATCCGCCCACCTTGTCCAGCCACGCCTGTATTTCGGGGCGGATTTCATCTTTCAGACGGCCTTCGCGGTCGAAATGGCGCACAATATCCAAACTCTCGCCCATAAACGAACCGTCCTCTTTTTGCAGGACGGGTACTTGTTTCACACCGATCATACCGATCGGCGTTGCCTCGTCGTCGTTTACCAGCACGACTTCTCCAACGTCCGCGCCCAACAGCCCCGCCGCCATCCGCGCACGCACGCAAAACGGGCAATGATCGTAAATATACAGCTTCATCAAAATATTCCTCATCAATCTGTCTGTACCGGCTACCTTAACACCCCGCGCCGCCGGGAACAAGTTTATCTTCCCGCCTATGCACCGTAAATAAATAAGCTGTTACAATAAACTCGTTTCTATCGGAACGGAAAGACCCATTATGACCGCCATCAGCCCGATTCAAGACACGCAAAGCGCAACTCCGCAAGAATTGCGCGAATGGTTCGACAGCTACTGTGCCGCGCTGCCGGACAACGATAAAAAACTTGTCTTCGCCGCCCGTTCGCTGGCGGAAGAACATTACCCCGCCGATGCCGCCACGCCGTATGGCGAGCCGCTGCCCGACCACTTCCTCGGCGCGGCGCAGATGGTCGACGAACTCGACCTGCTCCCCGATGCCGTCGCCGCAACGCTGCTTGCCGACATCGGACGCTACGTCCCCGACTGGAACCTATTGGTTTCCGAACGTTGCAACAGTACCGTCGCCGAGCTGGTCAAAGGTGTGGACGAAGTGCAGAAACTCACCCACTTCGCCCGGGTGGACAGCCTCGCCACGCCGGAAGAACGCGCCCAGCAGGCAGAAACTATGCGGAAAATGCTGCTGGCGATGGTTACCGACATCCGCGTCGTGTTAATCAAACTGGCGATGCGTACGCGCACCCTGCAATTTTTAAGCAACGCCCCCGACAGCCCCGAAAAACGCGCCGTCGCCAAAGAGACCCTCGACATCTTCGCCCCGCTCGCCAACCGTTTGGGCGTGTGGCAGCTCAAATGGCAGCTCGAAGATTTGGGCTTCCGCCATCAAGAACCCGAAAAATACCGCGAAATTGCCCTGCTTTTGGACGAAAAACGTACCGAACGCCTCGAATACATCGAAAACTTCCTTAATATCCTGCGTACGGAACTCAAAAAATACAATATCCACTTTGAAGTCGCCGGCCGTCCGAAACACATCTACTCCATTTACAAAAAAATGGTGAAGAAAAAACTCAGCTTCGACGGTCTGTTCGACATCCGCGCCGTGCGGATTCTGGTCGATACCGTCCCCGAGTGTTACACCACGCTGGGCATCGTCCACAGCCTCTGGCAGCCCATCCCCGGCGAGTTCGACGACTACATCGCCAACCCCAAGGGCAACGGCTATAAGAGTTTGCACACCGTCATCGTCGGCCCGGAAGACAAAGGCGTGGAGGTGCAAATCCGCACCTTCGATATGCACCAATTCAACGAATTCGGTGTCGCCGCCCACTGGCGTTACAAAGAGGGCGGCAAAGGCGATTCAGCCTACGAACAGAAAATCGCCTGGTTGCGCCAACTCTTGGACTGGCGCGAAAACATGGCGGAAAGCGGCAAGGAAGACCTCGCCGCCGCCTTCAAAACCGAGCTGTTCAACGACACGATTTATGTTTTGACCCCGCACGGCAAAGTCCTCTCCCTGCCCACGGGCGCGACCCCCATCGACTTCGCCTACGCCCTGCACAGCAGCATTGGCGACCGTTGCCGCGGCGCGAAAGTCGAAGGGCAAATCGTGCCGCTGTCCACCCAGCTTGAAAACGGACAGCGCGTCGAAATCATTACCGCCAAAGAAGGGCATCCTTCCGTCAACTGGCTTTACGAAGGCTGGGTCAAATCCAGCAAGGCAATCAGCAAAATCCGCGCCTACATCCGCCAGCAAAACGCCGACACCGTGCGCGAAGAAGGCCGCGTCCAACTCGACAAACAACTTGCCAAACTCACACCCAAACCCAACCTGCAAGAGCTTGCCGAAAACCTCGGCTACAAAAAACTCGACGACCTCTACACCGCCGTCGGACAAGGCGAAATTTCCAACCGCGCCATCCAAAAAGCCTGTGGCACGCTGAACGAACCGCCGCCCGTACCCGTCAGCGAAACCACCATCGTCAAACAGTCCAAAATCAAAAAAGGCGGCAAAAACGGCGTGCTCATCGACGGCGAAGACGGTTTGATGACCACGCTTGCCAAATGCTGCAAACCCGCGCCACCCGACGATATTGTCGGCTTCGTTACCCGCGAACGCGGCATTTCGGTACACCGCAAAACCTGCCCCTCTTTCCGACACCTCGCCGAACACGCGCCCGAAAAAGTGCTGGACGCAAGTTGGGCGGCGTTGCAGGAAGGACAAGTGTTCGCCGTCGATATCGAAATCCGCGCCCAAGACCGCGCGGGGCTTTTGCGCGACGTATCCGATGCGCTCGCCCGCCACAAACTCAACGTTACCGCCGTGCAAACCCAGTCCCGCGACTTGGAAGCCAGCATGAGGTTCACGCTCGAAGTCAAACAAGTCAACGACCTCCCGCGCGTCCTTACCAGCCTTGGCGACGTCAAAGGCGTATTGAGCGTTACTCGGCTTTAAATACAAAAATGCCGTCTGAAAGCCGGATACCGCTTCAGACGGCATTTTGATTGCCGGTTTTTTATCCGGCCTGTCAGACAGTACTCGCACGATTTATATCTAAATAATCAATACCCGCTTCATCGAATTTCGTTTCCAATTCTTCTACCGAATGAGTATCTAGAAAAAGCCTCTCTTGACGGGTAATCGGCAATAACCAGAAAAATCGGACATTATCCATATATTCCAACTCTTGCCCATAAGGATAAGGCAGAGAAATCAGAAAATGCCAGAAGGATGATTGTCCAACCCACGGTCTGCCGATATTGACAATTTTCCCTAATTGAAATCGATCGGGATAATGCATACTTGCCGATGCCAGCATCGCCAAGGTCTCAATATGTTCGGGCGTTTCAAACGGGCTGACGATAAAAAAACTCCTGTCCTGAAAATAGCCCTATCCCAGAGCTGACATAAACCCAAGGCTCATCTTCATGATTAGGAATCACTTGGAAAACTTGGAAATCGGGAAGTTCTTCGACAATCCTCCCTAAAGCCCAAGTAAATCCTTTAATTTCATGATGTTTCCAAAAATTTTGCAAATGAGATAAAACAGTTTGGTTGTAGTCCATGCTTTTTAGCCTGTTTTCAAAGGTCGCCTGAAACCTGAAACAAGGTTTTTCAGACGGCATTGACCGTTTGAAGAAGGTATTTACCAAGCAAACGGTTTCCGATTCATATCCGAAAGGTTGTCAACTTCATTATCCAGCAAGAACCGTTCAAAAGCATTCCAACCTTTTTTTTCCACCAATTCTGCTTCCTGTATCTTGATGATGATGCCAAGTGTAATCCGGTATTTCAGATGTTCCTTTGCCGTCAAACGCTCTTTTAGTTACCTGCTTTGTATCAATAATGCCGTCTGAAAAGCGGAACGAGCTTTCAGACGGCATTATTTTTTTCTGTTTGACGGCCTCAATCCAAAATCTTGCCGACGATTTCGCCCACGTCTTTCGACAATCCTTCCTGCGCCCGAATGCGCTGCAATTCTTGTTTCACCAAGTTTTTGCGGTGCGGCTCGAGCTTGTTGCAGAGGTTGAACGCCTGCACTAAGCGGGCGGCGACCTGCGGGTTGAAGCGGTCGATTTCGATGACTTTGTCGGCGATGAAGCGGTAGCCGCTGCCGTCTTCTGCGTGGAAATGCGGGACGTTGCGGCTGAAGCTGCCGATAAGCGAGCGGGCTTTGTTGGGGTTTTCAAGACTGAATTTCGGATGCTGCAAGGCGGTTTGAACCTGTTGCAGGGCGTCGCTGCGGCGGCTTGAGCCGACGAGGGTGAAATATTTGTCCATCACCAGCGCGTCGTCTGAAAACTTGTCGGCAAACTGCGCCAGCAGGCGGTTGCGCGTATCGCTTTCGTTGCCGTTGACGGCGGACAGGATGCCCCATTCGTGGGTCATGTTTTGCGCCATTTCGCCGTATTTTTCGGCAACGGTTTCGATGTGCGCGGGGTCGGCGCGCAGAACGAAGGTGCGGCAGACATTGCGCAGCGTGCGCCAACCGGCGGCTTCGGGGCTGTATCCGTAGCTTTGGTTTTCCTGCTTCGCCGCCTGACGGTTCAATTCGTGCCATTTCTGCAGGAAGTGGACGGCAAGTGTATCCAACAAGGCTTCGCGCGCCTGATGGTAGCGCAACGGGTCGATGTTTTCCGTGCCGTCCCACAGTTCGGCTTCAGACGGAACGCCCAAAAGCAGGGCTTTGAAGGCGTTGTCCAAGAGGTCGTCTGAAATGACTTTTTCGACGGCGGCAAGCAGTTTTTCGTGTTTCGGCAACCCGATGCCGTCTGAAAGCGCGGCAAGGTTGGTGGCGACGGCGCGGCGGTAGAGCGTTTGGGCGGCTTCCCAGCGCGTGAAGGCGTCGCTGTCGTGGGCGAGCAGGAGCAGCAGGTCGTCGTCGCTGTACGGATAGTTCAGATGTACCGGCGCGCTGAACCCGCGCAGCAGTGAGGGAACGACGGCTTCGGTTACGCCTTCGAGCGGGAAGGTCTGTTCGGCTTCGGTCAGCAGCAATACGGCTTCGGTTGCGCGTTTGCCCTGATAATCGAATGCCACCGCTTCGCCGTTGCGGTTCAGCAGCCCGACTTTGACGGGAATCATCATCGGCTGCTTGTCCGCCATATCAGGCGTGGGCGGCACGGTTTGTTTGATGGTTAACTCGAAAATATTATTTTTCAGACGACCTTCCGCTTCCAAAACGGGCGTGCCCGCCTGGCTGTACCACAAGGCGAACTGGTCGAGATTGATGCCGTTCGCGTCCGCCATCGCCGCGCGGAAATCGTCGCAGGTCACTGCCTGCCCGTCGTGGCGTTGGAAATAGAGCTTCATGCCTTTCTGGAAGCCCTCTTCGCCGAGCAGGGTGTGATACATCCGCACCACTTCCGCGCCTTTTTCATAAACGGTCATGGTGTAGAAATTGTTCATCTCCTCATAGCTGGAGGGGCGCACCGGATGCGCGGTCGGGCCTGCGTCTTCGGGGAACTGGTGCTGGCGCAAAAGGCGGATGTTTTCGATGCGGCGCACGGCGCGGCTGGCGCGGTCGCCGGAAAATTCTTGGTCGCGGAACACGGTCAGCCCTTCTTTCAGCGAAAGCTGGAACCAGTCGCGGCAGGTTACGCGGTTGCCCGTCCAGTTGTGGAAATATTCGTGTCCGACCACGGATTCGATGCCTTCGAAATCGGTATCGGTGGCGGTGCGGCTGTCGGCAAGGACGAACTTGGTATTAAAAATGTTCAGCCCCTTGTTTTCCATCGCGCCCATATTGAAATCGCCCACGGCGACGACCATGAAAATATCCAAGTCGTATTCCAAACCGAAGCGCGTTTCGTCCCACTTCATCGCGTTTTTCAAGGATTCCACGGCAAAGCCGACCTTGGGCTTGTCCGCCTCGGTGGTGTAAAACTCGATTTTGACGTTTCTGCCGCTCATGGTGGTGAAACGGTCTTCCGTGACCGCCAAGTCGCCCGCGACCAAAGCAAACAGATAACTCGGTTTGGCAAACGGGTCTTCCCATTTCACCCAATGGCGGTCGTCTGAACACTCGCCGCCGTCGATTTTGTTGCCGTTGGAAAGCAAAACGGGATAGCGTTTTTTGTCCGCGACGACGGTGGTCGTGAACTTGGACATCACATCAGGACGGTCGATGTAAAACGTGATTTTGCGGAAGCCCTCCGGCTCGCACTGGGTAAACAGATTGCCTCCGGAAGCATACAGCCCCATCAGCGATTTGTTTTCCGCCGGCAGGATTTCGGTTTCCACTTCGACGGTGAAGCGTTCGGACGGCACGTCTGCAATCGTCAGCGTTTCGCCTTCCAACACATAATCCGCCGCCGCCCCATTGATTTTGACGGACAAGAGTTTCGCCGAACCGTCCAACACCAGCGGCTCTCCTATCCTCTGTGGCTCGACCGTCAAACGGGATTTCACGACGGTTTGCGGTTCGGCAATATCGAAATGCAGGTCGGTTTCGAGAATGCGGTAGGCAGGCGTTTGGTAATCTTTCAGATAACGGACGGTTTTGCTCATTTTTTTCTTTCAATATTGTTTGGTTTGACTGGAAAAGGCTTCAGACGGCATGGGCGCATCCCGCGTATGCCGTCTGAAGCCGCAACGGCGGCACGGGCGCGCCGCCGGACAACCGGTTTGAATTTCAATCTTTATTCCCACACGCGGACAAACTCTTCCCAATGCGGCTTTTCCCCGACTTGTGCGGACAGGTAATTCCGCATCCGTTTGATTTCCATTTCGTATTCGTCCGCATCCAGCCTGCCGCTGACCAGGCAGAAACGCAGGTACATCAGATAAGTGTTTGCCGCGTCGGTTTCGCAATAATTGCGGATTTCCTTCAGCCTGCCCGTATGGAATGCCTCCCAAACCTTGCTGCCGTCCATACCCAGCTTGCCCGGAAAACCGCACAGTTTCGCCATATCGTCCAGCGGCACGTTTGCCCTCGGCTGATAAAGTGCGAGCAAATCCATCAAATCGCAATGACGTTGGTGGTAACGGCTGATGTAGTTGTTCCACTTGAAATCGCGGCTGTCGCCGAAATCGCCGTCGCCCATATCCCAATAGCGCGCGGCGTTGATGCCGTATATCAGGGAGCGGTAATGCAGTACGGGCAGGTCGAAACCGCCGCCGTTCCAACTGACCAGCTGCGGCGTATGTTTTTCCACCAATTCGAAAAATTTGGCGATAACCACTTCCTCGCCGTCGTCCGCCTCGCCGATTGTGCCGATATGGATTTTGTCCTGCCCCCAACGCATGCAGCACGAAATCGCCACAACCTGATGAAGATGATGCTGCATAAAATCCCCACCCGTCTGAGCACGGCGTTTCTGCTGCGCAAACAGCACCACTTCGTCGTCCGGCAGGGAAGACGGCAGCTCGTACAATGTTCGGATACCCTGCACATCGGGTACGGTTTCAATATCGAAAGCCAAAATCGTATTCATGGCAGTACCTTGCATTCAAAAACAGACTTGCGCCTATTGTGTCATTAAAAGGCCGATAAAAAAAGAGGCAACCCCCCACAGGATTGCCCCAATACCTCAAATCAGAGATTTACGCTTCACAAACAATACAGGCTTCCGCCTGCGGCTTTGCCCGCGTAGCTCAACTCTACGCCGACAAACTTTCGTTTCACCGTTTCCGATGAAACGCCAACCAGTCATAAAACTGACCGGCACATCCTTTCAGACGGCATTTCTTGGCTACGTCTGTAATTTCATGTAGCGAAATGTACGCCATTTTTTACAGTTTGCCAAGCATTTTTTACAAAACGTATATAGAAGCGTTTATTTTATAAAATAGTGAATTTTTTGATTTTTTGGATTAAAATTCTAAAAATTTATTTAAATTGATACTTAATTTCATAATGTCTATATATTTGACAATATATTTCTCAAGCTGGCACCGAATAAAATAGCGGTTATTGAATAATAATTTGTAACATTATGTTTTTAAAGGAAATTAATTTTAATATATTAACCATATCAATAGAATATATTCATTGATTTATCATGTATTCTCCAAATTTTCTTTGAAATCTATTTTTAAAATCAAAAAATATTATTTTTTAGACACTTAAAATAACAGCAATTATTAAATACTTCTGTTTATATAATTCAATTTTTCGCATTTAAAAAAACAATCGCAAAACTCAATTTTCCCTTAATAGTTCATTATGTAGTTTCATGTAATTTGTAAAAATCCTGTACACCTTCCGGACGGGTTTTAAAACGCTTGTGCAGCCAAAAATATTGTTCCGGATGTTCGCGCACCCTGTCTTCGATAAAACGGTTCATGCGTTGCGCGTCGGCCTGCGCATCTTCACTCGGAAAGGATTCCCAAGCAGGGTAGAAATGCAGTGTAACCGTATTGTCTGCCTCGCGGACGGGGATGGCGGGTATCACTTTTGCATTTGCAAGCGCGGCAATGCGGCTCAAGCCGGTAATCGTTGCCGTCTGAATGCCGAAAAAATCCACAAAAACCGAATCGTTGCGTCCGAAATCCTGATCGGGCAGATACAGAAACGGTGCGCTGCTTTTGCGGAACTGTTTGACGAGGGCACGCAGCCCTTCGGTGCGCCCGATGAGGAAAACGTTGTGATAGCGGTTGCGGCCTTTCAAAATCTGTTCGTCCAATATCTTGTTTTTTTGGTGGGAATACATACTGATCAGCGGGACATCCTGATTAAGCGCGTATACCGCCATCTCGAACGCGGTGAAGTGCGGGTACAGGATGATGACTTTTTCCCCCGCCGCCAGCGCGTCGTCCAAATAATGCTTATTGCGGTAGCGCACCAGTGATTTCAGGCGTTTGGCAGGCGCGTACCAATATAAACCGTATTCCAACATCAGTTTCGCCATGTGTTTGAAATGCTGCTTCAATACGGTTTTACGCTTTTCCTCACTCCATTCGGGAAAACATTTTGCCAAATTGATTTCGCCGATACGGCGGCGCGGTTTGACCAGAAGGTAGGCAAGCAAACCCGTCAGGTCGGCAATCTTGTGCAGCAGCGCAAACGGCAGAAACTGCAAAACATACAGTACAAAAAATATAAATTTCATCTCGATACACATTTTCTTTTCAGACGGCAAAATACAAATGCCGTCTGAAACTATTGAAACCTTCCGCGCTTGACCTGCATCCCTGAAGGATTGAGTTTGGACGCAAGCCCATGGTTGCGCAAGGCATGGGTCAAGGCCACCGCTAAACCGTCGGCGGCATCCGCCTGCGGCGTTCCCGAAAGCCCCAGCATCTGCACCACCATATGCTGCACCTGTTCTTTTGCCGCCTTACCTTTGCCGACTACCGCCTGTTTGACCTGCAAGGCCGTGTATTCCGAAACGGGTAAACCATGACTGACCAATGCCGCCAATGCCGCGCCCCGCGCCTGACCGAGCATCAGCGTCGATGCAGGGTTGACGTTGACGAACACCTGTTCCACCGCCGCCTGCTGCGGCTTGTAAACGGCAACGACTTCGCCGATGTGCCGCACAATCACGGCAATCCTGTCTGCCAGTGCGGCATTGGCGGGCGTTTTGATGCAGCCGGAGGCGACGTAAAAATGATCGCGTCCCCTGACATCGATGACACCGAAACCCGTTACGCGGCTGCCCGGATCGATGCCTAAGATACGGACGGTTGCAGCCATATTCACAGCAAACCGTGTTGAATTAGTTTTTTACGCAAGGTATTGCGGTTCAGTCCCAGCATCACGGATGCTTTGGACTGGTTGCCGCCGCATTGCTCCATCACGCACACCAGCAGCGGCTTTTCCACCTGATGCAATACCATATCGTACACGCCGCAAGGTTCGGTACCGTTCAGGTCTTTGAAATATTGTTCTAAATTTTGTCTGATGCATTGAGAAATATCGGGAAGGGTATGGGGCATGATTGCACCTTCAAAGGATAATCAAGTGTTCAGAAGGCATTTGGGCGGTAGGCGCACGCCCAACTGTCGGTTTTTTCAGCAAGTCTTTCAAGATAACCTGCAAGCATGTCGTATTGCGCCGCCGCACTGTCCAAGCAGTTGATGTCGCGGCGCGCCTGTTCGCCGTCGGGCATTTCGTCGATGTACCAACCTATGTGTTTGCGTGCAATGCGCACACCGGCGGTCTCACCATAAAACGCGTGCATGGCGCGGATGTGGTTCAAAATAGTGGCGGTGCATTCTGCCAAACTCAAGGCAGGCGGTAAAACACCGTGTTCGGCATAATGTTTCAAATCGCGGAAGAACCACGGCCTGCCTTGCGCACCGCGCCCTATCATGATGCCGTCTGCGGCGGTTTGTTTAAGGACAGCTTGGGCTTTTTGCGGCGAAGTAATGTCGCCGTTGACCCAGACCGGGATGTTCAGACGGCATTTGGTTTCGGCAATCAGGTCGTAAGCCGCTTCGCCTTTGTACATTTGCGTGCGAGTGCGTCCGTGGACGGCAAGGGCGGCAATGCCGCAATCTTCGGCGATGCGGGCGACGGCAGGCAGGTTTTTGTGGTCGTCGTGCCAGCCCAAACGGGTTTTGAGGGTAACGGGAACGTCCACCGCACGGACGACGGCTTCGAGAATGGCGGCAACCAGCGGCTCGTTCTGCATCAGCGCGCTACCGGCTTGGACATTGCAGACTTTTTTAGCGGGACAGCCCATGTTGATGTCGATAACCTGCGCCCCAAGGCTGACGTTGTAACGCGCGGCATCCGCCATCTGCTGCGGATCACTGCCGGCAATCTGCACGGCAACGATGCCGCCTTCATCGGTAAAATCACTGCGGTGCAGGGTCTTTTTGGTATTTCTAAGCGTCGGGTCGCTGGTCAGCATTTCGCACACCGCCCAACCTGCGCCAAAATCTCGGCAAAGTCGGCGGAACGGTTTGTCGGTAATGCCCGCCATCGGCGCAAGTGCGATGGGGTTGTCGATAAAATAGCCGCCGATGTGCATAATGGGCCCGCGTTTCAAAAAAGTACGCCATTGTACATTTTTTAAGCAGGATTTCCAATCTCCGGACGCGCCCGCGATTGGGGCAGGCACCGTTTTATGGCATAATCCGCACACAGATTCCCTGCCCCGCCACTCACAGGAGGGCAGTTTATAGTGGATTAACAAAAACCAGTACGGCGTTGCCTCGCCTTAGCTCAAAGAGAACGATTCTCTAAGGTGCTCAAGCACCAAGTGAATCGGTTCCGTACTATCTGTACTGTCTGCGGCTTCGTCGCCTTGTCCTGATTTTTGTTAATCCACTATACTTTCCCCATCCTATCAGTTTCCCGTTTCAGACGGCATAAGGTCTGAAAGAAAGACTACAATCATGAGTAATCCATTTTCCTCTTTAGGTTTGGGTACGGAACTCGTTTCCGCACTGACCGCGCAAGGTTACGAAAACCCGACGCCCATCCAAGCCGCCGCCATTCCCAAAGCACTCGCCGGTCATGATTTACTAGCCGCCGCGCAAACCGGCACGGGCAAAACCGCCGCCTTTATGCTGCCCTCGCTCGAACGCCTCAAACGTTACGCCACCGCCAGCACCTCGCCCGCGATGCACCCCGTGCGTATGCTCGTCCTCACCCCCACGCGCGAACTTGCCGACCAAATCGACCAAAACGTGCAGGGCTACATTAAAAATCTGCCGCTGCGGCATACCGTCTTGTTCGGCGGCATGAATATGGACAAACAAACCGCCGACCTGCGCGCCGGCTGCGAAATCGTCGTCGCCACCGTCGGACGGCTGCTCGACCACGTGAAACAGAAAAACATCCATTTGAACAAAGTCGAAATCGTCGTTTTGGACGAAGCCGACCGTATGCTGGATATGGGTTTTATCGACGACATCCGCAAAATCATGCAGATGCTGCCCCGCCAACGCCAAACCCTGCTCTTTTCCGCCACCTTCTCCGCCCCGATACGCAAACTGGCGCAAGACTTCATGAATGCGCCCGAAACCGTCGAGGTTGCCGCACAAAACACCACCAACGCCAACGTCGAACAACACATCATCGCGGTCGATACCTTCCAAAAGCGCAACCTGCTCGAACGGCTGATTGTCGATTTGCATATGAACCAGGTTATCGTCTTTTGCAAAACCAAACAAAGCGTCGACCGCGTAACGCGCGAACTGGTGCGCCGCAACCTGTCCGCACAGGCGATACACGGCGACCGTTCCCAACAAAGCCGGCTCGAAACACTCAACGCCTTCAAAGACGGCAGCCTGCGCGTCCTCGTCGCCACCGACATCGCCGCGCGTGGGCTGGATATTGCCGAACTGCCCTTCGTCATCAATTACGAAATGCCCGCCCAGCCCGAAGACTACGTCCACCGTATCGGGCGTACGGGGCGCGCGGGCGCGGACGGCGTGGCGATTTCCCTGATGGACGAATCCGAACAGAAAATGTTTGAAGCCATTAAAGAACTGACCGGCAACAAGCTGCTCATCGAACGCATCGAAGGCTTCGAGCCGCAATGGTGGGAACAGGGCGGCGCAAAACCGGAAAAAACCGAAACAAGTGAACCGAGACAACGCAACCGCTACGAATCCGCCAAGGCGCAGCGCGAAAAAAACACCCGGCCGGAAAATGCGGCAAACGATGCGGGCGCGGCTTGCGGAAAAATTGCCGGACGCAGCCGCCGAAGCCGCCGGGAACACCGGACGTGCGCCCTGCTCCAACCGCGTTACGGCGTAAAATAGCCCTGAAAATCAAATGCCGTCTGAACATTTCCGTTTCAGACGGCATTTTTCAAACCGGACTGACGCATCGGGAGCAACCGCCCGCACCGGATAAATTTCTTCCACAAACAGTTTCAGACGGCATTTGCCGCCTGTACAATATTATTTCCTTTTCCACTCAAACCATCAGGATTTCCCAATGTCCACCCAATTCGATGTCGCCGTAATCGGCGCAGGTCCGGCAGGCTCGGTCGCATCCGCCCTGCTCCGCAAAAAAGGTTATCAAGTCTGCGTATTGGAAAAACAGCACTTTCCGCGCTTCGTCATCGGCGAAAGCCTGCTGCCGCACTGTATGGAAATGCTGGAAGAAGCCGGATTTGCCGATGCCGTGCGCGCCGAGCCCGGCTTTCAGTTGAAAAACGGCGCGGCGTTTTCGTGGGGCAGCCGCTATACGGAATTTGATTTTACCGATAAATTTTCAGACGGCCCCGGCACGACTTATCAAGTGCGCCGCGCCGTGTTCGACAAAATCCTAATTAACGAAGCCGCCAAACAAGACGTTGAAGTACGTTTCGGGCACGGCGTAACCGCGTTCGACAACAGCGGCGATTTTGCCCGCTTGAACATCGAAACCGACACCGGCGAGAGCTATGAACTGACCGCGAAATTCGTCTTGGACGCAAGCGGTTACGGACGCGTGCTGCCGCGCCTGCTGGATTTGGAAACGCCCTCGCACCTGCCGCCGCGCCAAGCGCATTTCACGCACATCGACGACAACATCACCAACCCGAAATTCGACCGCAACAAAATCCTGATTACCACCCATCCGCAACACCGCGACGTGTGGATTTGGCTGATTCCCTTCGGCGACAACCGCTGTTCCGTCGGCGTGGTCGGCACGCCCGACAAACTTGTCGGCGAATCGGAAACGGTGTTGAAAAAATTTGTTTACGAATGCCCGATGCTGAACGAAATTCTGGACAAAGCCGTCTGGGAAAACGATTTTCCGTTCCGCTCCATCCAAGGCTATTCCGCCAACGTCAAATCGCTGCACGGCAGGCATTTCGCGCTGTTGGGCAATGCCGCCGAGTTCCTCGATCCCGTGTTCTCGTCGGGCGTAACCATCGCGCTGCACTCCGCCAAACTGGCTGCCGATTTATTGGCGAAGCAGCTTGAAGGCGGTACGGCGGATTGGGATACTGAGTTTGCCGAACCCTTGATGATCGGCGTGGACACATTCCGCACCTATGTGGACGGTTGGTATGATTTCCGCTTCCAAAACGTCGTGTACGCGCCCGACCGCAGCCCGGAAATCAGCCGTATGCTTTCTTCGATTTTGGCAGGCTACGCGTGGGATACCGAAAACCCGTTCGTGGCGAAATCCGAACAACGCCTGACTGCCTTGTCAGAATGGGTCGGTCAGTTGGAAAGCGAATAAATCCGTACCGCCATACAAAATGCCGTCTGAATCCAATCGGGTTCAGACGGCATTTCTATTTCAACTGTTTTTATGATTACTCGGGACGCATCTGCGGAAACAGAATCACATCGCGGATGGTTTGCGAATCGGTCAGCAGCATCACTAAGCGGTCGATGCCGATGCCGCAACCGCCGGTCGGCGGCAAACCGAATTCCATCGCGCGGATGTAGTCGGCATCGTAGTGCATCGCTTCGTCGTCGCCCGCGTCTTTTTGCGCCACTTGCGCTTTGAAGCGTTCGGCTTGGTCTTCGGGGTCGTTCAACTCGGAATAGCCGTTTGCCAGTTCGCGGCCGACAACGAAAAGCTCGAAGCGTTCGGTCAGACCTTGTTTGGTATCGGAAGCGCGTGCCAACGGGGAAACTTCGACCGGGTAATCGACAATAAAGGTCGGGTTCCACAGCTTGCCCTCGGCGCAACCTTCAAACAGGGCAAGTTGCAGGCTGCCGATGCCCGGGGACGGCGGCAGGCTTTCGCCGTGTTTGACGATTTCTTTTTTCAGCCATTCCGCATCGTTCAACTGCTCGTCGGTGTAGTGCGGATTGTGTTTTTTGATGGCTTCGAGGATGGTCAGACGCTCGAACGGGCTTTCCAAATCGACTTCTTTGCCGTTGTAAGTGATGTTCGCCGTACCGTTTACCGTGCGCGATGCGTTGCGGATGATGTCTTCCGCCATCTGCATCATGCGTTCGTAGTCGGAAAAGGCTTCGTAGAATTCAATCATGGTGAATTCGGGATTGTGGCGCACGGACATGCCTTCGTTGCGGAAGCTACGGTTGATTTCAAACACGCGTTCCAAGCCGCCGACCACCAAGCGTTTCAGATACAGCTCGGGGGCGATTCGCAAATAAAGCGGAATATCTAAGGCATTGTGATGGGTAACGAAGGGTTTTGCCGTCGCGCCGCCGGGAATCGGGTGCATCATCGGGGTTTCGACTTCGAGATAATGCTCGCCCACCATAAAATTACGCACGGATTGGATGATTTGGCTGCGTTTGATGAAGGTATTGCGCGATTCTTCGTTGGCAATCAAATCGACATAGCGTTGGCGGTATTTGGTTTCCTGATCGCTCAAGCCTTTGTGTTTGTCCGGCAGCGGACGCAAGGATTTGGACAACAGGCGGATGTCGGACACGCGCACGGTCAATTCGCCGTGGTTGGTTTTGAACAAAGTACCTTCCGCGCCGACGATATCGCCCAAATCCCAATGGTTGAAATCGTCCAAAACTTCCTGACTCACGCCTTTGTTGTTCAGATAAAGCTGGATTTGACCGGTAACGTCTTGAATGGTGGCGAAGCTGGCTTTGCCCATTTGACGCTTCAGCATCATGCGGCCGGCCACTTTGACGGGAACGGCCTGCGGGTCGAGTTCTTCTTTGCCGATTTCGCCGTATTGGGCGTGCAAATCGGCGGCAAAGCTGTCGCGTTTGAAATCGTTAGGGTAGGCGTTGCGCTGTTGGCGGATGTTGTGCAGTTTTTCACGGCGCAGGGCGATGATTTGGTTTTCGTCCAACTGCGGCTCGATTTGCGGATTATTTTGTTCGCTCATGGTATTTTCCGAAAAAATAAATCAGGCGCAGTCTGTTTCAGACGACCTGATTGAATCACAAAATTTGCGCATATTTTACGCGATGTCGGTGTTTTTTTCTAGGAAAGGGCAATGCCGTCTGAAAATATTACAGACGGCATTCAGATTTTGAAACCTATGCCAAAAGTCCGCTAAGGTTCAACAGGAACAAAACGGCAAATCCGGTCAGGTAGAGCAAGCCGACAATGGCAAGAAAATTCATACCGGCGGTAAGCTTGTGCCGTTTGTCTCCTTTGACCAGGCGGTAGTTGAGCCAGGCGAACACGGGGGCGGACACAAAGGCGGCAATCATGGCAAATTTGAGCAGATTCGCCATTACGCCGTCAAACCAGAAAATCACCGCCAAACCGCTGCCTGCAACCCAAATATTCCAGGCAAAGAGCTCGGCGTTGCCGGTTTTCTCACTGCCGCGCAGCAGGCGCACAGGTTCCGCAATGGCGCGTGCATAACCGTCAACAACGGTAATCGTCGTACCGTACATGCAGGCAAAAGCGATAAACGCCACTAGCGGACGCGACCAGTCGCCGATGGTTACCGCATACATATTGATCAGTTGTCCGATATATTTGCCGCCCGCCATCTGCACTTCTTCACCGTTACCGTATTGCACGTACGCACCCAGGGCAAGGAAGACGACGGCAAGCACGGCACTGGTGATGTAACCGACGTTGAAATCAAAAATCCCGTCATGATAAGAGGAAGGTTGGAGACGCTGTTTCTCCGTAACCCACAAAGAATTGATGGCGGAAATTTCAATCGGCGCAGGCATCCAGCCCATCAGCGCGATCAGGAAGCCCAAACCGGCAAGCGTCCACGGTGTCGGCTCGATAAAATCGGGTTTCATCTGCATACCGCGCGACATGGCGATACCGGCGGCGGCAACCGTGGCAACCGTCAGGCTGACGATGATGATTTTGGAAACATTGTCCAAAGCCTTGTAGCGTCCGCTCGCCAGGATAATCAGGCAGGAAGCCATAATCAGCGCGGAGATTGCGCCGATACCCAGTGTCAGCGAGGGAATCGCCATTTTGATGATGGCGGCGGTTACAATGGCAACCGCACCCGCGTTAATCGTCGCGGCAGCAATACACAAAATCAAAAAGACCCACAGGTAGATGCGGCTTTTCTCCGCATAACCTTCAATCAGGCTTTTACCCGTATCCAGCGTGTAATGCGCGCTGAAACGGAAAACGGGTATTTGAAGAGGTTGGTCAGGACGATAATCAATGCGAGCTGCCAGCCGTAAAGCGCACCTGCCTGCGTGGAGGCAATCAGGTGCGAACCGCCGACTGCCGCCGATGCCATCATAATACCCGGACCCAATGCGTTGATTTTACTTTTCCAAGTCGAAATATGTTGTTCGGACATGATTTTTCCGTATTGCTGATATAAAAATGTGTATTTTAACGTAATCTAAATACACGCCAAACCGACTTATTGAAACTTTACACCCTAATATTCCTGATTTTTCCCAATTATTTTCAGAAAAACATGCAATATGGCATTTTATGCCTGAAAGTTTACAACAAATAGCCTTGCATCGCTTTTTACCGTACAAAATATACTTTCAAATTCCCAAACGCGTTTTGCAGTCGGCAAACGATTTGATAAGATGGTTACGTTTCCCCAGCCGGTACGCCGCCATGCCGTCTGAAACCTTACACTTTCTCTGGAGAATCCGTTCATGAATACCGTATCGAATTACTTGTCCGCATTGCGTGAAGCCATGAAGGCGCAAGGCTTGGACGCACTCGTCATCCCTTCCGCCGACCCCCACCTGTCCGAATACCTGCCCGAGCATTGGCAGGCGCGGCGCGAATTGTCAGGCTTTACCGGCTCAGTCGGCACATTCGTCGTTACCGCCGACGAAGCGGGCGTGTGGGTGGACAGCCGCTATTGGGAACAAGCCGCCAAACAGCTTTCCGGCAGCGGCATTGTGCTGCAAAAAAGCGGTCAAGTGCCGCCGTACAACGAATGGCTCGCGGCAAGCCTGCCCGAAAACGCCGCCGTCGGCATCCCTTCCGATATGGTCTCGCTCACCGGCAAACGTACTTTGGCGCAATCACTCGCCGCCAAAAACATCCGCATCGAACACCCCGACGATCTGCTTGACCGCGTATGGAGCAGCCGCCCAACCATCCCTGCCGAAACCGTGTTCATCCACGACCCCGACTATGTTTCTGAAACCGCCGCCGAGAAACTCGCCCGCGTGCGCGTAGTTATGGCGGAAAAAGGCGCGGATTACCACTTGGTTTCCTCGCTTGACGACATCGCTTGGCTGACCAACCTGCGCGGCAGCGACGTGCCTTTCAACCCTGTGTTCGTGTCCTTCCTGCTGATCGGCAAAGACAACGCCGTCCTGTTTACCGAACAATGCCGTCTGAACGCCGAAGCCGCCGCCGCGCTGCAAACCGCAGGCATCACGGTTGAGCCTTACGCCCAAGTTGCCGACAAACTCGCGCAAATCGGTGGCGCACTGCTTATCGAACCGAACAAAACCGCCGTCAGTACGCTCGTGCGCCTGCCCGAAAGCGTGCGCCTGATTGAAGGCATCAATCCGTCCACCTTCTTCAAATCCGTCAAATCCGAAGCCGACATCGCCCGCATCCGCGAAGCGATGGAACACGACGGCGCGGCGTTGTGCGGTTTCTTCGCCGAGTTTGAAGACATCATCGACAACGGCGGCAGCCTGACCGAAATCGACGTGGACACCATGCTTTACCGCCACCGCAGCGTGCGACCGGGCTTCATTTCATTGAGTTTCGACACCATCGCAGGCTTCAACGCCAACGGCGCCCTGCCGCATTACAGCGCAACACCCGAAAGCTACAGCACCATCAGCGGCAACGGGCTGCTGCTCATCGACTCCGGCGCGCAATACAAAGGCGGCACGACCGACATCACTCGCGTCGTCCCCGTCGGCACGCCCACCGCCGAACAAAAACGCGACAACACCCTCGTTCTCAAAGCCCATATCGCGCTTGCCGAAGCCGTGTTCCCCGAAAACATCCCCTCGCCGCTGATTGACGCGATTTGCCGCAAACCCCTGTGGCAGGCGCAATGCGACTACGGCCACGGCACAGGCCACGGCGTAGGCTATTTTCTCAACGTCCACGAAGGCCCGCAGCGCATCGCCTTCGCCGCCCCCGCCACGCCCGAAACCGCGATGAAAAAAGGCATGGTTACCTCCATCGAACCCGGACTCTACCGCCCGGGAAAATGGGGCATCCGCATTGAAAACCTCGCCGCCAACCAAGCCGTCGCCGACCCGCAGGAAACCGAGTTCGGCAGCTTCCTCTGTTTTGAAACCCTGACCCTCTGTCCCATCGACACCCGCCTGATGGACACCGCCCTCATGACCGACGGCGAAATCGACTGGGTCAACCGCTACCACGCCGAAGTCCGCCGCCGCCTCGAGCCGCTGACCGAAGGCGCGGCAAAAGCGTGGCTGATCAAACGCACCGAACCGCTGGCGCGTTAAACAGCCCGATACAAAAAATGCCGTCTGAATCGGACTGACCTAAAAACTTGAGCAGTTCGATCAAACGGCTTTCAAGGGCTGTTTCCTGTCCGGGACAGAATCAGCCCTTTCAATTTCAAGCTGTTCCGCTCGTGGTTGTCATAGCGGATATATTCGTGCAATGCCGCCCATCCGGCAAAAGTACTGCTTCCTCTACACCCAACCTTGTTGAAAAAGTGTGGGCGAATGTCAAAAAACATCGGCGGATTTGGATTTGTTTGAATGCTTGCCGTAAAAAACTGCACCCTGCAAGTCGGAAATAGTGTCCGACTTGCAGGGTGCAGTTTAAACATCGGATTTCAGACGGCATTGCGCCATGCGGATTATTTTTTCAGTTCGGACAGAATGTCATCCACGGTTTTCTTCGCATCTCCGAAACACATCACGCTGTTTTCGTTGAAGAACAGCGGGTTTTGTACACCTGCGTAGCCGGTGTTCATCGAGCGTTTGAAGACGACGACTTCTTTTGCCTTCCACACTTCCAACACGGGCATACCCGCAATCGGGCTGTTCGGGTCGGTTTGGGCGGCAGGGTTGACGGTATCGTTCGCACCAATCACCAAGACCACATCGGTTTCGGGGAAGTCGTCGTTGATTTCGTCCATTTCCAAAACGATGTCGTAGGGGACTTTGGCTTCGGCAAGCAGTACGTTCATATGACCGGGCAGGCGGCCGGCAACGGGGTGGATGCCGAAGCGTACTTCGGTGCCGTTTTTACGTAAAAGCTCGGTGATTTCGGCAACGGGGTATTGCGCCTGTGCGACTGCCATGCCGTAGCCCGGGGTGATAATGACACTGTTTGCGCCTTTCAGCATTTCGGCAACATCGGCAGCTTTGACTTCGCGGTATTCGCCGACTTCTTGACCGGCAGAAGATGCCGCGCTGCTGTCGCTGCCGAAACCGCCGGCAATTACCGAGACAAACGAGCGGTTCATGGCTTTGCACATAATGTAGGACAGAATTGCGCCGCTTGAGCCGACCAGCGCGCCGGTAACGATGAGCAGGTCGTTGGAGAGCATAAAGCCTGCCGCTGCGGCAGCCCAGCCGGAGTAGGAGTTGAGCATAGATACGACCACGGGCATATCCGCGCCGCCGATGGAGGCAACCAAGTGCCAGCCGAATGCGAGGGCGATCAGAGTCATTATCAGCAGGATGAAGCCGCTGCCGTCAATGCCGACAAATACGAGCAGCAGTACAAACGATACGGCGAGCGCCAGCGCGTTGAGCTTGTGTTTGGCGGGCAGTTGCAGCGGGCTGCTGCTGATTTTGCCGTTGAGCTTGCCGAATGCGACCAGCGAGCCGGTAAAGGTTACCGCGCCGATGAAAATGCCCAAATAGACTTCGATCAGATGGATGGTGTGCATATCGTGTGCGACGTTGCCCGGCGCGATATAGCTGTTGAAGCCGACCAAAACCGCCGCCAAGCCCACGAAGCTGTGCAAGAGCGCAATCAGTTCGGGCATTTCGGTCATTTCTACTTTTTTGGCTTTGTAGATGCCGATTGCCGCGCCGATGAGCATAGCGATGATAATCCAGCCCAGTCCATGGGTATTGTCGGAAAAGACCGTTACGAAGAGGGCGACCGCCATACCGGCGATACCGGAATAGCAGCCCTGTTTGGCGGTTTCCTGTTTGGACAGCCCCGCCAGTGAGAAGATGAATAAAATTGCGGCAACGATATACGCCGCTGTTACGAGTCCTGAAGACATAGAAATTCTCCGATTTTCGATGATTTGTTTTCAATGCCGTCTGAAAAATTGACGTTCGTGTTTTCAGACGGCATCTGTTTTAAGCAGCCGCGACAAACAGCCCGACGGTGCAGGCAAATCCGCCCGCCCACATCAGCGAGCGCAATGCTGCTTTGTCGGCGATATAGCACCAGATAAAGGCGAGGCGGAACAGGATGAACAGACCGGCAAGCGTGTTGATGGTCGATTGCTCCGCATTGCCGGTTGCGTGTGCCGTCAAAACGGCGGCGGCAAACGGTGCAAATGCTTCAAAACCGTTTTGCTGCGCGGCGTGGGCACGGGCGGCTGCGCCTTGCGTGTGTGCCAGAAAATCGCGCGGATTGTGGTTGTCTTTAAACCGGAATCCGCCCGCTTTTTTGGCATACGCCGCACAAAAAAGCGGCAATAAGCAGGCAATCAAGATGCACCAATAGGCAAAAGTCATGTTTTATCCTTTCCTAAACATATTCAACATCCGGCGCGTGACGAAGAAGCCGCCGAAGATATTGATGCCGGCAATCAGGATGGCGATGAAGGCAAGCAGGGTAACGAAGCCGTTGCCTTGGCTGATTTGCAGCAGCGCGCCGACGACGATGATGCCGGAAATGGCGTTGGTTACCGACATCAGCGGGGTATGCAGCGAGTGGCTGACGTTCCAGACGACGTAATAGCCGATGACGCAGGCGAGGACGAACACGATAAAGTGGTTCAGGAATGCTGCGGGTGCGACCGCGCCGACCCACAGCACCAATATGGCGGCAATGACGGCAGGCGCGAGCTTTTTCCACAGGGGAACGGGTTTCGGCTCGGGCTTGGCGGCAGGCGCGGCTTTTTCAGACGGCGTTTGCTGCGGCTGGGCGGAAACTTGAATCGGCGGAGGCGGGAAGGTGATTTCGCCGTCGCGGGTAACGGTCATATTGCGGATAATCACGTCTTCAAAATCCAGCGTGATTTCGCCGTCTTTGTTCGGGCTTAACAGCTTGGTCAGGTTCACCAAGTTGGTGGCGTAAAGCTGGGACGACTGTCCGGCAAGGCGGTTTGCCATATCGGTGTAGCCGATGATTTTCACGCCGTTGCCGGTTACGGACAATTCGCCTGGGCGGGTGAGTTCGCAGTTGCCGCCCGTCGCCGCCGCCAAATCGACGATGACGGAGCCGGATTTCATGCTTTCCACCATTTCTTTGGTAATCAGCTTGGGCGCGGGTTTGCCCGGAATGGCGGCGGTGGTGATGATGATGTCCACTTCTTTCGCCTGCTCGGCAAAGAGTTTCATCTCGGCGGCGATAAATTCGTCGCTCATCACTTTGGCGTAGCCGTCGCCGCTGCCGCCCGATTCTTGCGGGAAGTCGAGTTTCAGGAACTTACCGCCCATCGATTCGATTTGTTCCGCCACTTCCAAGCGGGTATCGAACGCGCGCACCACTGCGCCGAGCGAGTTTGCCGTACCGATCGCCGCCAAACCTGCCACACCTGCGCCAATCACCAAAACCTGCGCGGGCGGCACTTTGCCTGCGGCAGTAATTTGACCGGTGAAGAAACGGCCGAAGGCGTTGGCGGCTTCAATCACGGCGCGGTAGCCGCTGATGTTTGCCATCGAAGACAAAGCGTCCAAAGCCTGCGCGCGGGAAATACGGGGCACCATGTCCATCGCCAGCGCATTCACTTTCTTGGCGCGCAAGGCTTCGACCAAGGCTTCGTTTTGGCGCGGCCACAGGAAGCTGACGATGGTTTGACCTTCGTTCAAAAGCGGCAGCTCGTCTTCGGACGGCGCGTTGACCTTATAAATCAAAGGGCAGGTCCAAACCGCCGCTTTGTCGGCAACGGTTGCGCCTGCTGTTTGGTAAGCGGCATCGTCCAAACTTGCCGCCAAACCTGCACCGCTTTCGACAACGGTTTCAAAGCCCAGTTTGCCCAGCAGGGCAACGGTGGCGGGCGTGCAGGCGACGCGGGTTTCGCCGGATAATGACTCGCGTGGGATACCGATTTTCATCTCTGAATCCTTTTTCGGGTTGTTTATATGTATCGTGGGTTAAATTTAAATCGGGGCAGGGCGGAGCAACGCCGTACCGGTTTAAAACCGATTCACTTCAAATGTTAATATATTTTAGATAATCCCCTTATAACGAATTTTCATCAGGCTGGCAATAGTTGCGGCATTTTCCCGTGTTGTCCGACACATACTGCCGTTTGTTTTTGAAGTCGTTTTCCGATTGCAGTCCCGCCCGCCGTAACATTCTTTGCCGTTTCACTATATAATCCGCATTTTTTGAGCCGCCGTTATGCCGCACGCCCTCGTCCTCCAATTTCTCTCCGCCGAAGCCCTGCCTTCCGACTTCCCCTCACGCCTGCCCGAACCTGATTGCGCCGATGAAAAGCGTATGCGTTTTATTGTTGAAGAAGGGTTTTCTTTAAGCGAAAAAGACGCGGCGTTGCTTGGCAGCCGTCAAATCGACCACGCCGTGTTGCCGGATATGGATTTCGGCGAACTCGGTTTGATTGTCAGCGATATGGATTCGACGCTGATTACCATCGAATGCGTCGATGAAATTGCGGCAGGCGTGGGTTTAAAAGACAAGGTAGCGGAAATTACCGAGCGTTCGATGCGCGGAGAGTTGGATTTCGAGCAGTCGTTGCGCAGCCGCGTTGCGCTGTTGGCGGGATTGGACGAACAGATTTTGGCGGACGTTTATGAAAACGTTTTGAAGCTCTCGCCCGGTGCGGAATTTTTGTTGGACGAATGCAAAAGGCACGATGTGAAATTCTTGCTGGTGTCGGGCGGCTTCACGTTTTTTACCGAACGTCTGCAACAACGCCTCGGCTTCGAATACCAGCACGCCAATGTTTTGGAAATTGAAAACGGCAGGCTGACCGGACGTTTGAAAGGCAGAATCATCGACGCGCAGGCAAAGGCAGATTTGTTGCTCGAATACCGCAGCCGCCTCGGATTGCAGCCGCATCAAGTGTTGGCGGTGGGCGACGGTGCGAACGATATTCCGATGCTCAAAGAAGCGGGCATAGGCGTGGCTTACCGTGCCAAACTGAAAGCGCGGGCCGCCGCCGATGCCTGTATCAACTTCGGCGGTTTGGAGCGTGTACGCGGCCTGTTCGGATAGGCGGATAGGAAACGGATGCCGTCTGAAAAACGTGTTCAGACGGCATTTGAACGGCAGGAACGACAGTGGGACGCAAGAAACTTTGGTTTGCCCTGGCAGCAGCGGGCGTTATCGGCGGTTTGGTCGGCATTGTGCTGACGGAACTGATGCACTTCATACAGCATACGGCATACGGTTATGGCGCGGACGGCGTGTACATATCGTTCCGCGAAGGCGTGGCACAGGCTTCCGGTATGCGGCGCGTTGCCGTGCTGACGCTGTGCAGCGCGATCGCAGGCGGCGGCTGGTGGCTGCTCAAACGTTTCGGCAAGCCGCAAATCGAAATCAAAGCCGCCTTGAAGCAGCCGTTGCAGGGGCTGCCGTTTCTGACGACGGTTTTCCATGTTCTGCTGCAAATCATAACGGTCGGACTCGGTTCGCCGCTCGGACGCGAAGTCGCCCCGCGTGAAATGACTGCCGCGTTTGCTTCGGCAGGCGGCAGGCGGTTGGGTTTGGACGAAGGCGAAATGCGCCTCTTGATTGCCTGTGCGTCCGGCGCGGGTTTGGCGGCGGTGTATAACGTGCCGCTCGCCTCCACGCTGTTTATCCTCGAAGCGATGTTGGGCGTGTGGACGCAGCAGGCGGTTGCCGCCGCATTGCTGACTTCGGTCATTGCCACCGCCGTCGCGCGTATCGGTTTGGGCGACGTGCAGCAGTATCATCCCGCCAACCTTGCCGTAAATACTTCATTGCTTTGGTTTTCCGCCGTCATTGGCCCGATACTGGGCGCAACCGCCGTCTTTTTCCAGCGTACAGCCCAAAAGTTCCCCTTTATCAAGCGCGACAATATCAAAATCATTCCCTTGGCAGTCTGCATGTTTGCGCTCATCGGCGTGATTTCCGTTTGGTTTCCCGAAATTTTGGGCAACGGCAAAGCAGGCAACCAACTGACCTTTGGCGGATTGACCGACTGGCAATACAGCCTTGAGCTGACCGCCGTCAAATGGCTGGTCGTCTTGATGGCGTTGTCGGCAGGCGCATACGGCGGCCTGATTACACCGTCCATGATGCTCGGCAGCACCATCGCCTTTGCCGCCGCAGCAGCGTGGAACAGTGTTTTCCCCACAATGCCGTCTGAAAGCGCGGCAGTCGTCGGAGCGGCAGTGTTTCTCGGCGTATCGCTCAAAATGCCGCTGACCGCCATTGTGTTCGTATTGGAACTGACCTACGCGCCGCTGTCCCTGCTGCTGCCTTTGTGCATCGGCATGGCGGGGGCATTGGGAACATCGGGAAAAATGGGCTTCAAATGAATGCCGACAAATGCCGTCTGAAAGGTTTTCAGACGGCATTTCTTTGTAAATTGTCAACAATATCTGCAAAAACCTACTGCCAAAAAACTGAAAATAGCGGATAATACCGCCCCGAAAAAGTTCCCCTTTCCCCATCCAACTGTCAGAAAAGGAAGCCCCAATGTCCGTCATCAAACGCGCCCTGATCAGCCTGTCCGACAAGACGGGCGCAGTCGAATTTGCCCAAACCCTGACCAAGCTCGGTGTCGAAATCCTCTCTACCGGCGGCACGGCGAAGCTGCTTGCCGATGCGGGCGTTCCCGTGATTGAAGTTGCCGACTACACCGGTTTCCCCGAAATGCTCGACGGCCGCGTGAAAACCCTGCATCCGAAAATCCACGGCGGTATTTTGGGCCGGCGCGATTTGGACGAACACGTCGCCAAGATGGAAGAACACGGCATCGGCAATATCGACCTCGTGTGCGTCAACCTTTACCCCTTCGCCGCCACCATCGCCAAACCAAACTGCACGCTGGAAGACGCGATTGAAAACATCGACATCGGCGGCCCGACTATGGTGCGCTCCGCCGCGAAAAACTGGAAACACGTCGCCATCGTTACCGACACCGCCGACTTCCCCGCAATTGCCGCCGAACTCGAAGCCAACAACGGCGCATTGAGCGACAAAACCCGTTTCAACCTCTCACGCAAAGCATTCAGCCACACCGCCCAATACGACGGCATGATTTCCAACTACCTGACCTCGCTTTCAGACGGAGTTTTGAGCGGAGAGCCCCAAATCGGCGAATTCCCAAGCCAGTTCAACCAAAGCTGGATTAAAGTGCAAGACATGCGCTACGGCGAAAACCCGCATCAGCGCGCCGCGTTCTACCGCGATATTGACCCCGCCGCAGGCAGCCTTTCCGCCTACAAACAACTGCAAGGCAAAGAATTGTCTTACAACAACATCGCCGATGCCGATGCCGCATGGGAAGCCGTCAAATCCTTTGACGCACCAGCCTGTGTGATTGTGAAACACGCCAATCCGTGCGGCGTCGCTGTTGCAGCCGATACCTTGACCGCCTACAAACTCGCCTACGCCACCGACACCACCAGCGCGTTCGGCGGCATCATCGCTTTCAACCGCGAAGTCGACGGCGCAACCGTCAAACAAATTACCGACAACCAGTTTATGGAAGTCCTCATGGCGCCTAAGTTCACCGCCGAAGCCCTCGAAATCGCCGCCGCCAAGAAAAACGTGCGCGTATTGGAAGTGCCGCTCAAAGCAGGTGCCAACCGCTTTGAACTCAAACGCGTCGGCGGCGGACTGTTGGTACAAACCCCTGATATTCACCGTCTCAACCGCGCCGATTTGAAAGTCGTCTCCAAACGCCAACCAACCGAGCAAGAATGGAACGACCTGATGTTTGTTTGGAACGTCGCAAAATACGTCAAATCCAACGCCATCGTTTTCGGCAAAGGCGGCCAAACCTACGGCATCGGTGCAGGCCAAATGAGCCGCGTGGACAGCACCCGCATCGCCGCCCGTAAAGCGCAAGATGCCAATCTCGACCTCAACGGCGCATGTGCCGCTTCTGATGCCTTCTTCCCATTCCGCGACGGCGTAGATGTCATTGCCGAGCAGGGCATCAAAGCCATCATCCATCCGGCAGGCTCCATGCGCGACCAAGAAGTCTTTGACGCAGCGGACGAACACGGCATCGCCATGGTGGTAACCGGCATCCGTCACTTCCGCCATTAATGCAGATAAACAAGGTAATGCCGTCTGAAGGGCTTTCAGACGGCATTTTGTTTGATGTTCCGAACAGACAATCCGCCTGAAACAAAATGTGCGGCGGCATTTCGAACTTCCGTAAACGGCAAAACACCCGATACGTTCGGACGGCTGATGCTTCAGACGGCATCGGTTTCCCTACAAACCGAACACCGCCGTATCGCCGCAACCTTGGCGCACCAATTCCGTACCGTCGGTCATGTCGATGACGGTAGTCGGATCGGTTCCGCACCAGCCGCCATCAATCACCAAATCGACGGCGTGTTCCAGCCAGTCGCGGATTTCATAAGGGTCGGTCAGCGGTTCGCCGTCTTCGGGCAGCATCAGGGTGCAGCTTAAAAGCGGTTCGCCCAATTCCCCCAGCAGGGCTTGTGCAATGGCATTATCGGGAATACGCAGCCCGATGGTTTTGCGTTTCGGGTGCAGCGTGCGCGCCGGCACTTCCTTCGTCGCCTGCAAGATAAAGGTATAAGGTCCGGGCGTGGCGGCCTTAAGCTGACGAAACTGTACGTTGTCGATTTTGGCGTATGTGCCCAACTCGCTCAAATCGGCACAGACCAGTGTCAGATGGTGTTTCTGATCGATTTTGCGGATAGAGAGTATGCGTTCCATCGCCGCCTTATCGCCGAGTTTGCAACCCAAGGCGTAACACGAATCGGTCGGATAAACCACCACACCGCCTTGATTGATGATTTCGACTGCCTGCTTGATGAGGCGTTCTTGGGGATTGTCGGGATGAACGGCGAAAAACTGTGCCATAGTTTGTGTCCTTATCGTCATGTTTTCCGTATTGTACGCCCAAAATCCAAACAAAATGCCGTCTGAAAATTTCAGACGGCATTTGATGCTTCCAACCATCAACCCAAATACCAGAATTTTAGTGCCCACAATACGGCAACAATCCATACCATAGGTGGAACATCCCCTGTTCGGCGACACAAAAGTTTGACTACGGCATAACTAATGAAGCCGAAAGCAATGCCGTCTGCAATCGAATAAGTAAACGGCATGAAAACAATGGTCAGGAACGCAGGCGCGGCTTCCGTCATATCGTCCCAATCAATATCCCGGGCACTGCGGAGCATTTGCGTACCAACATACAGCAGGGCGGGTGCAGTAGCAAAAGCGGGAACACTTTTCGCCAATGGGGAGAACATCAGACACGCCAGCATCAATACGCCGACGGTAACCGCCGTCAGGCCGGTCCGTCCACCTGCCGATACGCCCGCCGCACTTTCCACATAAGGCGTGGTTGAAGAAGTACCCAAAGCCGCACCTGCCACAATAGCGGTAGAGTCTGCAAGCAGTGCGCGTTTCAGGCGGGGCAGCTTACCGTCCACCAGCAGTCCGGCACGGTGGGATATGCCGACCAGCGTTCCGGTACTGTCAAATAGATCGACCAGGAAAAAGACGAAAATCACGCTGACCATGCCGACGGTAAACAACCCTTTAAAATCCATCAGCATAAAAGTCGGCGCAATGCTCGGCACTTCGCCGATGATGCCGTGAAACTCGTTCAAACCCATCAGGCTGGCAATGACGGTAATCGTCAGAATGGTGATGATGATTGCGCCTTGAACGCGGAAATGCCCCAATACGACCACCATGACAAAACCGAACAATGCCAACAGTGCGCTGGGCTGATGAATATCGCCCAAGCCGACCAAGGTTGCCGGATTGGCAACGATAATGCCTGCGCCTTTCAGGGAAATCAGTGCCAAGAACAGACCTATACCGGCAGCAATCGACATTTTCAAACCCATAGGCAGTGCATTGACCAGCATTTCCCTGACTTTAAAAAAGCTGAACAGGATGAAAATCAGACCAGAGATGAACACCGCACCCAACGCAACCTGCCAAGGCACGCCCATACCCTTAACGACGGCAAAGGTGAAATAGGCATTCAGCCCCATCCCCGGTGCGAGTGCAATCGGATAGTTGCCGACAAAACCCATAACAAAACAGCCGATGGCAGACGCGATACAGGTAGCGACGAATACCGCCCCCATATCCATGCCGGTTTCACCCAAAATCAACGGGTTGACGATAACGATGTAGCACATCGTCAAAAAAGTCGTCAAACCCGCCATCAATTCGGTGCGGACCGTTGTACCGTTTGCCCGAAGATTGAAAATCCTGTCCAACAGTGTTTGTTTTGAAGTGTCCATATCTGAAAGTCTGTATCAAGTGGAAAAATCTGAATCCGCCGACCGCAAACCGTACGGAATTGCAACATCTTGAAAAACATACCTCCCAAACCGGACAAACCGGTTCGGGAGGCAATGGGTTTACGGCACACGGAGCATTATTTGTCTGAATTGTACTGACGGCGCAAAATCGCAGGGATTTCAAAGTTGTCAAGTACGGACTGATTGTCAAAATCCGCTGCTGTCAGATTCATGGTGCGGATACCGCGATTGGTGCGGATCATACCTTCGACATTGTGGCTTTGCTCCTGTTTGGACGGGGCAACCGCTTCTACCTCCCTTGCCGGAGCAGGATCGACCGCGCCTTTTTCTTTCAGACCGGTAGCGATAATGGTAATCCGGATGGCATCTTCGCTCATGGTCTCGTCTTCAGCAGCACCGAATTTGCATTCCAAATCGGGATGCGCGCTTTGGTTGACGATTTTCATGACTTCAGACAACTCGGACATTTTCAGGCAACCCGGAGCAGTCGTAATATTGACCAGCACACCGCGTGCACCATCCAAAGTTACATCGTCCAACAGAGGGCTGGAAATGGCCTGATCAGTTGCCATACGCGCACGGTCGATACCTTGGGCATAACCAGAACCCATCATGGCGATACCGCGGTTGCTCATCACGGTTTTCACGTCGGCAAAGTCGAGGTTGATGATTTCGCTCGGGCAAGTTACCACTTCGGAAATGCCTGCGACCGCATCGCGCAATACATTATCGGCGGCACGGAAGGCTTCGCGCATCGTTACGTCTTCACCCAAGGCGGTCATCAGTTTGTCGTTCGGGATGATGATCAGCGAATCGACGTGTTCTTTCAACTGTTCTAACCCTGCCTGTGCCACATGGACGCGTTTGCCTTCATATGCGAACGGGCGGGTAACCACGGCAACGGTCAGAATGCCCAAAGACTTGGCAATCTCAGCAACAACCGGCGCCGAACCGGTACCGGTACCGCCGCCCATACCGGTCGTAATAAAGAGCATATTTGCACCGCGAATGGCTTCTTCAATGGCTTCCCGGTCTTCCTGGGCTGCCGCACGGCCGATATCGGGATTCGCGCCCGCGCCCAAACCGCGTGTCAGATTCGTACCCAACTGGATTCTCTTCGCCGCATGGTTTTTTGCCAGAGACTGCGCATCCGTATTGGCACTGATAAACTCCACACCGCGCACATTGTTGGCAACCATGTTATTGATTGCATTGCAACCGCCGCCGCCCAAGCCGATTACTTTAATTACCGCAGGGCTGACTGCCGATTCTGCCACGTCGTAAACAAATTCCATTCAAAAACTCCTGCTCGCCCCGTTCAGAGGACGGTTTAAATAAATTATTATTTATTATATAAGAAGTATCTTGCTGCTGGCAAAATACTTCTCACCTGTCAAACGGCAATCCAACTGTTCAGAGGTTGTTTTCAATCCACCGCTTCAATCTTGCCAACAAACCGCCGCCCTCTTCCCTCTCTTGCACTGCACCGTTTTCCAGCTGCGGCAAGTTTCCTTCCAGCTTGCATGCTGCATGAAGCAGCCCGATAGCGGTAGAAAAGCGCGGTGTGCGGACGCGGTCGGACAAACCGCCCATTTCTTGGGGTGCACCGGTGCGTACAGGCAGATCGAAGATTTTTTCGGCAAATTCCACAATCCCGGTCATCATGGACACACCGCCGGTCAGAACGATACCCGCATTCAGCACTTCTTTGGGGAAACCTGATTTTTGCAGCTCGCCCAGCACTACGCCAAAAATCTCCTGAATACGTGCACTGATGATTGCTGCCAAAACCTTACTGGAAACCTGACGCGATGTCCGGTCACCCACGCCCGGAACTTCAATCATCTCATCCAAGCCTTCCGTATCGCATGATGCCACGCCATAATGGATTTTAATGTACTCGGCGGCATCGAGAGGTGTTCTCAACGATTTGGACAAATCTTTGGTAATCAGATTACCACCGGCCGGAATGACGGACGTATGGCGGATGGCGCCGTTCATATAAACGGCAATATCGGTCGTTCCGCCACCAATGTCGATGACGCATACGCCGAGGTCTTTTTCATCTTCAGTCAGCACCGCCTGCCCGCTTGCCAACGGCTGAAGCATGATCTGATCGCTTTTCAAGCCGCACCGCTCGATACATTTTTGGACATTCTGCACTGCCGTACTTGCACCGGTAATGATGTGCACCCGCGTATCCAAACGCACACCGCTCATACCGATGGGCTCCCTCACGCCAAGTTGGGTGTCAATAATGTAGTCTTGAACCACGGCATCGAGAATTTTTTGATCGGGCGGGATATTGATTGCCTTTGCCGTTTCAATGGCGCGATCGATGTCTGCCTGCGTGACTTCCCCGTCTTTAATTTTAACCACACCTTGCGAATTAAGACTGCGGATGTGGTTGCCTGCGATACCTGTGGTAACGTGGGTAATTTTGGTATCCGCCATCAGCTCGGCATCATTGACCGCCTGCCTGATGGCTTGGACGGTGGCATCGATATTGGTTACCATGCCCGCGCGCAAGCCCCGTGAAGGAGCCTGCCCCAAACCGACGATGTTGATTTTGTCGTCATCTTGAACTTCCCCGATCAGTGCGAGGACTTTAGACGTACCGATATCCAGTACGCTGATGTATCTTTTCTGCTGTTCCATTGTTCGTCTGCTCTTAAAACTGATTGAAATTTGCGTCGCACCATTTCAGACGGCACGGCCGTAATCTGTCCGATACCTGTTCCCACTATTCTTCAGATTCTTTTTCGGGTAAACCATCGGAAGCATAGCGGACTGAAAATCCGTCCTTATACCTCATATCCACATAGGATAACCGATTTTTATTTTTACGCAACAGATGTTGCCACGCTTCGGTAAAAAGCCGGAGGCGTTTCATCTCGTTTTCCCGTCCGAGCCTGACGGTGATGCCGTTGTCCAAAACGACATTCCACGCCGAACGTGCCGTATAGGTCATCTCTTTGATGCCCAAACCCTGTTTTGCCAAAACAGTCGAAAATTCGTCATAACGGCGGAGCATTTCGGCAGACGTTCCTTCCGCGCCCCTGAATACCGGCAGGCCTGGTCTGTTTAAATGTGCCTTAAAGACATTTCCCTCGCCATCCACCAAGGCATTGCCGCCCCAACGCGCGACCGGCTTGCGCTCGGTCAGGACGACCTCAACCGTATCGGGAAAACGGCGGCGCACCATGACCGACGCAATCCACGGATACCGGCGGTAGGCCTCCTGTGCGCCATTGATGTCCGTCCTCAAAATATTCCCATGGATGTATTCTTTCGCCAAACTGCCCAATGCTTTCTTATCGGAATAAACTAGGTTGCCCTTCAGCGACACCTGCTTGACGGGCAGATGATTCGAATTGTAAAACCAAACCAGCCCGGACGCAGCAAGCAGCATCGCCATCATGACAAGCAGCCAGCGCGTCAGCCGTTCCATCGCTTCGGCATTATCCCACATGTGCGGTCTTCAAAATTTCAATACATAAATCGGCAAAACCCACGCCCATAACGGCAGCGGATTTCGGTACTAAACTATGGCTCGTCATACCGGGCAGGGTGTTGATTTCCAACAGATAGAGTTTGCCGTCGGTATCTTTGAGGAAATCGACGCGCACGCAGCCTTCCGCACCGATTGCCTGCGCGCCGCGAACCGCCAGTTCGCGCATCAGGCTTTCTTCGGCTTCGGTCAGATTTTCCGAAGGACATTGATAAATGGTGTCGTCTCGGTTGTACTTGGCTTCGTAGTCGTAAAACTCGGTTGCGGGAATGATGTGTATGCCGGGCAGCCCTTTGCCGTTCAGGACGGGGCAGGAATATTCGCCGCCGCCGATAAAACGTTCGGCAATGATTTCGCCCTGAAGGTGTTTCAATTCTTCGTACACGCTTTTCAGACGGCCTTTTCCTTTGACTTTTACCACGCCTACGCTGCTGCCTTCGGCCGCCGGTTTCACAAACATCGGCAGGCCCAATTTTTCTTCGACGGCATCGAAATCAGTGTCGTCGTGCAGGACGGCGAACTCGGGAACGGGCAATCCCAATGCTTGCCAAATCAGTTTGCAGCGGTATTTGTCCATGCCGATGGCGGATGCGGCGACACCGCTGCCGGTATAGGGGATGCCCAACAGTTCCAACGCGCCTTGAACCGCCCCGTCTTCGCCGTAAGTACCGTGAAGGATGTTGAATGCCGTCTGAAAACCTTGTGCCTTCAATTCAGACAATGGGGTTTCTTTAGGATCGAAGGCGTATGCGTCTATGCCTTTGCTTTTTAAGGCGTTCAAAATGGCGGTGCCGCTGTCCAGCGAGATTTCTCGTTCGCTGGAAAAACCGCCCATCAATACGGCCACTTTGCCAAAATTCTGCATTGTTTTTTGTTCTTTCCTGATTACTTTATGCTTGTTGCCAGAGGTCGTCTGAGACCTGATTTGCGGTTTCAGACGACCTTTATATGATGTTCCGTCTGTCAGGCGGGTGTGCCTCAAATCTGTTTCGACAATTCCAGTAGCGCGGCGGGGATGCGGTTGATGCTTCCCGCGCCCATATTCAACACAACATCGCCGTCCTGCAAAACATTCAGCAGCATTTGCGGCAGGTCGGCAACATTTTCGCAGTAAATCGGCTCAAGTTTGCCCAATACGCGGATGGCGCGTGCAAGGGCGCGGGAATCGGCCGCGGCAATCGGCTCTTCACCGGCGGCATAAACTTCGGTCAACACCAGCGCGTCAACGGTATTGAGGACTTTGGTGAAGTCTTCAAACAAATCGCGTGTACGGGTATAGCGGTGCGGCTGAAAGGCCAATACCAAACGTTTTTCAGGGTATGCACCACGTGCAGCGGAAAGGGTTGCCGCCATTTCGACAGGATGGTGGCCATAATCGTCCACCAGCAAAGCAGTTCCGCCGTTTGGCAATTTAATGTCGCCATATTTTTGGAAGCGGCGGCCGACACCTTCAAAGCCGAGCAAGCCTTTTTGGATCGCTTCAACCGATGCACCAACTTCCAGCGCCACGCCAATGGCTGCCAAGGCATTGAGAACGTTGTGGCGGCCGGGCATATTCAAAACAACCTCAAACGGCTCTTGCTCATGTCCTTTCATTTGCACATGAACGGTAAATTTCATTTGCGCGCCGACGTTTTCGATGTCGGTTGCGTAAATATCGGCGGTATCGTCCAAACCGTAGGTGGCGTAAGGTTTACTCACTTTGGGCAAAATCGCGCGGACGTGTTCGCTGTCGATACACAAAAACGCTTTGCCGTAGAACGGCATACGGTGGATAAAATCAACAAACGCCTGATGCAGTTTTTCGACGCTGTGTCCATAGGTATCCATATGGTCTTCGTCAATATTGGTGACGACGGACATAATCGGGGTCAGATGTAGGAAAGAGGCATCGGATTCGTCGGCTTCGGCGACGATGTATTCGCCTTTGCCCAAGCGGGCATTGGTACCTGCGGCATTGAGTTTGCCGCCGATAACGAAAGTGGGGTCGAGACCTGCCGCACCGAGGATGGAAGCGGTCAGGCTGGTGGTCGTGGTTTTGCCATGCGTACCGGCGATGGCAATGCCGTCACGAAAGCGCATCAGTTCCGCCAGCATCAGGGCACGCGGAATAACGGGGATTTGTTGCGCCAACGCAGCGACAACTTCGGGATTTTCTTTTTTGACGGCGGTAGAGGTAACGACAACGTCTGCGCCATTGACGTGTTCGGCGGTATGACCGGGATAAACTTGAATGCCCAGGCTGCTCAAATGCTCGGTAGCGGCATTTCGCGCCTGATCCGAACCGGAAACTTTAAAGCCCAAATTGTGTAAGACTTCGGCGATACCGCTCATGCCGACGCCGCCGATACCGACAAAATGGATGTTGGTAACTCGATTTTTCATCATAATGTTGCGTTCCGGTGGATTTCGATGCGTAAAGGCGTTATTTTAAAGGGCTATCCGCTTCTACGCCATAGTTTTCTTGTAAATTACAGATGTTTCGGCATACAGGATTTCATATCGATGGCAATATAGTTAAAAATAAGGCTGCACTCAGCAGTAAACCCTGCTTTCCTGCCCATTTTCAAACTCGATTTCATATACCGAAACACCAGAAAAAACAAAATATAAGGCCGTCTGAAACCGGTTTCGTGGTTTTCAGACGGCATCTGTTTCGTTTATCGCATCATGTCATCATGCCGTACACTCGATAGCGGCTTCCGCCACGTCGTCCGCACTGTGCGGCAGCGCCAGCGTGCGGGCATTTTCCGCCCATTTGAGGCATTTCTCGCGGTTCAAGCCGCCGAGGATTTCGGCAAGTTTTTCCGCTGTCAATTGGGTTTGCGGCAACAGCAATCCCGCCTCCGCCTGCACCATAAAACGCGCGTTGGCGGTTTGATGGTCATCAACGGCGTGAGGATACGGCACCAGCAGCGCGCCCAGCCCCGCCGCCGTCAACTCGGCAATCGTCAGCGCGCCGGCACGGCAAATCACCAAATCGGCATCACGGTAGGCGGACACCATGTCGGTAATAAATTCGACGCACTCGGCTTGCACACCCAATGCATCGTAATCCGCCTGCAGATTGCCCAATTTATTGCGACCAGACTGATGATACATTTGCGGACGAGCTTCCTCGGGCAATAATGCCAATGCCTGCGGTACGGTTTTATTCAAAACGTCTGCACCCAAACTGCCGCCGACCACCAAAATTTTCAGACGGCCTTCACGCCCTTGGAAGCGTTCGGCAGGCACGGGCAGGTTGCTAATATCGGCGCGGACGGGATTTCCGACCAAACCGCCTTCGTGGCTGAATGCTTTCGGAAAAGCGTACAATACCCGCTTCGCCCAGCGCGACAGGTGGCGGTTGGACAAACCGGCCACGGCGTTTTGCTCGTGAATCACAATCGGCACGCTGCACAGTTTCGCCGCCAAACCGCCGGGGAAGGTAACGAAGCCGCCAAAACCGATAACGCATTCGACGCGGTGTTTGCGGATAATCCGCTGCGCTTCGCGGACGGTTTGATACAAAGTAAACGGCAGCATCAGCTTGCGTTTGATGCCGTTGCCGCGTACGCCCTTAATCGCCAGCGTTTCGAGCGGAATATCGTATTGCGGCACGATACGCTCTTCCATTGAATCCTTACTGCCCAGCCAAATCACATGATGGCCGCGCGCGCGCAACGAATCCGCCACCGCCAGCGCAGGGAAAATATGACCACCGGTACCGCCCGCCATCAGCATGAAGGTTTTACCGCCCATGATTTACTCCTCTTGGTAACCGCGCATTTTCCGGCGGTTTTCATAATCGATGCGCAACAGCAGCATAATACTGAAAAACATTACCCCCACTGCCGAACCGCCGTAAGAAATCAGCGGCAGCGTCAGACCTTTGGTCGGCAACGCGCCGATATTCACGCCAATATTGAAGAAACTTTGGATACCGATCCAAATACCGATACCCGAAGCGATATAGGCATTGAAGGTCAGCCCCAAATCACGTGCCTGTTTGCCGATGGAAAACGCGCGTATAACCAGCCAACCGTAACAGAACACCAGCACACACATACCGAAGAAACCGAATTCTTCGGCAATAATGGCGAAAATAAAATCGGTATGCGCTTCCGGCAGAAACCCGCGTTTGCTCAGACTTGCCCCCAAACCCATACCGAACCAGTCACCCCGCCCGATCGCCATCAGCGACTGGGTAAGCTGATAGCCTGTGTTCTGTTTGTCCTGCCATGGGTCGAGAAAGGTCAGCACCCTTTGCATACGGTAAGGGGCGGCGGCAATCATCAGCGCCATCCCGCTCAAAACACTGCCCACCAGAATGAAAAAATATTTCCACGGCAAACCCGCAAGGAACAGCAACCCGACAGTAATGACGGTAATCACGACAAACGAACCGAAATCCGGCTGGAACATCACCAGCGTCAAGCCGAACGCCACCAGCATGATAGGCAGGATAATCGACCGGAAGCGGTTATACATTTCTTTGGTTTCTCGGCGCGCCTGAGGATTGGTGAAAGACATCGCCAGATTGGCCGTCCCCCGCCAAATCGACCGCCAGCCGAGGTGTTCCATACTGCGCAACACTTCTTCGCGGCGGGTAAACAGGCTGGCCAGATATAAGATGACTGCCAACTTAAATAACTCGGTCGGTTGGAAATTGACTATCACCAAGGGAATCCAACGTTTCGCACCATTGACTTCATTGCCGACAAGCAGCACAGCAACCAACAACATAACCGAACTGGCGAATATCCACGGCACCAGCCACCGCCACGTTTTCATCTTCAAAAGGCTAAAGCAACCGCATAAGAACGCACTGCCAGCTACATACGCCGCCTGTTTGCCGACATAGCCGAATTGGCTGCCGCCTTCGCGTACCGCCGAGTCCACTGAAGCCGAATAAATCATCAGCAGGCTGAATACCGTCATCAACACCAACATCCACAAAAGCGACGTGTCGAATTTCCTGCCGTCGCGCACAATCTGCCTGTCGAGCAGCACGGTGTGGATACCGCTCCCCACCTTTACCAATATGTCCGAAATCTTCAAAAAAACCACCTGTCATTCTGTTTGCATCTGCCGCAAAGGGCAAAAATTTCAGACGGCAGATAATGCCGTCCGAACATGCGATACATCCCCAATCAATATTCTAAATCTTTACTTCCCGCCCAACAATGACGGCGTTTGCGTTTCAGACGGCATCACAAAGCCTTAAATGCTTCGATAAACACTTCCGAACGGTGCGCATAGCCTTTAAACATATCGAAACTCGCGCAGGCGGGGCTGAGCAACACAATATCGCCCGCTTCGGCTTGGGCGTATGCCGTCTGAACGGCTTCTTCCAAAGTGGCGCAGTCGGTCATATTCAGACCGCAGCCGTCCAAATCGCGGCGGATTTGCGGCGCATCGACACCAATTAAGAACACGCCTTTTGCCTTATCCTTCAACGCGTCGCGCAGGGGCGTGAAGTCCTGCCCTTTGCCCATACCGCCCAAAATCACGAAGAGCGGATTTTGCAAACCGGCAATCGCAGCAGCGGTTGCGCCAACGTTCGTGCCTTTGCTGTCGTCGATGAACACCACGCCGTTTTTCTCGCCGATTTTTTCCACGCGGTGCGGCAGGCCTTGGAAGGTTTTAACGTGTTCGAGCAATGCTTCGCGCGGCAAACCGACGGCTTCGCACAAGGCAACAGCAGCCATCACGTTGGCGGCGTTGTGCAAGCCTTGTAACGGAATGTCTTGCGTGGCAATCAAATCTTCATCGCCTTGTTTCAGACGACCCGTTTCGCGTTCCAACCAAAAATCAGCTTCGTGTTCCAACGAAAACCATTTTACTTCGCGCCCTGCCCGTTTCATCGCGCGGCAGAACGTATCGTCCGCATTCAAAACCTGCACGCCATCGCCACGGAAAATCTTGTCCTTGGTATGCGCATAATCAAGCAAGTCGTCGTAGCGGTCGAGATGGTCTTCGGAAATGTTCAGCACCGTCGCCGCAGTCGGGCGCAGGCTTTCGGTGTTTTCCAGTTGGAAGCTGGAAAGCTCCAACACCCACACGTCCGCCTTTTTGCCTTCACGCTGCAATTCCGCCTCCAAAACCGGCGTGCCGATATTGCCCGCGATAACGGTATCCAGCCCGCACTTGATGCAGAGATAGCCCACCAGGCTCGTTACCGTGGTTTTGCCGTTGCTGCCGGTAATCGCAATTACCTTGTCGCCGCGGCGGTTCACAATGTCCGCCAGCAATTCGATGTCGCCCAACACGCGCCCGCCATTTTGCTTGAACGCCTCAATATCCGGCTGCCGCTCGCTGATGCCGGGACTGAGTGCCAGAATATCGAAACCGTTGTCCAGCGCATCTTTCAGACGACCCGTGTAAAACACCAGCCCATCAAACATCTTACCGATTTGCGACACGCGCTCCGGTTTCAGCTCCGCATCATAAGCAGCCACCTCCGCGCCGTTTTTGCGCAGATAGGCAATCATGGAAATACCCGTACCGCCGAGTCCGGCGACGAGGATTTTTTTGTTTTGGAAAGTCATTTTGGTTTTGTCCTAAAACAAATCATATTGGGCAGGAAGGGATGTCCGCTCCTGCTCAAGCCGCTTTCAGACGGCATCGCGGGCTGTTCAATAACCCGCCTTCAGGCGTTGGTAATTGTCGCAGCCGTTTTGGTCTCCGTTGTCGCAAGCCTTACCGTACCATTCTTGTGCAAGGGCGAGGTCTTGGAGCACGCCTTGCCCTTGTTCATACATCACACCCAAATTATTTTGGGCTCCGGCATACCCTTGTTCTGCAGCCTTGCGATACCACTGCACTGCCTGTGCATCGTCTTGACGGACTCCTCGCCCATTGTCATACATCACACCCAAATTGAATTGGGCTCTGGCAAGCCCTTGTTCTGCAGCCTTGCGATACCACTGCACTGCCTGTGCATCGTCTTGACGGACTCCTCGCCCTTTGTAATACATCACACCCAAATTACTTTGGGCTTGGGCTAACCCTTGTTCTGCTGCCTTGCGAAACCAATGCACTGCCTGTGCATTGTCTTGACGGACTCCTTCGCCTTTGTAATACATCAGGCCCAAATCCGATTGGGCTTGGGCTAACCCTTGTTCTGCTGCCTTGCGATACCACTGCACCGCCTGTGCATCGTCTTGATGGACTCCTAGCCCTTGTGCATACGCCACACCCAAATTATATTGGGCTTCTGCAAGCCCTTGTTCTGCCGCCTTGCGATACCACTGCACCGCCTGTGCATCGTCTTGATGGACTCCTAGCCCTTGTGCATACGCCACACCCAAATTATATTGGGCTTCTGCAAGCCCTTGTTCTGCCGCCTTGCGATACCACTGCACCGCCTGTGCATAGTCTTGACGGACGCCTCGCCCATTGTCATACATAATGCCCAAATTATATTGGGCGTATGCATCCCCTTGCTCCGCAGCTTGAAGCGTTTCCCGAAAATCCGGTACGCCATCCGCCCACACCGCTTGGTTCAAGCCCAAGGCAATCAGGGCGGCTGCAAGCCATTTGGTTGTCTGTTTCATGCTTTCTCTCCTATTTCGGTGAGGGGCGGTTTTTCAGCCGCCGTTAACGATATGGCGGGGTAGATTGCCGCCGCAGGTTTATTGCGCGTTCAAATGCCGTCTGAAAGGTGTTCAGACGGCATAGGTTCAGCGGATTTTGAGGGTACTCAAGCCGATTAACACCAAGACAATGGTGATAATCCAGAAACGGACGACGACTTGGGTTTCTTTCCAGCCTTTTTGTTCGTAGTGGTGGTGGATGGGCGCCATCAGGAAGATGCGTTTTTTGGTTTTCTTATACCAGCCGACCTGAAGCATGACGGACACGGCTTCGACGACGAACAGACCGCCCATAATCACTAAAACAAATTCTTGGCGGACGATGACGGCAACGGTACCGAGCGCGGCACCCAATGCCAATGCGCCGACGTCGCCCATGAAGACTTGCGCGGGATAGGCATTAAACCACAAGAAACCGAGGCACGCGCCGCACATAGCGGTGCAGAATATAGCGACTTCGTTCGCGCCGGCGACATAGGGAAGCTGGAGGTATTGGGAAAATTGGTAGTGTCCGCTGACGTAGGCGAAAATGGCGAGCCCGGCAGCAACGAGGACGACGGGGAAGGCGGCAAGGCCGTCCAAGCCGTCGGTGAGGTTGACGGCGTTGGATGTGCCGACGATGGTCAGGTAAGACAACACCAAAAAGCCGACCACGCCCAGCGGCAGGGCGATTTGTTTGAAGAACGGGACAATCAAAATATTGTTGGCGGAATTGGCGGCAAGGTAAAACAATGCCAAACCGGCGATAACGGCAACGCTTGACTGCCACACCATTTTGAATTTGGCGGACACGCCGTTGGGGTCTTTATAAACGACTTTGCGCCAGTCGTCGTAAAAACCGAGCGCGCCGGTGGCGAGCAATACGCCCAAGAGAATCCAGATATACGGGTTCGCCCAGTTGCCCCACAACAGGGTGGACACGGTAATGGCGGTCAGAATCAGCGAGCCGCCCATGGTTGGCGTACCGTTTTTGACGAGGTGGGTTTGCGGGCCGTCGGTACGCACTGCCTGCCCGCATTTGAGCGCGGTCAGCCTGCGTATCGTCCACGGGCCGAACATCAGGGAAAACGCCAAGGCGGTCAACGCCGCCATGACGGCGCGGAATGTGGTGTATTGAAAAATATTCAGGCCGGTTAACCAGTTGCTGAAATGTGCGAGCCATAAAAACATGGGGCTTCCTTTTTTTGTTTTTGTCGTTACATGGGCTTGCGCCCGTTTAAGGTTTGCTTGCCGTCCGACAAGGTTTCGGACGGCTTTTGCAGATTAACGTGCAGGGACTTTCTCAATCACGCAAATCGGGTAACTCCCCGGATTTTTACCGCCGCCCAAGTCTAAACATAAATCTTCATAAAGATACGCCTGCGTCCGCATTCCGGCATAAAACGCGCCGACCAGCGCGGCAATCAGCAATAAGGCTTTAAAAAAACGTCGGCTTTTCATTTTCACTTATCCTCCAATGCCTCGACCACTTCTTCCATCTGCATAAAGCGCGAACCTTTCACCAACACGGTGGCGCGTTCGGGCAAATCGTGGCGCAGCACTTGAATCAACGGGTCTTTGGCGGCGAACCACAAACCGTCCGCGCCAAATTTTTCCGCCGCTTCGACGCTGTTGTCGCCGACAAAATAAGCCGCTTCGATACCTTGGTCGCGGGCGTACGCGCCGACTTCGGCGTGCATGGCGGCGGCTTCGTCCTCGCCCAGTTCGCCCATATCGCCCATTACGAAAATACGCGGCGCAGGCATACGCGCCAACACGTCAATCGCGGCTTTCATACTGTCGGGATTCGCGTTGTAGGTATCGTCAATCAGGATTGCATCTTTGATACCGGATTTGACGTTCAGACGGCCTTTGATATTGCTGAAGCCTTGCAAACCTTCCGCCACATCGTCCAAACTCAAACCCGCAGCCAAAGACAGCGCGGCGGCAGCGGCGGCGTTGTGGACATTGTGGCGGCCGGGAACAGGCAGCACCACGGCTGCGCGTTCGTCGCCGCACACCAAATCAAATTCGCACGACAACGGTTTCAGCACGATATTTTCCGCATGGACATCGCCGCTATCGACGCCGAAAGTGCGCGTATTCAAATTAAGCGTTGCCGTTTTGAAGACAGCCATATTGGCATCTTCTTGAGGAATCAGTGCAATGCCGTCTGAACATAAGCCTTGATAAATCTCGCTTTTCGCTTTGGCAATATCGCCCACTCCGTCAAAACCGCAGCCGATATGGGCGCGCAGGGCATTGTTGGCCAATGCGGCATCAGGTTTGGCGATTTGCGTTAAAACCGCCAGTTCGCCAAAATGGTTCATACCCATTTCAATCACGGCATAGCGGTGTTTTTCGTTTAATTTCAATAAAGTCAGCGGCAGCCCGATATGGTTGTTGAAATTACCCGCAGTCGCCAACACGGCATCATCACCGAAACGGCGGCGCAATACCGAAGCCAGCATCTCCTTTACCGTCGTCTTGCCAACCGAACCGGTAATGCCGAACACAAACGGATTCACATTTTCACGCCACGCCTTTGCCAGCGTTTGCAATGCGGCAAGCGTGTCATCGACTTTCAACGCGCCATCCATTGCAGCACAATCTTCGCGCGAAACCACAACCGCCGCCGCACCTGCGGCCAATACGTCTTCAACAAAATCATGCGCGTCAAACCGCTCGCCCGCCAATGCGAAAAACACATCGCCTTCCTGAATATCGCGGCTGTCGGTTACGATGCGCGACACGGGTTTGTTTTCAGACGGCATCGGAAGGTTGAGGGCTTGGCAGATGAAATTTAAATCTAGTGGTTTCATGGTTTCTTCCGTTTGTTTTTTCAGGCGGCCTCACATAACCGTCTGTAAATGTTTCATCATAGATTTAGGTGTAACAAAAGTTAAACCGTACATACTGCCCAATGCCGCCGCCTGACTTTCCTCTAAATCGGCAGCCAGTATCACAAAGCGTTCATCCGGCAAATTCAACCGTTTTTTCAAACGTACATATTTTTCAATGTCCCGTCTGAATTCCCCTGATTTACATTCCACCACAACCGGCTCTTTACCCATCGGTAAAAATACGACATCCAACTCCTGTTTATCTTCATTGCCGAATTCGATTTTCACATTTCTAGCGCAAGAAAAAGCATAATCCTTGCCTTTTTGTTTTGCTTCTTCAAGCATTTTGCCCAAGGCAAACCATTCAAGCCAACCGCCGCAAAAAAAGTGTTTGATGGCAGTGGCACGTTGCAGGTTCAAGCGGACAATTTTTTCCTGTTTCTGATAAAAATACTTAGAAAACAGAGTATGGCTATAAAATTGCCGGCATAGGTTATTCATTGTCTGCCCGTCTTTTTGCGACATTTTGCCGATATCCAAACTAATGCTTGTGTGGTTGTGGCCGTATGCCCGAATAATCTGGCCCAACATATTTTTAGTAATCTGATAATTACCGCCCAATTTAGCGGCAGCCTCATCAAAAAAACCGCTCATATTGACCGCCTGCAAGTTAAACATCGGCACAATATTGGCCCGGGCAAACCATTGGCGTATCGGTTCATGCTGTTTTTCAGTAGCCAAAATGTCGGTTTCCGATAAATTAACGCCTGTCAGCAGATTATAATTCTGGTTTTCCGAACCGGTATCTTGTTGTGCATTTTCCTCACCGCCGTCTTCCTGTTGCTTCAAAGCCTGCAATTCCCGGTTTACCGAGAAATAACGTTCCAACAATTTACTGACAAAAAATAAAGTGTCGTAAACCCTAACCGGAGCCGTGCATTTTGGACAAGCAATTTCACTCATTCCGGATTCGTAGTAATGCTCATTCATGCAACCGCATTTATTGCAACGGTAAATACCCATTTTTTTTCCTTAGATTCAGATTACATAAATCAAGATTCATAATGTTTCAGACGGTCTTTCATCCCCGCCCCGCCAACGCTTTTTCCGCAACTTCAAAATCGGAAAAATGGTGCTTCACGCCTTGTACATCCTGATAATTTTCGTGTCCTTTGCCGGCAATCAGGATGATGTCGTTTGCGGCAGCGCGTCCGACTGCATAACGGATGGCGGCGGCGCGGTCGGCTTCGACGCATTCGGGCGCGGGAACGGCAGGCAGGATGTCGTTGATGATGTCTTGCGGATTTTCCAAGCGCGGGTTGTCGCTGGTTACGACGACTTTATCCGCGCCCTGTACGGCTGCCGCGCCCATCAGCGGGCGTTTGCCGCGATCGCGGTTGCCGCCGCAGCCAAATACGCACCACAAAGCCGCACCCTGCGGTTTGATTTCCTGCAAGGTGGAAAGTGCTTTTTCCAATGCGTCGGGCGTGTGGGCGTAATCGACAACGACCAAAGGTTTGCCGCTGTTCATAATGCAATCCATACGGCCTGAAGCAGGACGGATTTTTGCCAGCACATCCAATACCTTATCAAGCGGATAGCCGTTAGCGCACAGCAAGGCGATGCAGGCGGCGAGGTTTTGCGCGTTGAAGCGTCCGAGCAGGCGCGTGCGGCATTTCCCTTCACCCCACGGGGTTTGGAATACGGCTTCCATGCCGTCTGAAGAAGCGGTGAAGTCGGTAATGCAGATGTCGGCGTGTTCGCTGAAGCCGTAGCCGTAAACAGCCAAATCGGGGCAGTCTTTTTTCAGACGACCTACGAGTTCTGCGCCGTATTCGTCATCCACGTTGATAATGGCGTGCTTCAAGCCGTGCCAGTAAAACAGGCGCGACTTGATAGCGCCATAAGCTTCCATCGTGCCGTGGTAGTCGAGGTGGTCTCGGGTGAGATTGGTGAAGATTGCGCTGCAAAACGGCACGCCGTTGACGCGCGATTGGTCAAGACCGTGGCTGGAGACTTCCATCGCGGCGGCTGTTGCACCTTGCCGGCGGAAACGGTAGAGCAGGGTTTGGACATCGACGGGGGCGGGGGTGGTGTGCGTGGTTTCTTCCAATGCACCCCAAAAGCCGTTGCCGACCGTGCCGATAACGGCGGTTTTTTCGCCCAACAAATCGGCGGCTTGTGCCAGCCATTGTGTGATGGAGGTTTTGCCGTTAGTGCCGGTTACGCCCCAGACTTTGAGGCCGTCTGAAACATTACCGTAAACTTGCGCCGCCAACATACCGGCTCGGTGTTTCAAATCTTTAATGCCTTGATTGGGGACTTTCCATTCGGGATTCCACGCAAATTTGCCGTCGTCGTCCCAAAAAACAAAAGCCGCGCCGTTGGCAACGGCGGCGGGGATATAACTGCGACCGTCGGCATATTCGCCCTGACAGGCAACGAAAATATCGCCTTGTTTGATTTGGCGGCTGTCTGAATGCAACAAACGCCCTGCCGCGTTTGCACACGGCAGAGGCGGAAAGTCGGTTTCAGCCAAAGGGGTTAACTTGCTGAACATAAAACAATCTCGTTGATACTCGGATTAAGACGATGTTTTGACGGCAGCGGCGGTCAGGGGCTTGGTCGGGGAAACGCCCAAGATGTTCAGGCTGCCGCTCATGACTTCTTTGAATACGGGACCGACAACCACGCCGCCGTAATAGCCGTTGGCAGTCGGTTCGTCGATGGTAACAGCCACAATCACGCGTGGATTTTTAGCCGGAGCAAAACCGATGAACGTACCGACGTGTTTGTTGTCCACATAGCGGCCATTAACCAGTTTACGCGCCGTACCGGTTTTCGCACCTACGTCGAAACCATCCACAGCACCTGCAGTACCGGTACCGCCGGCTTCAGTAACGGAAACCATCAACTCGCGCACTTTTTTCGCAGTAGAGGCTTTGATGACACGCTTGCCTTTAGGGGCAACTGCTTGTTTTTCAAAGCTGACCGGCAATAATTCGCCGTCATGTGTCAACATGGTATAAGCTCGCGCCAATTGCAACAGGCTTAATTGCAGGCCATAACCGAAAGACATGGTTGCCTGTTCGATTTTTTGCCATCTGCGCCAGCTTCTCAACAAACCTGCAGTCTCGCCAGGAAAGCCTGAATGCATGCGTACGCCCACACCTAAATCGTGATAGAAATCGTACATTTCTTTAGGCGTAAACATGGCAGAAAGTTTACTGGTACCGACGTTGGAAGATTTTTGCATAATGCCGCGCACATCCAAAGTAGGATAAACGTGGGTATCTTGCACGGTAGCCGGACCGATTTTGTAAGGCAGGGTATTGAACGTATCGGTTGCATCCACTTTGCCGGAATCCAATGCTTTGGCAATGGTAAACGGCTTCATGGCAGAGCCGGGTTCAATCATATCGGTTACGGCGCGGTTGCGGCGCTGTTCGCTATTGGCCTGACCCGGTTGATTCGGATCGTAAGCCGGGCTGTTGACCAAAGCCAAAATCTCGCCGGTTTGCGCATCCAATACCACAACCGCACCCGCTTTGGCTTTGTGATAAGCCACAGCCTTGTTCAACTCGTCATAAGCCAGCGTTTGAATACGCTGATCCAAAGACAAAATCATGTCTTGGCCGTTTTTAGGCACGCTGTTGCGTGGAGAGTCGAGGCTGTCTACGATATTGCCCTTGTTGTCGCGCAATACGACTTTCGCACCATCCTCACCGCGCAGGCTGTCTTCACGGGAAAGCTCCAAGCCTTCCTGACCTTTGCCGTCGATATTGGTAAAACCGATAACGTGCGCAAACAGATTGCCCATCGGGTAATGGCGTTTTAATTCTTTTTCAAATACAAAGTTTTCCAAACCCAAGGCTTTGACCTCTTCGGCAACCTTGGGATCGAGCTGCCGCTTGATCCAGATAAACGACTTGCCTTTCTGTTCGAGTTTGCTCCTTAAAACATCGACCGGCACATCGACAAGCTCGGACAGGCGTTCCAATTGAGCGGCAGACGGCATTTCCTTCATATCTTTAGGCACGACAAACAGGGACTCCGTCGGCGCACTCAACGCCAAAACCGCACCGTTCCGGTCCGAAACCGTACCGCGTGTAGCCGGCAATGTTTGAGTCCGCACAATCCGGTTGTCGCCCTGTTCTTTCAAAAATTCATACGTTACCGTCTGCAGATACAGTCCGCGGGCAATCAAACCGGCAAACAAGACCGCCATTGCCATCAGGACGAAGCTGATCCGTCCGTTACTGGTCATCGGCTTTTTGACCTGCTCTTCTTTGGGCAGCATCCGGGGCTTATATTCGCTCTTAATCAACATTTTTACTTCTCGTTATTATTATCCTGACGCAGGAATCCGATTCCGGCACACAGGCTGCTTCTATCTTTGATGTTCCACCATAAAGGTATTGCCCGAAACCGGCGGATGGAGGTTTTGTTTTTCTGCCGCCGCCCTGATCGCTTCGTGGTTCGCCAAACGCGCCTGTTGCAGCCTCATTTGCGCATAATCCTGCTCCAAGGCGATTTCCTGTTTTTTCGCCTTGTCCAAAGCTGTGAAGTTGAGCCTGTACTGGTTTTGCTGCATCACAACGGAAAAAGCGGAAACACACACTGCAAGCAGCAGAAGGAAATTCAATTTGTTCATTGCCGTTCAGACGTTTTTCTCTGTTATTGTTCCGGTATCGGACCGGCAGTCCGCTCCGCCACACGCAAAACCGCACTTCTCGCCCTCGGATTGGCGGCAATTTCCGCCTCACCCGGCTTTAATGCCCTGCCCACGATTTTCAGGGGCGGCTCGGGCAAATCCGCTTCCCTGACCGCCACCCAGCGCGGTAGGGGCGCGTGTTGCGAATATTTTTTGACAAACTGCTTCACAATGCGGTCTTCCAACGAATGGAAAGCAATGACCGCCAAACGTCCGCCCTGTTTCAGACGACACATGACCTGCGGCAATACTGCCCCTACTTCTTCAAGCTCGCGGTTAATAAAGATGCGGACCGCCTGGAAAGTACGTGTTGCAGGATCTTGCCCCCGCTCACGAGTACGGACGTTTTCCGCCGCAATCTTCGCCAACTTGCTGGTTGTATCAATGGGGTTTTCTGTCCGTTGTGCAACAATGGCGCGCGCAATCTGACGGCTAAACCGCTCTTCACCATAATTCTTGATTACCTCGTGCAAATCCTGTTCCGACGCAACCGCTATCCACTCTGCGGCAGACATACCGCGCGTCGTATCCATACGCATATCCAAAGGGGCATCGAAACGGAAGCTGAAACCGCGGCTGCCGTCATCGATTTGCGGAGACGAAATCCCCAAATCAAACAGCGCACCGTCCACCTTGCCGATACCCAAATCATCCAATGCCGTCTGAAACGAAACAAAACCACCATGCACGACACCGACCCGTTTGTCCGAACGCGCCAGCTCTTCTGCCACAGCAATCGCCTGCGGGTCTTTATCGAAAACAATCAGCCGCCCCGCATCGCCCAAACGCGACAAAATCAGCCGGGAATGCCCTCCCCTGCCGAACGTACCGTCCACATAGATACCGTCTTCGCGCACGGCAAGCGCATCCACCGCCTCATTCAGCAAGACTGTGATATGCCGGTAACTTTCTGCTCCAATCACAATTGCAAATCCGTCTGACTCAACTGGAAGGCAAGTTCGTCAGGATCGTCATCCAAAGCCTGAACCATCTCAGCCTCCCACTGCTCGCGACCCCAAAGCTCCAAACGGTTGGCACGACCGACCAAAACGACTTCACGGTCGAAATCCACCCTCTTCCTCAGTCCGGCAGGAACCAGCACCCGACCGGCGCTGTCCCATTCCAAAATTTCCGCGTTATGCAGCAGAAGATTTTGAAACCGCCGTAAAACAGGGTTATCCGCCACTTTTAAATTTAAAAGTTGCGCCGCAACCTTTTCCCACTCCGCAACAGGGTACATCAACAGCTTATGTTTCGACTCGAGCGTTACCACTACGGCAGGCGTATAGAGGCGCGACAGAATGTCGCGGAATTTGGCAGGAATAGCCAACCGCCCCTTACTGTCGATGCTTAATTCGTGTGCGCCGCCGAACATGACATGTCCCAAGCCGAAATCAAAATCACAAGGGTAAAAGAGACACTTTGCCCCACAATTCCCCACCAATCGACACTATAAGAAATTTTAAACACTCGGTCAAATCAGGGCATGAAAACTCATTAACATATCTAAAATTTTTATTCCGTTTAAAAACAATAAGATAAAAAATGACGACAACGGCACGGCGGGTACCGTACGGAGTGGCCGAACCAATAAACAACTATATATGATTGATTTAATAATATAAGCACAATATATAGTATTAAGATAAAGTCATGACAGCACCAGTACCAACGTGTAATATGTCGGGAAATCCAATAAATTTACACAAGCTAACACTTATCATGCCCCTCCCCTCCCCCTCTCCCGAAGCACGGCAATCCTCGCTCAAACTGCAAACCCTCATCACCGAAGAAATCGGCAAACACGGCAATTGGATTCCATTTTCACGTTTTATGGAATTGGTTTTATACGCTCCGCAATACGGCTACTATACCGGCGGCAGCCATAAAATCGGCAATAACGGGGATTTTATTACCGCACCGGCACTCACCCCTCTGTTTGCACAGACACTGGCACGCCAACTTCAAGAACTCCTACCCCAAACGGCAGGCAATATCTACGAATTCGGCGCGGGAACCGGTCAGCTTGCCGCCGATTTGTTGGGCAGCATTCCAGACGGCATTAACCGTTACTATATTATTGAAGTATCGCCGGAGCTGGCTGCTCGCCAGAAAGACCTGATTCAGACCCTCGCACCTCAAGCCGCCCAAAAAATTGTCCACTTATCTGCACTTCCGGAAACATTTGACGGCATCATCATCGGTAACGAAGTACTCGATGCCATGCCTGTCGAAATCATCCGTAAAGATGAAGGCGGCTCATTCGAGCATGTCGGCGTTTGCCTGGATAATGACCGTTTTACCTATTCGGCACGACCGCTGCACGACTTGCAGCTATCTGCCTTGGCTTCCCTCTACTTCCCAAAAATAAGTTCCCCCTATACCAGCGAACTACATCCGCAACAATATGCCTTTATCCGCACCCTTGCCTCAAGACTCGAACACGGCTGCATGATATTCATCGACTACGGTTTTGATGCAGCGCAGTATTACCACCCTCAACGCAATCAAGGTACTCTGATCGGACACTACCGACATCACGTTATCCACAATCCTTTTGACTTCATCGGATTGGCCGATCTGACCGCACATGTCAACTTTACCGACATTGCACAAGCAGGGACGGATGCCGGATTAGATTTGATAGGTTACCTTCCCCAATCCCATTTCTTATTGAACCTGGGCATTACCGAGCTATTGGCACAGACGGGGAAAACGGATTCGGCAGCCTATATCCGTGAAGCCGCCGCTGTTCAAAAACTAATCGATCAACATGAAATGGGAGAATTGTTTAAAGTCATCGCATTCGGTAAAAATATCAATATTGATTGGACAGGATTTTGTTTTGGCGACATCTGCCACAAACTCTAATCCTCATGCCGTCTTAACCATTTTCAGACGGCATAAAATTTTTAATATTTAAAAACAGGACACTAATTTAAAATTAGAAAATACGGCTTGTCAAAAAAACAAAAAAACATATAATAGCGACTTCACGAAACGGCGAATTAGCTCAGTCGGTTAGAGCAGAGGAATCATAATCCTTGTGTCCGGGGTTCGAATCCCTGATTCGCCACCATATTTCGGGGGTATAGCTCAGTTGGTAGAGCGCTTGCATGGCATGCAAGAGGTCAGCGGTTCGATCCCGCTTACCTCCACCAGATAAAAAAGCACAGACCATAAAAAGGTATGTGCTTTTTTATTGCCTGATTTCCGGAAAATAAAGAACAAACCACTGACTTCAAAACAGGCAATCAACTTTAAACCTATTGCCCCGCCTGTCCTGATTTTATCAGCCCGCCAGACAAACCCAACCCGAATAATGTCTTCAGGTCGGGTTTATGGTTTCATTCCCAACTTATCCAGCCTGACAGCCACAATATAATGATGGCAATACCAAAAACAATACGGTAATAGGCAAAAGGAATATAATTTTTCTTAGAAACAAACCTCAACAACGCTTTTACCGCTACCAAGCCTGAAACAAAGGCAGCAACAAAGCCAATCAAAATCAAACCGATATCATGTAACGTGAAAAACCGGTAATGTTTCAGGACATCATAAGCCGTTGCTGCAACCATCATCGGAACGGCCAAGAAAAATGAAAACTCCGTTGCCGTTTTCCGCTCGATTCCCCAAAGCATCCCGCCCATAATCGTACTGCCCGAACGGGACGTACCTGGAACCAGTGCAAACACTTGGGCAACGCCGATCATCAACGCATCAATCGGACGCAATGCATCAACATCGACAATTTTAGGCTCTGCTCGGCTTTGGCGTTTCTCCACCCACAAAATAAAAAAACCGCCCAAAACCAGCATGACTGCAACACTCAAGGGGTTAAACAGATACTCTTTGATTTGTTTGCCGAACAACAGCCCCATCACGGCGGCAGGTATAAAAGCAATGGCAAGATTAAGGATGAAACGGTTGGCTTTCCGGTCTTTTCCCAAGCCATGCAACACATTGCTGAAACGCTGCCGGTATTCAAACACTACCGCCAAAACCGCACCGAGCTGGATGGTAATTTCAAAAACCTTGTGATTGCTGTGAAAACCAATCAGATTGCCGAACACAATCAAATGTCCGGTACTGGAAATAGGCAGGAATTCGGTAAAACCTTCTACCAAACCCATCATCAGGGCTTTCAGGACAATCATAAAATCCATTGCTTGGTTTCTTTCAGGTGTATGATGGATAAGGTTATTTTTGCGTAGAACGGTTTGACAGTTTGCGTTCTTCCCTGACTTTGGCAACCAATTCTTTAATCGTATGAACGCCACCGTCAAAGCCATTATTGAAGATAACGCGGTATTTTCCGCCGACAATAACGGTCGGCGTGCTGTCAATACCGTATTGTTCCGTCAGTTTCTGCATTTTTAATGCTGCGGCGGCGGCCTCGGGAGAATCATAGGCGCGCATCAGTTTTTTGCCGTCAAAGCCTTTTTGAGACAAAGCCCATTTTCCGGCAACCGACCTGTTTTCCAAGCGGATTTTTTGTTCGTAAACTGCTTTAAACACGGCAGGGTTTGCCTGATATTTCAAACCTGACAAATTGACGGCGGCCGCCATCCTGGCCAGACCGAGCATTTCAGGCTGCCAGACCACGTGCTCCGTCCTCAAATAGGCATCAGACGGCAATGCCTTGCCCAGTTTCAATAACAAAGGATCGAAATGATGACAATGTACGCAGAAATAGCCGAAAAATTCCAAAACCTCAATTTTGCCCGACTGTTCTTGAGGAATGGGTTTATCCAACACAAGATAGTCTTCCCCTTCCATCAGGGCATATGCCTGCGCGGACAACACTGCCGACAGCAGCAGCGGCAACAGATGTTTGAGTTTCATAATTATTTGCCTTCAATCGCACGGATCAGGCTGGCGACCCCGTGCTTTTTCAACTCGTCCTGCATTTTTTTCACCGCATCGGCAGACATATTGCCGCTTTGCACGCGGTAAAGTGTTTTATGTCCCGCCTGATAGCCGACCACCTTGGAAGATATGCCCAAGATTGCCAGTTTGGCACGCTGCCCTTCCGCGCTCTGACGGTCGGCATACGCGCCCATTTGCAGATAATGCGTTGCTTCCGCCTTGGCGGGCGTGTTCGGCTTCTGCCCTTCTTTGGCGGCGGCACTGCGCGCTTTTTCGATGCTGCCGCTGTTGAGGATTTGTTCCGGGGTCGGTTTGGGTGCAACTTTTTCCTTTTCCGCCTTTTTCTCTTCTTTTGAAGCTTTTTTCTCTGTTTCTTTAGACGGTTTTACCGCTTGTTTTTTAACCGTTTCGGCATCTTTCTTCTGCGCTTTTTCCCCAACGGTTTGTTCACGCTCTTCCGTCAGTGCTTTCTTGCGCACTGCCTGTCCGTCCGACTTTTCCCGCTCCGACTCGCCCGCCTTTTCCTCAACCTCGTCGGCTTTGTCGGCAACGGGCTGCTTGTCGGCAGCTTTTTCCGCATCCGACTGCTCTGCCTCTTTCGCAGCATCCAGTTCGGACAAGGCGTTTTGATCGGCCGGTTCAGGTTGGATGTCTTCCTTAGGCTGGTTTTTCGGTTTCAGGATTTCCGTTTCTGCAGGCTGCTTCGACGGAATCGGGATTTTGAACGCATTTTGACTGCTCTGGTTCAGATAAAACAAAATACCGGCAATAATGACCGTTGCCAGTATCAAACCGAAGAAAAAACCGGACAGACCTTTTCCGGATTGGGAAAATTTGTTCATAAACATACCTTAATGTGTTTCAGACGGCATTAACGCCGTTTGCTTACGGGCGGATATTCTAACAATATCGCCATATTTGGGCAAAACCTGCTTCCATTCCCGTTCCTATAAAGCACGGCGGAAACCTATGGCTTTCATGACGTGGCTTCTGCCGACTTCTTCGTCGCCCGACAGGTCTGCCAGCGTCCGTGCAACACGCATGATGCGGTGAAAACTGCGGGCGGAAAGAGACAATTTTTCCAGCAGGCTGCCCAAGGCTTCCTGCGCTTCTTTTTGGATGCGGGCGGACGTATCGAGTTCACTGACGCTCAAGGCGGCATTCACTTTGCCTTGCCGCGCGTATTGTTTGTCGCGGGCGGCGATCACGCGCGCTAACACGCGTGCGCTGCTTTCCCCTGCTTCCTGCTGCATCAGTTCGGCGGCGGACAGGCTGGGGACTTCGATGGTCAAATCGATGCGGTCGAGCAGCGGGCCGGAAATCTTGCTGCGGTAACGCGCGACGCTTTCGGGCGTGCAACGGCAGGGTTTGATGGGATGCCCGAGATAACCGCAAGGACAAGGGTTCATGGCGGCAACAAGTTGGAATTTCGCCGGATAGACGGCTTGGCGCGCCGCGCGGGAAATGTGGATTTCGCCGTTTTCCAAAGGTTCGCGCAACACTTCCAAAACTTTGCGGTCGAACTCGGGCAATTCATCCAAAAATAAAACGCCGTGATGCGCCAATGAAATTTCGCCCGGACGCGGATCCGAACCGCCGCCGACCATAGCCGCCGCGCTGGCGCTGTGATGCGGACTGCGGAAAGGACGGTTGCTGTCGAGTTGTTGCTGGTGGTTGGGCAGGAGCGAACGCAATGCCCAAACTTCAACCAATTCGTCTTCGGTCAGCGGCGGCAGGATGCCTGGCAGCCGTTGGGAGAGCATAGACTTGCCCGTTCCCGGCGGACCCATCATCAAGAGGCTGTGTCCGCCTGCGGCAGCGATTTCCAAAGCAAGGCGGGCAGTGTGCTGACCTTTCACATCACACAAATCAGGTTGTCCGCCATGTTCAGACGGCATTTGAGGAACTTGGCATTCGGTTTGCGCCAAAGGTTCGATGCCGTTCAAATGGGCGGCGACTTCGCCCAAAGAGCGCGCGCCGTAAACGGTAATGCCGCGCATCACGGCGGCTTGTCCTGCGTTTTCTTCAGGCAAAACAAATGCACGTTTTGCCTGCATACCCTGCCACGCCATTGCCAACGCGCCGCGCACGGGGCGCAACAGCCCCGACAGTGCCAATTCCCCCGCAAACTCGTATTCCGCCAGCTTTTCGGGCGCAACCTGCCCCGATGCGGCAAGGATGCCGATTGCAATCGGCAAATCGAAACGCCCCGACTCTTTGGGCAGGTCGGCGGGGGCGAGATTGACGGTGATTTTTTTGGCGGGAAACTCGAAGCCGCTTTGGATGATGGCGGCACGGACGCGGTCGCGGCTTTCCTTTACTTCCGTATCGGGCAGTCCGACGATGTTGAAATGCGGCAGGCCGTTGGCAAGGTGGGCTTCCACTTCGACCAACGGCGCATTCATACCGCTCAAGGCGCGGCTGTAAACCAAGGCGAGCGACATATTTCAGACGGCCTTATTCGCCGGCTGCGGTTTGCTGCCTGATTTCGGCGGCGGCTTCTTCGGTAGCGGCTTCAGCCGCTTCCAATGCTGCCCGTTCGGGATTTTGCGCGGCTTCGAGTTTCGCCAAACGCGCTTCCAAAGCCGCCAGTTTGGTACGGGTTTTAATCAAAACCTGCTGCTGGATGTCGAATTCTTCGCGCGTAACCAGATCCATACGGTTGAACGCGCCGCCCAACATCGCCTTAATATTTTTTTCCACATCTTTGGCAGGGCTGTTGGCGATGGTTTCGCTGATTTTCGAGCCGACTTCCTCAAAAAGCTGTTTACCGAACATAATCTGTATCCTTCCTGAACATATTAAATTCAAACGGCTATTGTATAAGGAAAAATGCCGTCTGAAAACGGGCGGCAGGTTATCCACGGTAAATCTGCCTCACTTCCTTCGCGGTTACTAAATTACACTTCAAGACACCTGCCGGCAGAAAACGGTTTTCATATTCAGCACCCCTTTTTAACTACAAGACACTACAAAATAACATACTGTTTTAAAAATATTTAATACCGAGAGATGGATTTTCCTCATCTTTTTTGAACCATAAATGCTTTGCAAACAAAAAAATTTGGGTTATGCTGAACCAAATTATTTACAATTTCATATAGTTTCATTACATATCTTATTGTGATTGAAGATAATTTATCCGAATCCCCTTTCGGGTGTCCGGATTTTCCGTTGTACTTTTATTAGAAAAACATTTCAGGCGCAAATTGCTTGCAATTTCAAAGCCTGTAATTCTGAAGTTTTAGACGAGGAATAGCACATGAATCCCATGTACATCACTTTTGCAATCTATTTGGTTGCAGTCCTTCTCATCGGGCTTGCCGCTTATTTTTCCACGCGCAATTTCGACGATTATATTTTGGGCGGGCGCAGCCTGGGCCCGTTTGTTACGGCGATGTCGGCAGGAGCGTCCGATATGTCCGGCTGGCTTTTGATGGGTCTGCCGGGCGCGATTTACCTGAGCGGTTTGAATGAGGCTTGGATTGCCATCGGTCTCTTGGTCGGCGCGTATTTCAACTGGCTCTTGGTGGCGGGCCGCCTGCGCGTGCATACCGAATATGCCAACAATGCGCTGACGCTGCCGGATTATTTCTTCCACCGCTTCGGCGCGGGCGGACACTTGATGAAAGTGGTTTCCGCACTGATTATCCTGTTTTTCTTCACGATTTATTGCGCCTCGGGCATTGTGGCGGGCGCAACCCTGTTCCAAAGCCTGTTTGAAGGTATGACTTACAATCAGGCAATGTGGCTGGGCGCGGGCGCGACCATCGCCTATACCTTCTTGGGCGGCTTCTTGGCGGTCAGCTGGACGGATACGTTACAGGCTTCTTTGATGATTTTCGCCCTGATTTTAACGCCGGTGATGGTCTATCTGGGCTTGGGCGGCGCGGAACAGATGTCTGCCGCGATTCAAAACGTCGCCGCAGGCACGGGCAAAGAATACGGCAGTCTGTTTGCCGGTACGACCGTCATCGGCATCATTTCCACCGCCGCATGGGGCTTGGGCTATTTCGGACAGCCGCACATTTTGGCGCGCTTTATGGCCGCCGAAAGCGCGAAATCGCTGGTATCCGCACGCCGCATCGGCATGACTTGGATGGCGTTGTGCCTTGCGGGCGCGGTAGCGGTCGGTTATTTCGGCATTGCGTATTTCGGTGCAAATCCCGACAAAGTTTCTTCTATGAGCGGCAACCACGAACGCATCTTCATCGCGCTTTCCACCCTGCTGTTCAACCCTTGGATTGCCGGCATTATTTTGAGCGCGATTTTGGCGGCGGTGATGTCCACCCTGTCCTGCCAGCTTTTGGTTTGCTCCAGCGCGATTACCGAAGACTTCTACAAAGGCTTTTTGCGTAAAAACGCGCAACAGTCGGAACTGGTATGGGTCGGCCGCCTGATGGTCTTGGCGATTGCCGTGATTTCCATCCTGATTGCTTCCGATCCGAACAGCAAAGTATTGGGACTGGTGTCTTACGCGTGGGCAGGTTTCGGTGCGGCATTCGGCCCGATTGTGATTCTGTCCGTATTGTGGAAACGCATCACTGCCTACGGCGCGTTGTCGGGTATGGTTGCAGGTGCCTTAACCGTAGTCGTATGGGCGGAATGGGTAAAAAAACCGGCTCAAGCGGCAGGCGAAAACGGCTTGTTGACGATGTACGAAATCGTCCCGGGCTTTATTGTTTGCTTAATCATTGCCGTGTTGGTTTCCCTGTTCAACAAAGAACCTTCGCGCGAAATCCAAGAACGTTTTGAAAAAGCCGACGCAGATTACCGCGCCGCCCGATAAACCCCTTTCAGACGGCACGGCATCCCGGTTCGTGCCGTCTGAACCCGTTTCCGGGTCAAACACAAATAAACCTTGCCTGCATACAGGCCTTATTTGTGTTTTACCCGTTTCATTTTCAAAGAAACGGAAGCACCTACCCTGCCCGCATTTGAAGCCTTGTATTTCATCTGCGGATTTATTACGATATTACCGTATTCAGGCCGCACCGATGCCGTCTGAACCCCCCGAAAAACTTTGGAGAATCCAAAAAATGTTTCATTTTGCATTTCCGGCACAAACTGCCCTGCGCCAAGCGATAACCGATGCCTACCGCCGTAATGAAATCGAAGCCGTACAGGATATGTTGCAACGTGCACAGATGAGTGACGAAGAGCGCAACGCCGCCTCCGAGCTTGCCCGCCGTTTGGTTACCCAAGTCCGCGCCGGCCGCACCAAAGCCGGCGGCGTGGATGCGCTGATGCACGAGTTTTCACTCTCCAGCGAAGAAGGCATCGCGCTGATGTGTCTGGCAGAAGCCCTGCTGCGTATCCCCGACAACGCCACGCGCGACCGCCTGATTGCCGACAAGATTTCAGACGGCAACTGGAAAAGCCATTTGAACAACAGCCCTTCCCTCTTCGTCAACGCCGCCGCCTGGGGCCTGCTGATTACCGGCAAACTGACCGCCACAAACGACAAACAAATGAGTTCCGCACTCAGCCGCCTGATCAGCAAAGGCGGCGCACCGCTCATCCGCCAAGGCGTGAATTACGCCATGCGCCTCTTGGGCAAACAGTTCGTCACCGGACAGACCATTGAAGAAGCCCTGCAAAACGGCAAAGAACGCGAAAAAATGGGCTACCGCTTCTCCTTCGATATGTTGGGCGAAGCCGCCTACACCCAAGCCGATGCCGACCGCTACTACCGCGACTATGTCGAAGCCATCCACGCCATCGGCAAAGATGCGGCAGGACAAGGCGTTTACGAAGGCAACGGCATTTCCGTCAAACTCTCCGCCATCCATCCGCGCTACTCGCGCGCCCAACACGGCCGCGTGATGGGCGAACTGTTGCCACGCCTGAAAGAATTGTTCCTTTTGGGCAAAAAATACGATATCGGTATCAACATCGATGCCGAAGAAGCCAACCGCTTGGAGCTGTCTTTGGATTTGATGGAGGCACTCGTTTCCGATCCCGATTTGGCAGGCTACAAAGGCATCGGTTTCGTTGTCCAAGCCTATCAAAAACGTTGTCCGTTCGTTATCGACTACCTGATCGACCTTGCCCGCCGCAACAACCAAAAACTGATGATCCGCCTCGTCAAAGGCGCGTATTGGGACAGCGAAATCAAATGGGCGCAAGTGGACGGCTTGAACGGCTATCCGACCTACACCCGCAAAGTCCACACCGACATCTCCTACCTCGCCTGTGCGCGCAAACTGCTTTCCGCGCAAGACGCGGTATTCCCGCAATTTGCCACGCACAACGCCTACACCTTGGGCGCAATCTACCAAATGGGCAAAGGCAAAGATTTTGAACACCAATGCCTGCACGGTATGGGTGAAACCCTGTACGACCAAGTCGTCGGTCCGCAAAACCTAGGTCGCCGCGTGCGCGTGTACGCCCCGGTCGGCACACACGAAACCCTGCTCGCCTACTTGGTGCGCCGCCTGTTGGAAAACGGCGCGAACTCATCTTTCGTCAACCAAATCGTTGATGAAAACATCAGCATCGACACGCTCATCCGCAGCCCGTTTGACACCATCGCCGAACAAGGCATCCACCTGCACAACGCCCTGCCGATGCCGCGCGATTTGTACGGCAAATGCCGTCTGAACTCGCAAGGCGTGGACTTGAGCAACGAAAACGTATTGCAGCAGCTTCAAGAACAGATGAACAAAGCCGCCGCGCAAGACTTCCATGCCGCATCCATCGTCAACGGCAAAGCCCGCGATGTCGGCGAAGCGCAACCGATTAAAAACCCTGCCGACCACGACGACATCGTCGGCACAGTCAGCTTTGCCGATGCCGCGCTTGCCCAAGAAGCGGTTGGCGCAGCCGTTGCCGCGTTCCCCGAATGGAGTGCGACACCTGCCGCCGAACGCGCCGCCTGCCTGCGCCGTTTCGCCGACCTGCTCGAACAGCACACCCCCGCGCTGATGATGCTTGCCGTGCGCGAAGCGGGCAAAACGCTGAACAACGCCATTGCCGAAGTGCGCGAAGCCGTCGATTTCTGCCGCTACTATGCAAACGAAGCCGAACACACCCTGCCCAAAGATGCCGAAGCCGTCGGCGCGATTGTCGCCATCAGCCCGTGGAACTTCCCGCTCGCCATCTTTACCGGCGAAGTCGTTTCCGCATTGGCAGCCGGCAACACCGTCATCGCCAAACCTGCCGAACAAACCAGCCTGATTGCCGGTTACGCCGTTTCCCTGATGCACGAAGCGGGCATTCCGACTTCCGCCTTGCAGCTTGTCCTCGGTGCAGGCGATGTCGGCGCGGCGCTGACAGGCGATCCACGCATCGGCGGCGTGATTTTCACCGGCTCGACCGAAGTGGCGCAACTGATTAACAAAGCCCTTGCCAAACGCGACGACAGCCCCGTCTTGATTGCCGAAACAGGCGGTCAAAACGCCATGATTGTCGATTCCACCGCGCTGCCCGAGCAGGTTTGCTTGGACGTGCTCAACTCCGCCTTCGACAGCGCAGGACAACGCTGCTCCGCCCTTCGCATCCTTTGCGTTCAAGAAGATGTTGCCGACAAGATGCTCGCCATCATCAAAGGCGCGATGGACGAATTGGTCGTCGGCAAACCCGTTCAGCTCACTACCGACGTAGGCCCCGTCATCGATGCCGAAGCGCAGCAAAACCTGCAATCGCACATCAACAAAATGAAAGGTGTTGCCAAGTCTTACCACGAAGTCAAAGCCGCTTCCGACGTTGATTCTGCGAAATCCACCTTCGTACTGCCGATTTTGTTCGAGCTCAACAACTTGAACGAACTCACCCGCGAAGTCTTCGGCCCGGTGTTGCACGTTGTCCGCTACCGAGCCGACGAGCTTGACCAAATCATCGACCAAATCAACAGCAAAGGCTACGCGCTCACCAGCGGCGTACACAGCCGCATCGAAGGCACGGTCAAACGCATCCGCGAACGCATCGAAGCGGGTAACGTTTACGTCAACCGCAACATCGTCGGCGCGGTCGTCGGCGTACAACCGTTCGGCGGACACGGCATGTCCGGTACGGGTCCGAAAGCAGGCGGCTCTTTCTACCTGCAAAAACTGACCCGCATCCCCGAATGGGTCGCCCCGCCGCTGAGCCGCATCGGACAAGCGGACGAAGCCGCGCTCAAACGCCTCGAAGCCCTGATTCACAAGCTGCCGTTTAATGCGGAAGAGAAAAAATCAGCGGCATCGGCATTGGGACACGCCCGCATCCGCACCCTGCGCCAAGCAGAATCCGTCTTGGTCGGCCCGACCGGCGAACGCAACGCCCTGAGCTGGCGCGCGCCCAAACGCGTCTGGGTACACGGCGGCAGCCTCCTGCAAGCCTTCTGCGCCCTGACCGAACTTGCCGCCGCAGGCATCCAAACCGTCGTCGAAACCGACAGCCCGCTTGCCGCCTACACCGCCGACCTCGAAGGCCTGCTGCAAGTCAGCAGCAAGCCTGAAAACACGGGTGTTAACCACGTTGCCGCCCTAAGCCCGCTGGACAGCAGCCGCAAGCAAGAGCTGGCAAACCGCGACGGTGCACTCATCCGCATCCTCCCGTCCGAACAAGGCTTGGACATCCTGCAAGTGTTTGAAGAAATCTCTTGCAGCGTCAACACCACAGCCGCTGGCGGCAACGCCAGCCTGATGGCTGTTGCCGACTGATTTTGCCGATCGGAAATGCCGTCTGAAAACCTTTCAGACGGCATTTTTGATGCACTTACCGTTTACAGGCGCAGGGCGGGCGTAAGAAAATACCTGAACCGTCATTCCCGATAACACCGTCATCTTGAAACCCGTCATTCCCGCGCAGGCGGGAATCTAGGTCTGTCGGTGCAGGAACTTATCAAATAAAATGGCTTCTTCAACCCTGCGTTCTAGATTCCCACTTTCGTGGGAATGACGGAATGTAGGTTCGTGGGAATGACAGGATCAGGTTTCCGTGCGGATGGATTCGTCATTCCCGCGCAGGCGGGAATCCGGAAACTCAAAGTTGCAAGAATTTATTAGAAATGGCTGAAACTCAACAAACCTGGATTCCCGCTTTCGCGGGAATGACGCGGAAAAGTTGCTGTGATTTCGGATAAATTTTCGCAACGCTTAATTTCCGTTTTACCCGATAAATGCCCGCAACCTCAAATCCCGTCATTCCCCAAAAACAAAAAAATCAAAAACAGAAATCCCGTCATTCCCGCGCAGGCGGGAATCCGGGAACTCAAAGTTGCAAGAATTTATTAGAAATGGCTGAAACTCAAC